>JASIAM010000242.1 GCA_030041985.1 Bryobacteraceae bacterium | reverse complement strand
AAGGTCCGGAATGGCCCCCCAGCACAGGGCAGTTGATGTTCACGAATTCCCCGCATCCCTCTCGTTGCCACCGTACATACAGGCAAGGGACAGCGTTGCGCCTGGCTTTTGAGGCTAGGAGATAGCGTTGACGCTATAAATCTTATCTTCCCCGATCGCGTCCTTCATCGATGGAAGCGCGACCCTGAGAGAAGCGGAGAGACAGGCGTTGGCCGACCTGGACCTCGCGCTTTAGCGAGCGGGACGGTAGGAGGAAGAAGCTGTTGGCGGCGGCCGCGAAGGCGACGTGAGAGTCGTTCCGGGCGACCGCGCGGGCGGTCACCAGGCCGGTTTGCGGCGGCGTGCGCTCGGAGATTGGGAGTTCCCGGATCGCGGTTCCCGATTCACGCAGGTAGGTTTCGGCCATCTTCGCGATCGCATCATGGCCTGGCGATGACGCGGATGCGGACCGCTCGATCTCCGCATCATCTTTCTCGGGGGCCGGCGCGATCCCTTGCGGTTCGCCTTTATCGAGGTCCAGCAGCGAGTTCAGTTCCGCCTGCCGGGCGAGCAACTGTTTCAGTTGCTCTTCGTGTTCGAAAGGGCGATCCGCCTGCGCCTGGTAATCCGCCAGTTCTTTCTCGATGCGCGCGACGCGGCTGTGCTGCTCGGCGGCGAGTTTGTCCAGGTTCCGCAGCGTGTGCTCGATGCTCTGCACGGTGCCAATTGGATTTGCGGCGTTCAGGTTGGCGGAATACGTGGCGTAGCCGCGAAGGAATAGTTCCGGAATCCGTTCGCTCTCTTCGAGCATTCCGAATCCTCCGCTCCTGCCCCGGCTGAGAATCTCGAAGCCCCGGAATGAACCGCGCGGCTCGATTGCCGGATCGTCCCGCCAAGAGAGAATGGCGAACGTCAATGCTTTGGCCGCTTCTTCCCGCGCGCCCTTGCCTGAGAAAATGCGATTGCCGACTTTCATGACGAACTCCTCAGAGCCGTTCGCATTCCGGGTAGTGAGGTCGGCTTCAATCTGCTGCAGGTGCTGCTTGGCTTCTGCGATCTGCCGCGGCAGGTCCCGGATCTCCCAGCGGATACGGCGCTGCTGATTGGCGTAAACGGCGCGCAGTTGGTCCAGCTTGCGCACCTCGGTATCGATCCTGGTCTTCTCCAGCACGGCGGGTTGCCGGAGGCGATGGCCTTGATCTCGGCGTAGGTGAGCGCGCCGCCTTCGAGGTCCTCCGCGCCGCGCACCGAGGTTTCTCCCCGCATCACCTGCTGGATGAAGCGGGCCTTGGTTTCGAGCGTCTGCCACATGTAGGCGTCGAACGATCCCTCGGTGACATAGCGGAAGATTTGCACCTGCCGGTTCGCGTTGCCCTGGCGCAGAATCCGTCCCTCCCGCTGCTCGATGTCGCGCGGACGCCACGGCGCATCCAGGTGATGGAGCGCCACAAGCCGCCGCTGCACGTTCATGCCCGCGCCCATCTTCTCGGTCGAGCCCAGCAGCACGCGCCATCGAAGAGCAGCTTTTTCGCGGTGTCGGTCTCCGCATCGTGGATGAACGCGATTTCGCCGGCCGGTATGCCCGCTCGAACCAGCTTCGTGCGGACATCGTCGTAGACGTTGAACCGCTCCGGATCGGGCGTGGAAAGATCGCTGAAGACAAGCTGCGTCGAGCGCGTATCCCGAGTCTCTTTCCAAATATTGACGATGCGCGAGACCGCGAGATCGATCTTGGTTTCCTGTTCCGGCTCGGCGGCGGGATCGACGAGCCGCAGATCGAGCGCGGCTTTTCGTCCCTCGCCCGTGATCTTCAGCATGTTATCCACGGACGGATCGATGCGCTCCTTCTTCAGCCGCTCGGCCCGCTCGGTCAGCATTCGGATGAACGCTTTCAGCTCCGGGCTGGCCGGAGCCGTCCGTTCTCGATCTCGGGCCGGGGAAGGTTCAGCATGTCGGCGGTCTGCACGTCGGCCACCGTGCGGAACACGGTCAGCAGTTCCGGCAGGTTGATGAACTTCGCGAACCGGGTGTGTATCCGGTAGCCCGAGCCGTCGGGCGCAAGCTCCAGCGAGGTGACGGCCTCGGCGAAGTTCGCAGCCCACGCATCGAAGTGCTCGACCTTCCGCTCGGCCAGCATCTCCGGCGCGAGGTAACGCAGCATGGTGTACATCTCGGCCAGCGTATTCGAGATCGGCGTGCCGGTAGCGAAGACCGCGCCCCGCCCGCCGCCGCGCTCCTGGAGATAGCGGATTTTCAGGAACAGGTCGAAGGCGCCGTTGCTGTCCGAGTTCGGCAGGCCCGCGATTCGGGTCATCTTCGTGGCTCCCTGGCAAGCCGTTCCGCGCGCCCGCGATCTTCCCAGATCCAATCGCGAAAGCGATTCTTCAACTGCTGCTGCTTTTCCCGTGCGGCGACGGTTTCGGGCTGATTTACGGTGCGACTCCCGTCTTCGTGCTCGTCGTAAGCCGTGGGCGTGCGCCCGTTCAGCGACTGCTCGATCAGCTCGGAGGCGCGGAAGCGCGCGGTGCCGTGCGTGGTGGTGTTCTTCACGACATATTTCGCATGGGGATCGAGTTCCACGGTCCAGGTCGCGATGACCGGAGCGTAGCCGATTCTCACGCTGGCGCGGGAAACGTCCAACAGCTCGGCCACGAAGTCGCCAATGTCGGAAGGAGGAATCCACGAAGAGCCGAGGCGTGCTTCAATCTCGCTCGGCTCCAGGTCCTTGGGCTGGACTGCTTCGAGGGCTTCCACGTTCCGGCGGTAGGCCGGATCGCTTTGCGCCGCATTCTGCGCGGTGACGAGCTTCGCGCGCACGTTGCCGCTGAGATAGCGGTCTCCCATTCGCCGGTTTCCGGATTGCAATAAGCAAGAGGGCCAAGCTCCTCCTGCAACTCGGCAGCGCGCTTGCCGGTGAGCGATTCCATGCGCGGCCAGTGGATTCCGCCGGTCTCGTTGAGCGAGATGAGCAGCGCTTCGGAGGCTGTGCCGGCCCGCTCCAACGGTGGTAGCGCTCCAGCGTGCGGCGCTCGAAGACTGCGGTCTTGGCTGCGCGCCTCGTCTCCGGATGGTGGGCAAAGTACTCGTTGATCTCAACCGGGCCATCCGCGGTCTCGATGGATTGCAGCCCGGTCCAGCTTTCGCCGGGCGCCATTTCCGCCGAGCGCTTTTGTAGAAACAGAATATCCGTAGTTACTTCGGTTCCCGCGTTCGCCTGGAACGTGGTGTTGGGCAGCCGGATGGCTCCCAGCAGAACCGTTCCCTCCGCCAGGTGACGCCGCACCGTGGAGTCCTGTTTGCCATCGTGTAGCGGCTGGTGATCACCGCGATAATGCCTCCGGGCCGCACGACATCGAGACACTTCGCGAGAAAGTAGTCGTGGATCGCGTGGGTCAGGTGCGGGCTTCCGCGGTACGCCGGATCGTAGACCGGATAGTTGCCAAACGGGATGTTGCCCACCGCCGCGTCAAAGTAATCCTTGGGGAACGGCGTGTCCTCGAATGCTTTCTGATGAACGGTCGATTCCGGGTAAAGGCGGGCGGCAATGCGCGCGGTGATCGAGTCCAGTTCGACGCCCGTGCGCCTCGTGCCGGGATACAGCCCTTCGGGCATCAGGCCGAAGAAATGCCCGACGCCCATCGAGGGTTCGAGAATGTGCGCGCCCGGCTGCAATCCGAACCGCTCTATCGCCTGCCAGATGGCCCGAACGACCTTGGGCGACGTGTAGTGCGCGTTGGGAGTGGAGGCGCACGCCGAGGCGTACTCCTCTTCCGTCAGAAGTTCTTTCAATTCGCCGGCGACGCTCTGCCATTATTGCGGCGGCTGCGAGCGCCGCTGCATGAACTGCGCCGCGCGGAAATCCCCAAAAGGCTGCGAAACGTCGCCGAAATGGGTACTGACCGCAATCCAGCCGCGAGGAGGCTCTACATTGCCCGATCGGAAGACGCGGCCGCCGATGGCGAGAGCGACGGTGAGATACAAAACGATATAACGTCGGCGGAGGGTCGAAAGAAGGACACCCGGCAGCAGCGCGGCTGCCGCGAGGCCAGCCGAGGCCGTTCCCGGAAACAGATAACCCGCGGCGGTGAGCGGCGAAGTCACTCCGATGACCCCGAGCGGAGGGATCACGGCCGCAAGCAGCGCCAGCGGCGCGCGCCATAAGCACTGCAGGCGGTCCGGCGTCCACGCAATGGCCCATGGCGCCGCGAGTAGCGCCGCGGCCACAATCCAGAGAGCAACGGGAAGGAGCACTGTTGCGGACTGCCCAAGGTAACGGCTCAAACCGGGGACCATCGGCCAGAGAGCCGCGACATAGTAGCCGAGCGCGTTTTCAAACGCGGCCTTGCGCGTTCCGGTTATCAAGCATGCAAGCGGCATCGCCGCCGCTGCAACGATACCGGCGGGATGACCAGTCGAGACTCCCAATCCCAGCACGACTGCCGAGCCGAGCAGAAATCGATTTTGGAAAGAGGTCCTCATAGCGTCAGGAACGGCTTCAGCCGTCCCCGAATGGCTGCCGTGGAAATCGGGCCGAAATAGCGGCTGTCAAAGCTGCGCGCGTGATAGGTGGAAGCCACCCACACGGTGTCGGACGCAACTACGTAGTAGCCGAAGGGCCAAGCCGAAAGAGGCCGACTTTGGCTGTCTTTCGAGAGCGGCGCGGTGTTGGGCAGCAGCGTCCCATTTACCGCGATTCCGCGCGCGGAGAGTTCGACCGTGTCTCCAGCTTTCGCAACGACCGGCTTCAGCAAGGGAGCCGCGCCGTCCCGGCAGGCGCCGGAACCCGGTAGCCGCGCATAACCGAGAAACTCGCAAACAGCTCCGCACGACGACTTCGTGAACGGTCCGCTGCACTCCGTCGCCTTTGGGCGTGAACTGGCGCTGCTCAATCGTGCCTTCGACAAAGATGTTGTCGCCTTTATCGAAAGTAAGTGCGACTTTGGACAGGTCTCCGTAAAAAGACAGGCTGTGCCAGTTGGTGTGCTGCTGAGGTTTGCCATCCGCGTCCTGATAGCGGTAGCTCTCGCCGAGGCGGGCGTTGGCGACGGGCATTCCGGATGGAAGATACCTGACGGCGGGTTTGGCCGCCAGATAGCCGACGACTTCGAGCCGGTTTCTCTGCATGGATTAATGTCCCCTTTCAAGGTGAAGTTCTTCCAGGAAGCCGCGCTCCACGCCGGAGAGCGGCTCATCGCCCGACACGGTTTCAGCGGGAGTTAAAAGCTCTGGCTTGCTAACGACGTTCCGCGTCCGATCCAGCGGAAGTTGGGGAATGGCATGGCCGTCCTCCAGGGTGAAGAATTCAGTCGGAGGAGCTATTTCGGCGCGCGCATTCAGGACCGGATCGAGGAAGTACAGCATCTGCGTGCCGAGGATAGGGCGATGACCGCTGACGAAGATGAGCATCTGACCGGGCGCGACGATCCGTTCGTGCAGCCCGTCACCGCGTTTCTGCGGAGCTTTCAGGCGCAGCACTTCGTCCGGGGTCATGAGTGGGCGCTCGATGTGATCCACGCTGGCGTTGACGTGTGCCATGACGGGTGAGAGCCGGGAGCCGCTGAAGTTGTAACTGGCTTTCTGTACCGTGGTTGTGCCCGTCATCTTGCTCAGCAGTTCCGCGGTTTCGAACTGGTTGGGCGCAAATGCAATGCGCACGTGACAGTTCGAGACGATACTCTCGTTGCTACCGTAGGCATCGACAACCTGGCGAAGGTCCTGCGTGATCAGATATGTCTTCAGTCCATAGCCCGCCATGTAGGAAAGCGCATCGGCGAACACTTCCATGCGGTTGAGCGACGGGAACTCGTCGATGAGCACCAGCAGGCGATGCCGGTTGCGCTTCTGCTCGGCGCCCTGGAATGCCATTTTCTCGGTGAGGCGGTTCACGATTATGGTGAAGATCAGCCGCATGAGCGGGCGCAGGCGGATCTTATCGGAGGGCGGAACCACCAGGTACAGTGATACCGGGCGATCGTGGTTCACGAGGTCGTTCACCGCGAAATCACTGGCCGAAGTGTTATTCGCTATTAGGGGATCGCTGTACAGCGTGAGCGCGGTTTTTGCGGTGGAGAGAACGCCGCCGAACTCGCGTTCCTGCTTGTCGAGCATTTCCTGGACTTTTTCGCGGACGACAGGATGAGTGGCTGTCAATGTGCCGTTCGGAATTCGCCAGTGATGCGCGTGCCCCGGATCGTGCTCGAAATTCAAAAGCTCTTCGAGCGTGTCGCGGAAGCTGGAACCCGGCCGCGTAAACCCATGAGCGAGATCGGCAAGGCAGGCCACGCGGCCTTCTCGGGCTGCCTCATAGCAGACGTGCAGGATCATTCCCGTGGTGATGGAACAGGCCGCGTCCTGCCAATAGCGCTCCTGGGGAGTGTCCTCGCCGGTGCGCACGATCATGTTAGCGATATTTTGGGCATCGCTGACCTCGCGGGACGTGAACAGCCGCACTTCGGCCAGGGGATTAAAGCGCGAACTGGCGTTCTCCTCCACGGGAGAAAACTTAAAGCAGAGATGTCCTTGCTGAGCACGGAAGCCCGCAGTCTTGGCCCAGTTCTCACCCTTGATGTCGTAGATCACGGCGCTCTCCTCCCACGCCAGCAGCGTCGGCTTGGCGCCCGTTGTCTTCCTCCCCGTGCACCAGGATTCGGCCTTCCAACGATCTCAAGCTGCGAAGATCGAGCGCTACCAACGGGAGCCGCTCATCGGACATCAGGGCTCCGTGCGCAGCTAGCATTTTCTGCTGGTCGGCACTCCGCTGCATCGCTCGCAGGACATTCTCGAAATCCTGCCGGACCCTCCAAGTGTTTGGACCCGCAGGCTCAGCGAGTCCTATCGATTCCAGAACCTTCAGCCGTTCGGAGGTGTGCTGTTCGGCAAGCCGTGTACCGCGATCAAACCCGACGCGGTTCCAATTTTGCGTGATCGTGAAGAATCTCGGATCTGCCTCGGTCCGCTCCGCATGGTGTTGGATGATGCGGTCCAGTGAGGTGTAGCGGTGCTGATGCACCTCGCGGCGTCGGGCGAGGTTGGTATCCATCTCAGTGCGGTGCCCAAGCTGGCGCGTGCAAAGGTCCTCCGCAATCTCGCGGATGCCCCGCTTGATGTAGTCCGGGCTGAGATGCAGCGGCTGCCCTTCCGCGTCGATACCCCGCAGGGCGAAGTGAACATGCGGGTGCTCCGTGTTGTAGTGTGCGGCCGCGACCCATTCGAGCGGCGTGTGGAGATCGTTCTCCATCCGCGAAATAGCCGACAAAACGCGCAGCGGTGCATCCCATCCTTTATGTTCCACTACCGGTTTTTGGGCTGTCTGCAAGGCGTCTTTGCTGGTGCCGGAGTTGCCGTCTGTTGCATGCCGTTCACAAACGACTCTTCCGTGGGCCGAAAAAGGTTGCACTCTGTTCACTAACCGTTCACAAATCGTTGCATATCGCTAAAAAGATGCAATTCAGTGTCCCGGCCGGTCCTTGCCGTTGCCTTTGTAAATGAAGGAGCAAATTCAGGCCAAAGTCGATGGAAACCATTCCATATCCGCGCCGCAGGACCGCAGGACGGCCTGGCTTGCTACACATAGTGATGTGTGGTAAGCTACACACCAGGAGGTATGAATGCCGACGAACCTTGCCCTTGACGATCGTCTGATTGAGGAAGCTCGCAAGATAGGCCATCACGGCACGAAGAAGGAAGCCGTGACCGCCGCCCTGGACGAGTACATCCGGCGTCGAAAACAGATGCAGATCCTCGACTTGTTCGGCACAATTGATTACCAGCAGGATTACAACTATAAGGCGAACCGCCGTCGTGATCGGGTTGAGAACGAACGGTGAGGCTGCTCGTCGATACTTCCGTGTGGTCCCTTGCGCTGCGTCGCAAAGAGGCAGCCGGTTTTAGCCCGGAAGAACAGAAGCTCAAGGCCGAACTGACGCAAGCGATCCAGGACGGCCGCGTAGCCATGATCGGGCTAATCCGGCAGGAGCTATTGTCCGGGATCAAGGAGCAGACGCAGTTCGAAAAGGTCAAGTCAGCCCTCGCTCCCTTCGTTGATGAACGAATTGATACTGCCGATTACGAATATGCGGCCCAGTTATACAACGAATGCAGAAACCGGGGATTCGAGGCCGGCCCGGTCGACATGCTGATCTGTGCCGTTGCCACGCGCCGCCACTGGCAAGTTCTCTCCAACGACAGCGGCTTGAATCACTGCCTGGCGGTCGCCCAAAAGTTCCAGGAGAACGAAAGGGAAGCTGCCGATGAAGAAGATGTGAAATCCCGTCGTGCTTTCCGTAAAACTCGCGCGAAGACTTAGCGGCACGTATCCGGTTGAGCAGCATATTTCAATGAGTTCCGGCATTTTTTAGGGGACGGTTTACTCGGGTTTCATCCGCGAATCCCCAAGGCGGGATTCACGAACAGAAGCCGACCTGCCACTTTGGCCGTCTGCAAGGCATCTTTGTGGCTGCCGGAGTTGCCGTCTGTTGTACACCGTTCACAAATCGCCGCATATCGCAAAAGAAAGGCCGCGATTCGATGTCCCGACTGATCCCTGCCGTTGCCTTTGTAAATGAGGGAGCAATTCAGGCCAAAGCCGATGGAAACCACTCCACAGCCGCGCCGCGGAACATCAAGATCGGACCTGGTCCACTTGCGCTCCCTCCCCTTTCACCCAGCCTGCTACGAAGATCGGACAGGTAGCCTGGGCCTGGGAAGAAATTCAAGCCGGCCTCGCCGCCGGCAGGAAGCTCAAAGAGGTGTGGCAGGCGGCGCAGCAGGACGGTCTGGATATCTCGTACGCGCAGTTCCGGGTCTACCTTTCCCGCCTTCGGCGCAGAAGTGAGAGCCGGATTCCAAAACCGCAGCCGCCGGCTGCCATCCCCGGCGAAGAGCCTGGTCCGCCAACCACGGGGACGCCCGACCCGTTCCGGAATCTGCGGAGGCAGCGCGAGAAAAAGAAACAGTCGGGGTTCGAATACGACCCGTTCTCCACTCGCAAGAACCTGGTCGATTGAGAGGGCACTATGAATACGCCGGAGACGAACACGAACGGAACGCAGGCCTCGGTCCACCTGGTGCTCCAGGGCAAGGGGGGCGTGGGGAAGAGCTTCGTTTCGGCGATTCTGGCTCAATATTTTCGAACCAAGTCCGCGCCGGTGCACTGCTTCGATACCGACCCGGTGAATGCAACTTTCGCGCAATACCGGATGCTGGAAGCCGAGCACATGAAGGTTCTCCGGCGAGGCACGGTGGATGAAAAGCGGTTCGATTTGCTGGTCGAGAAGATCTGTCGCGGTGACGGCGTCTTCATTGTAGACACAGGCGCAACGATCTTCGTGCCGCTGTGGAACTACATTTTGGAAAACGAAATCCTGGCTTTCTTTCGGTCCCACGGCCGGAACGTGTTCGTGCATTCGGTGGTGACCGGCGGGCAGGCGATGCACGATACGCTGAACGGCCTGGAACGGCTGGCGGAAACCACGTCGGAGAAGAACGTCGTCGTTTGGCTGAACGAATACTTCGGCGAAGTCAGCAAGGACGGGAAAACCTTCGAGGAATTCAAGGTTGCCGAGGAATACGCGCCCAAGCTGATCGGTGCGGTGGCGATTCGCGAGCGGAACCCGCATACCTACGGCGACGACGTGCGCCAGATGCTGGAACGCCGTTTAACCTTCGACGAAGCGATCCGAAGCGCGGACTTCTCGTTGGTTTCAAAACAGCGGCTGACGATCGTGCGGCGTGAGCTGTTCGAACAGCTTGACGAACTCGCCCTTGCGTAAACTTCATGCCGAAGTCAATCGATCCGATCGACGTCCAGAAGCTCATCGCGGAAGTGGCCGCGCGGCACAACCTGTTCTTGAAGCCGAGTGACCCGGCAATTGCGCTGGTCACGATGAATTACCTGGTTTTCAACGATGCAATGGAAAAGGCGAGCGCGGGGATTCACGAAACGATCGCGGAATTCAACACATCTTACGAGAAGGCAGAAAGGCGGGCCGGAACCATTCTCGCGCAAGAAGTAAAAGAATCGGCAGTCCAGATGCGGCAGGGCCTGCAGAGTGACATTCACGCCGCCGGCTTGCAGGCACGCGAGTATGTGCACCTGGTGAACGAGGCGCACCGCCACCCGGCATTGATTCGTTGGTCCGCCATCGGCTTGCTGGTTGGCGCCGCTCTATTCGCCGGTGGTGTTTGGGTTGGGAGGCCGTGTCAAGAATTTTGTGTAAACATTCCCGTGGGTTGATGTTTCGAGCCGGCTATACTGGTTGCACCCGAGCGGAGGGTAAGGCTCTGCGGAGACGCAACCTGAGCGCCGACTCGGCGGCCGGGATTCGCCGGGATCGAGCGCAGCTCGTCCCGGCGTTCAGCCAATCCTGGC
>JASIAM010000241.1 GCA_030041985.1 Bryobacteraceae bacterium | reverse complement strand
TCAAATCCTGAAGTAGTCAAATATTTATTTGACTTGTGCAGACCGCAAACATAGCATGGCGAATAGAAAGCGAAAATCTCTCTGGAGGAAACATGTCGATCAGCGAAATTCTTTTGCCTGAATTCGATCAGGAGATGGTCCAGACGCGCAGAACTCTGGAGCGCGTACCGGACGAAAAGTTCGACTGGAAACCGCACCCCAAATCGTTTGCCATGGGGCCGCTCGCGCAGCACATTGCCATGATGGTGGGCTGGGCTACTGATGTCATCGAGAAGGACTCTTTCGATGTGGCGCCGCCCGGACAACCGCCATACCGGCCACCCGCGGTCACCAAACGCGCAGAGGTCTTGGCCGCGTTCGACGAAAACGTTGCCAAGGTACGTGCTGCTTTAGCCGGCGCGAGCGATGAGCGCCTGCTGCAGCCGTGGTCCTTGCTCCAAGGCGGTAAGCCGATGATGACGATGCCGCGCGTCGCGGTGATTCGCAGCTTCGTTTTGAACCACACGATTCACCACCGCGCCCAACTCGGCGTCTATCTGAGGCTCAACGAAATCGCTGTTCCCGCGATCTACGGCCCATCGGCAGACGAGAACCCGTTCGCTCAGCCGCAGGAGACCTCGGCCTAGAACGAGTTCCGAACCAAAGCTGACGGCTGATAGCTGACGCATGACAAACTACTCGAAGCGCATTTCGTCATCCGGGTGCCACCAGATCGCAACGGGATCTCCCGTTCCGAAAGCGCCCTGCCCGCGCGGAAGTTGCGCCATCACCGGTTCTCCCGTCGCAAGCTGCGTGTGCACCTGGATGCGATCGCCCAAAAATACCAGCCCGGTCACAATGGCCTTACGGCAGCGCGCGGCATCACCAGTCGCAGCGGCCCTGTCCTGAGGGCACACGCGCGTGGCCTCGGGACGCACGCCGATATCATCGAGCCAATTGACTTCGCCCAAAAACGCGGCGACAAACCGGGTACGCGGACGCAAGTACACTTCTTCGGGAGTCCCGATTTGCTCGATTACACCGCAATTCATTACGGCGAGCCGGTCGGAAAGCGAAAGGGCTTCCTCCTGATCATGGGTCACCAAAAGGAACGAAATGCCGACGCGCCGCTCGAGCGCCTTCAATTCGAGCCGCATCTGCTGGCGCAGCTTGGGATCAAGAGCTGCCAGTGGCTCATCAAGCAGAAGCACATCCGGTTCGAGCACCAGGGAACGCGCCAGCGCCACCCTCTGCCGCTCCCCGCCGGAAAGCTGCGCGGGCCGGCTTGCCCGTTTGCCCTCCAGATTCACCAAGGCAAGCGTCCTGGCGACGCGCTCGTGAATCTCCGCCTCCGGTGTTCTGCGCCGGCGCAATCCGAACGCGATATTCTCCCAGGCAGAAAGGTGCGGAAACAGCGCGTAGCTTTGAAACACAGTGCTAACGTTGCGTTCATAGGGCCTGCGCTGATTGACCACCTCTCCCCGCAACAGCACTTCGCCTGCAGTGGGTTCTTCAAAGCCCCCGATCAAACGCAGGGTCGTGGTCTTGCCGCAACCCGAAGGACCCAACAGCGAAAAGAAACTGCCGGCTTCGATGGAAAGCGTAATCCCGTCCACCGCGCGCTGGCCCGGATAGTCTTTGGTCAGGTTGCGCAGCTCGAGGATCGCGGCCAATTCACTCTTCTTCCCGGATCTGCTGGGAAAGGTACCGCTCGTAGCCGATTTCTTTAATCTGGTGAAGCTGCGCTTCGAGCCAATCTACGTGCTCCTCTTCATCCTTGAGGAGCCGTTCGAAGAGATCGCGCGAAGTGTTGTCGCCTTCGTCGCGCGCCAGCGCCGCCAATCGATTGTACATGCCTACTGCGTTCAGCTCCAGCTTGAGGTCGCTCTGCAACTGGTCTCTGACCGTCTGGCCCACACTCAGGTGCAGCAACTCGGTCAAATTGGGGGTGCCATCGAGAAAGAGAATCCGCTCGATGAGCGACTCGGCATGCTTCATCTCGTCGATGGATTGCTTCTTAATAAAAGCGCCCAGCTTCGAGTAGCGCCAGTTCTCACACATCTCTGAATGGAGAAAATACTGGCTGATCGCCGTCAACTCTTCTTTGAGCGCCTCGTTCAGCGCCGCAATCACTTTGGGGTTGCCTTCCATCGTACTGATTGTAACAAGTGGGTTTCACGGAGCATGTCAAGTTCGTGTGCGCCGCCGGGTCAAAATTCTTATACCGCATTGCGGTATAATCCTAATTTGTGGACGATGCGCGCGAGATCATTGTCCTTCAGCTCCCGAAGTTCAAGGCCGAAGCTGCGGGATTGATCGGAACGGAGGGCATCGAGGCGGTCGCGGCTTATCTGGCCGATTATCCGGATGCCGGAGACGTGATTCCGGGCGCCGCCGGAGCAAGGAAACTGAGATGGGCAGCAAGAGGCAAAGGAAAACGCGGCGGCACACGAATCATCTACGTCTATGTTGTCATTGCCGCCCGCGTCTACCTGATCCGTTGCTATGCAAAGAACGTCAAAACGGATCTGACTACGGACGAGAAGAAGGAGCTGCGTCAGATCGCGGCCTATCTGAAAGGAGCGCACTAAAATGCAAGAAAGAGCCGCTGCCAAAACGAACGACTTTGGCGCGGACCTGATCGAGGGTATGAAGCTCGTTGCCGCGCACCAGCGAGGCGAAATCGAGTTGGAGCAGGTCTGGCCGAAACCTATCGACGTAAAGGCCATCCGCAAGCGCGTGAAGATGTCCCAGGCTGAATTCTCCCGTGCCTATGGCATCAGCAAACGCGCATTGCAGGAATGGGAACAGGGCGGACGGCAGCCAGATTCCGCCGCGCGAGCCTACCTGACGGTCATTGCGAAAGAGCCGGTCATTGTTCGAAGAGCGCTAGGGAGTAGCTAGCAGGACCGAGTTTCGAGGGAATTTTCAGCAAGATTTTTCTGGAGCGGGAGACGGGATTCGAACCCGCGACATCGACCTTGGCAAGGTCGCACTCTACCAGCTGAGTTACTCCCGCCCGAGTGCAGATTTTCATTTTCCACCACAAACATTCCAGGTGTCAAACGTGGCTGTAACTGTTTGGAAACGATCAATTTATAATCTTGTGGGAAACCGCGACCGCTGTGCTATCCTACTTTCCGGCTGGCGAGATATAGGGTGGAGGCCGGCCGCATAACAATCACCAACTTGCACCTGTCTGATCCCAGACGGGGCGAAGCGATTGCAGTTGTGGTGTGCCGTAATCATGAATTATTGGGATCAGATCCGAAACTACTTAAAAGACAAAGTTTCTCCGGCTAGTTATGAAAACTGGCTGCGCAACGCCCGGTTCCACGCCGTGGATGGGGCCGTTCTTCTGGTCGCCGTACCAGATGGGGAAACCAAGGTTTGGCTTGACACTGAATACGCCACGCTCATCACGCGCGCCATTCGGGAATTGCAGTTTCCGCTTGGCAGCGTGGCTTACATTGTGGCGTCCAACGGCGAATCTATGCCGCCCATCGAGAGCCATGAAACAGCCAACAGCAACCTGAATCCGCAATTCACTTTTGACTCGTTTGTGGTGGGCGCCTGTAACCAGTTTGCGCATGCAGCGGCACGCGCGGTGGCGACCAATCCGTCCCGCAGCTATAACCCGCTGTTCATTTACGGCGGCACCGGCATGGGGAAGACGCACCTCATCCACGCCATCGGACGGCAGTTGATGCAGAATTTCATGGCCATGCGGGTGGTCTACACCACCAGCGAACGCTTCGTGAACGATATGGTTTCCTCCATCCGCACGGACCGCATGCATCACTTTCATCAACGCTACCGGGAAGCGGACGCGCTGCTGATCGACGATATCCAGATCATCGGCACCAAGGAGCGAACCCAGGAAGAATTCTTTCACACCTTCAACGAACTGCATGATCACCAGAAGCAGATCGTAATCTCCAGTGATGCGCCGCCCAAAGACATTCCGGGCCTGGTCGAGCGCCTCCGCTCCCGCTTCGAGTGGGGGCTGATCGCCGATATCCAGCCGCCTGATCTCGAGACCAAGATGGCCATCCTCGATAAGAAGGCCGAAGCAGTAGGAGTGAGACTGCCGGACGAAGTGCGGTCTTTCGTCGCGTCCAAGACTAAGCAGAGTGTTCGCGAGTTAGAAGGAGCCTTGGTCAAACTGGTGGCCTACTCCTCCCTCACTGGCGTTCCCATCAACCTCCAAATGTCGCATCAGGTTCTGCGCAACCTGATCCACTTGCAGGAGCGCCGCGTAACCATGGAGGCCATTCAGAAGGCGGTCGCGGAGCGATTGCAAATCCGGCAAGCACAGCTTAAAGAGAAGAGCAATACCAAGAAAGTCGTCTTTCCACGCCAGGTGGCGATGTACTTGGCTAAGGAGCTCACCGGCGCTTCCCTGCCCGAGATTGGCCGGGCGTTCGGCGGCAAGCACCACACCACCGTCATCCATTCGATTCAGAAAATCGAAAAGATGCGCAAGATTGATCCGGATTTAAACCGATTGATCCACACTCTAATCGACTCATTACAATGAGCTTCCCTGGATTTCCACAAAGCCCCGCAAAAGTCCCTGGGGAAAACTGTCGAGAACTTGCGGCAGGCGCTGGTTTCCCCGGTTTCCCGCAACTCGCTGCACAACTTCCACTAGCGAAAAGTGGCTGAATTTAGTATAATTTAGGTGATCTTCAACAGTTTCAACAGGCCCGATGAATCCGGTTCTTATAAGGTATTTATTTAGAGCCTTGGAAAATAGGATTGCGGCTGATCGCGGCCGCCCCAGGAGTTGATGGCTATGGAATTCACCGTCAGCAAAACCGATCTGGCACGAGAACTGGGCCTGTCCCAAGGCGTCGTGGAGAAGAAGACCACGATCCCGATCCTCTCCAACGTGCTGCTCGAAGCCAGTGGGGACCGCGTCGCTCTGACAGCGACCGATCTGGAGTTGGGAATCCGCTGTTCCTGCCCGGCCCGCGTCAAAAAGGAAGGCTCCGGCACGGTGCCCGCGCGCAAATTGCTCGATTACGTGCGGCTGCTGCCCGAAGGCGACGTGAATATGAAGTTTCTTGAGAACCACTGGGCAAGCATCACCAGCGGCCGGTCGCGCACGCGCATCGCCGGTATGTCGCGCGAAAGTTTTCCGGAGCTGCCGGAAATGCCGGAACCTATGGCGGAAATTCCTGTGCGTACGCTCGCCTCGATGATCACTCGGACTTCTTTTGCCATCTCGATGGAGGAATCGCGCTTCACCTTGAACGGCGCGTTGCTGGTGATGCGTCCGGAGGGCCTGGTGATGGTGGCAACCGATGGGCATCGGCTGGCGTTTGTTCAGGCGGCTCCCGCGGAGAGCGGCCAGGTCGAAAAACAATTCCGCGCCTTAATACCCAAAAAAGCCATGGCGGAACTGACTAAGCTGGCGGACGATGTGTCTCCCGAGCAGAAAGCCGTTTTCGCGGGAGACGATAATCACCTGTTTTTCCAGGTGGGTCACCGCCTGCTGATTACGCGCCGCCTGACCGGCAACTTTCCCGATTATGAGAGAGTCCTTCCCAAAGATCACGCGCTGCTGGCGCAGTTGGAAAAAGATGAAATCCGTTCTGCGATTGAACGGGTGTCGCAATTTGCCGATGAGCGCACGCGGGCCATTCGCGTGCAGTTTACGCCCGGTGAAGTGAAGGTGTTTTCTTCGTCTGTCGAGACGGGGGAAAGCGAAGAGAGCGTTTCCAGTGATTACCAGGGGCCTGAGCTGGAGATCGGCTTCAATGCTCAGTACCTGCTGGATTTCCTGCGTGTGATTCCGCAGGATCGCGTGGCCTTCGAACTTAAGGATCAGAAGAGCGCCGGCGAAATGCGGCCGGCGGGGGACAGCATCGCGGATCAATACCGCTATGTCGTCATGCCCATGAGGATTTGAAAAAGAGTTATCAGTTGTCAGTGTTCAGCCAAACCAAAGCTGTTTAACTGATAACTGATTACTGAGAACTTATATGGCAACAAACGAAGTGAATCCCGGCTCAGGCGACGTCTACGATTCCAGTAGCATTAAGGTGTTGGAGGGACTGGAAGCCGTCCGGCTGCGCCCGGCCATGTACATCGGATCTACTGGTGAGATGGGTCTTCACCACTTAGTCTATGAAGTAGTTGATAACTCCGTAGATGAAGCACTGGCGGGTTATTGCACCGAGGTCAGTGTCACCATTCATGATGACGACTCCATAACTGTGGTAGACAACGGCCGCGGCATTCCGGTAGATAGACACGAGGAAGGTGTTTCGGCGGCGGAAGTGGTCATGACCAAGCTGCATGCCGGTGGCAAGTTCGACTCCAAGAGCTACAAAGTATCCGGTGGCCTGCATGGCGTAGGAGTCAGTTGTGTCAATGCCTTGTCCGAGCGCCTGGAACTCGAGATCTGGCGGCCGGAGGGTGATCGGGGTCCGAGTTATACCTGGCAGCAGGAATACGCTTGCGGTATACCCAAAGGCCCGCTTACCAAGATGGGCAAAGCGGGGCAGAAGACCGGCACGCGAGTGACCTTCAAGCCCGATACTTCCATTATGGAAGTAACTACTTTCAATTACGACACACTGGCGCAGCGCTTGCGCGAGCTGGCGTTTTTGAACAAAGGTCTGAAAATCACGCTCACCGACGAGCGGGTAGATCCCGAGAAGGTCACCGAATTCCAGTACAACGGCGGGATCGCGGAATTCATTAAGCATCTGAATCGCGGCAAATCCACTTTGCATGACAAGCCAATACAATTTGAAGCCGAGCGCGAAATGCCCAACGGCGGCGTACTGACCATGGAACTGGCGCTGCAATACAACGACGGTTATTCGGAGAATATCTTCAGCTTTGCCAATAACATCAATACCATCGATGGCGGCACTCATCTGACCGGCTTCCGCACGGCGCTTACCCGGACCATTAACGCATTTGGCCAACAGGCCGGCATGTTTAAGGATGTGAAGGAAAACCTTACCGGTGATGACGTGCGCGAGGGCCTCACAGCGGTAGTGAACGTGAAGGTGCCGCAGCCGCAGTTTGAAGGGCAAACCAAGGGAAAACTGAATAGCGATATTGCCGGCTACATGACGCAGTTTGTCAACGAGAAGCTGGGGGAGTATTTCGATAAGAACTCCGCGGTGGGGCGCAAGATTGTCGGTAAGGCGATCGAAGCGGCGCGGGCGCGCGAGGCGGCCCGTAAGGCGCGCGATCTGACGCGGCGCAAGGGAGCGCTCGATTCCGGCGGCCTACCCGGAAAACTCGCGGATTGCCAGGAGAGAGATCCCGAGCGCTGCGAGCTTTTTCTGGTAGAAGGCGAATCGGCCGGCGGCACCGCCAAACAAGGCCGCGACCGCCGGTTTCAGGCGATTCTGCCCCTCAAAGGCAAGATCCTCAATGTGGAAAAGGCGCGCTACGACAAAATGCTCAGCCACGAGGAAATCCGCGCCATGATCACGGCCCTCGGTACCGGCATCGGCAAAGACGATTTCGATGTCGCGCGCCTGCGCTACGGCAAAATCATCATCATGACCGATGCCGACGTGGACGGTTCCCATATCCGCACGCTTCTGCTGACCTTCTTTTTCCGCCACATGAACGAGCTGATCCTGCGCGGCAAGGTGTTCATCGCGCAGCCGCCGCTCTATCGCATCAAGAAGGGCAAGAGCGAAAAGTACATCAAAGATGAGAAGGAATTTGCCAAGGAGATCATGCGCCGGGCCACGGAAAACCTGGCAGTAGAAACCCATGCCAATGGCAACGGTTCCGCCCCTGCGCAGCTCGAAGGCGCCGAACTGCGCAATTTCCTGCTCAGCCTGGATGAGTACGAGCAAATCTTCCACAAGGTGGAACGTAAGCTGCGCGATCCGCGCGTGGTGGACGCGCTCTCGAATATCGACTGGCATCTGGATCACAAGGCCGAATTCCAGGAAGAGGCCAATCTGCGGCCGGTGTTCGAGGCGCTGCAGATTCTCAATCTGAACCCGGAACTGCGGCACGATGAAGAGCATTCGGCCTTTACCGTGGTCTATCGCGATGCCACGCACGCCGAGCGCGCCATCGGCATCGGCCTCGCGGCTCAGCCCGAGTACCGCCGCTTCCGTGCCCTGGCCCGCAGCATCGCGCGTCATAACCGTCCTCCGTTTATGGTGGTGAAAAACGATCGCCGCGATGCGCAACCCAACTGGTCGTCGCTGCTCGAATACGTGAAGAACGAAGGCAAGAAAGATGCTTCCGTGCAGCGTTACAAAGGGCTGGGCGAAATGAATGCCGAGCAGCTCGCCGAAACCACCATGAACCCGGAAAAGCGGACGCTGCTACAGGTGCGCCTGGAGGACGCGGTGGAAAGCGAAGAGATCTTTTCGACGTTAATGGGCGAAGACGTCGAGAATCGCCGCAAGTTCATCGAAGAGAACGCGCTGGACGTGAAGAATCTGGACGTGTAGGAGGGGCGGGCGTCTTCAGGCCTCCGGGTTGTTTGCGCGCAACCCAAAAATGTATCCCAAGATACTGGTGAATACCGGTAAGAGAACCTTGACTACAACCGAGTCAAAAAGTGTTGTGAACGGCTCCAGGGCAATTTGCTGGAGAGTGTTGTAGTTGTCCAGAGTAGCTTTGACAATAGCTGGATCGGTTCCTGCCGGAATAACGGGGACCGGTGGAGCGTACAACATTAGTTGCTCGTCCGCCATTCTCTTTAGGGAAGCACTACTTCCTTCTTCAGTTGGTCATCATCGGTAATGACAATCTTGGCGTTTTTGTTGGCGCGTTGTTGCCTCTTCAGGTATCCGTAACTGGCTACTGTGCGGCGAATCACGTCCGCCTTCGTTGTGGCATCGGTGGTCTCCACGAGTTA
>JASIAM010000240.1 GCA_030041985.1 Bryobacteraceae bacterium | reverse complement strand
GAGCCAGCGCTCCAGCGATTCGGGAGACTCGGCCGAGGCCTGCCCCGCAAGCAGACTCCCCACGCTGATGTCTTCATCGAGGTCGGGCCAATGAATGCCGGATCCTCGCCCTATGAGGCGCCAATTCGAGCGTTCCCGCGATGTCGCGTGTGCCAAACGCGGAAACCAAGCGAGGGGCGCAGCAATCGTTCTACCATCAGCCAGATCGACGCTCAGAGTATCGTCGTTGACCTGTACATCCATGGCCTGTATTTCACGTAGATGAATATCCGAAGTAGTCATTCCATCCTTGCAACAGCATTTCTGCGTTCTCTCGAATTAATCCCTCGATGCGGCCGATTTCCATTCGCCCAAATCCAATGCTTCGATCCAAGCGCACCGGGTGCAGCCAGAATTTGGCTTCCCATTCGTCGCGTTCCACATGAACATGCGGCGGTTCGTTTGCATCGGCCGAATAGAAGAAGAATCTGTAAGGACCGGAACGTAGGACCGTAGGCAAACAATCTCATCATACAGCCCGTGCGCGTTTCGCCACCAGCCCGAACACGGCATGGGCGACAAACCGGCCAAGTGACCTGTACCAGAACAACCTCCATGAGATACATTTCGCGCACGAGCCAGCGCTCCAGCGATTCGGGGCATTCGGCCGGCGAATGCGTTCGCAGGTGGGCGGGATAAAATATGGACGATGGACACGCTATACGCGCAAGCGGTGTTTTTGGCCGTCCCGGTATTCATCGGTCTGGTGGTCCTGGAATTCGTTTACGACCGCATCCGCGGCACGGCGTACTACCATTTCTCCGATGCCATTAACAGTCTCAGTTGCGGCATTATCAGCACCGGCATGCGCGTGTTTTTCGGTTTCATCGGCTTACTCACATACACTTGGATGCTGGCCCACTACGCTCTGTTCTCTTTGCCCGCCCGTAATTGGCTCACCTGGGTGTTCGCTTTTGTGCTTTACGACTTCTGCTATTACTGGCAGCATCGGCTGGGCCACACCGTGGGCCTGTTTTGGGCATCTCACTCGGTTCATCATCAGAGCGAAGAATTCAATCTGACCACGGCGCTGCGGCAGCCCGGCACAGGCGCGTTTACCAACTGGGTCTTCTACATCCCCATGGCTTTGTGCGGTGTTCCGGTGAACGTGTTCCTGATAGCCGGAGTCATTCAGCTCTTCTATCAGTTCTGGCCGCACACGCGGCACATCGGCACTCTGGGTGTCCTCGATCGATGGATCCAGACTCCTTCGAATCATCGCGTGCATCACGCGCAAAATGACATCTACCTTGACCGCAATTACGTGGGCGTGTTCCTGTTGTGGGACCATCTGTTCGGAACTTTTCAGGAGGAGCGCGGGGATGAGCCTTGCATCTACGGTGTGCGCGGGCAGTTGAAGAGCTGGAATCCGGTTTGGGCCAACTTGCACTATTACTGGATCATGCTGCGGGACTCGTGGCACGCGCGATCATGGGGTGACAAGTTGCGCGTATGGTACGCCCCGCCCGGATGGCGTCCCGCCGATGCCGCCGCGCGATTTCCCAAGCCACCGTACGACCCGCATCGTGATTTCGAGCGCTTCGATCCGCCACGAACGCTGTCCTTGAGTGTTTATGTGCTGGTGCAGTTTGCGGCGATTCTGGTGGCGCACAGCCATTTTCTGGCGGTGCTCGGGAAACAATCGCTGGCAGGGAATACGCTGTATTTTTTGTATCTAGTGCTGAGCCTTGCGACTCTGGGGGGCCTTCTCGAAAACCGGCGCATCTTTCGGATGATCGAGGGCGGACGGCTTCTCGTGAGTGCGGGCTTGGTTTTCGCTCTCGGCGGATGGTTCGGCAATCTGCGCGGCGCCGGCAGCCGGGCAGTCATCGTTGCGTTCGCGATACTCTCGCTCGGTTGGCTGCTGGGCGCCGGCCGGGTGGTTTCGGCCAGGCGAATCCTTGAGCCCGTATGAGGGCCCGCGGCGCCGGAAGACCACCAACACCAGAACTGACGAAAGCAGACAAGAGCCGCCCAGAACGAGATAGGCGAGGGCGATGTTCCCTGTGAGGTCGCGAATGCGCCCGATCAGAAACGGGCTGAAATAGCCCGCCAGGTTGCCGATGGAATTAATCCAGGCGATACCGGCTGCGGCTGCGGCGCCGGAGAGAACAGCCGTGGGCAGGGACCAGAACACTGCCTGGCTGCACATGATCGCAACAGTGGTGCATGTCACCAGAGCCAGTGCGGGCCAACCGGTGATGGCCGGCAGTCCACCCATGGCCAGGGTCACTCCCGCGATGCCGATTCCAAGAGCCACATGCCACCGCCGCTCGCCGGTGCGATCGGAATGGCGCGCATAAATGACCATGGCGATGGCTGCGGCTCCCCAGGGAACCGTCGAGAGCAAGCCGATTATCCAGGGATCTCCCGTCAAGGTGTCCTTGAGGATCTGCGGCAGCCAGAACGCCAGACCGTAGTTGCCCATCTGGATACCGAAAAACGCCAGAGCGAGCAGCCAGACCGTGCCGCTGTGGAAGGCATCGCGGAAGCGGCGCGCGGAGGCTCCCTGATTGCGCTTGGCGTGCTCCTCCTGTTGCAAATCGCGCGCAATCCGGTTGCGCTCTTCGTCCCTCAACCAGCGCGCCTGCGTGGGCGTATCTACGATGTACAGGAGCGTGGCCAATCCAGCCAAAACGGATGGCAGCCCTTCCACCAGAAACAGCAACTGCCACGGCCGCAAGCCCGCCAAATCGTGGGTTCGCGCAAGAATCACACCGGAAACGGGGCCGGCGAAAACGCCCGACAGCGGATTGGCGCTGATGAACATGGCGACGATTCTGCCGCGGCGATGCTGCGGATACCAGAACGTGAGGTAAAGCATCACGCCGGGGAAAAAGCCCGATTCCACAAGCCCCAGAAGCAAACGGAGAGCGTAAAAGCCGGCCGCGCCTTTGACGAATATGGTAGCGGCGGAAACCAGGCCCCAGGCGATCATCATCGGCCCGAGCCAACGCCGGGCGCCCACGCGGCGCAGCATCATGTTGGCGGGCACTTCCAGGAGGAAATAGCCAATGAAAAACAGGCCGGCGCCAAAGCCGTATACGGTATCGCTCATGCCCAGATCAGACTGCATCCGGAGCTTGGCGAATCCCACGTTGACACGGGCGACGTAGGCCAGGATGTAACAGGCGAAGAGGAAAGGGATCAGGCGCCTGGTGACTTTCCGGTAGGCCGCCGTTTCCAGATCCATTCTTTAGAGAACTATCACGGTTTGTACTGTGCGTCGCTGACCGGTTCCATCCAATCAGCGGTTTTGCCGTCGAGCGCCTCCACAATGGCGATGTGGGTCATCGCGGTGGTGGAGGCTGCGCCGTGCCAGTGTTTTTCGCCGGGAGAGAACCAGATCACATCGCCCGGGCGGATCTGCTCGGCCGGTTCGCCCCAACGCTGTGCCCAGCCACAACCGGCTGTTACGACGAGAGTCTGGCCCAGAGGGTGCGTGTGCCAGGCGGTGCGGGCGCCTGGTTCGAAGGTGACGCTCGCGGCGAAAACACGGGCAGGAGAGGGCGCCGTGAACAGCGGGTCAATGCGTACCGCGCCGGTGAAATAGTCTGCCGGCCCCTTAGCGGAAGGCTGCGATCCGCCCTTTTTGATTTCCATTTCCGAGTTCCTTCCAAACTCGGCTCATTCTCTCACGTTTTCCCTTTCCCGAAAGGGCAGCCGCAGGCGCAAGACGCGCTCGCGCTGGCGTTCTTCATGCAGCCGGCGCACGCGGGCCTCCAGCAGATCGCGCAGCGAAATCATACCCTCCAGTTTTCCCTCGTGATCGATTACCGGAAATCGTGTGAAACCCGTTTCGGCCATGCGTTGCACAACGGTGCGGAGCGGTTCATCCGGGCGGGCGGTTATGGGTTGTTTCAAAACGTCGCCCAGAGAAATGCGCGGCCTTTCCGAATCCACCACCTCGCGCAATTGACTGCGGGTGATCACGCCTTTCACGAATCGCTCGCTATCCACAACCGGGAACAGATGCTGGCCGCGGCCGATCGGCTGGCGGACCACGATGTGGCGCAGATCGTCGATGGTGGCCTTGGCGGGGAGCACCACCACATTGGTGCGCATCACTTCGCGCACGAACAGGATTTCGAGCGGGTCGACAGAATATTCGCGCGAGAGGTGATAGCCGCGGCGCGCCACTTTCTCGGTCAGAATGGAGCGTTTCAGCAGCAAAACGGTAGTGCCGTGCGCGAGCATGGCCGCCACCAGCAGCGGGAGCAGCACGGTCATATCGTGCGTGAGTTCGAGGGCAAACAGAATGGCGGTGAACGGCGCTCGCATCGTACCGCCCAGAATGGCGCCCATGCTGATTAATGGCCAGAACCCCGCTCCTTCATGCGGCAGGAAGCTTCCTTCCAGGCCACCCAGGGCCGCGCCCATCATCAGCAGGGGGGCGAGGACGCCGCCGGAGGTTCCGGAACCGAGCGAGATGCACCAGATAGCCGATTTCACCAGCAGCACGCCGGCAAAAACCGTGCGCGGCACGTCACCTTGCAGCAGCGCGCGAATGGTGTCGTAGCCGACGCCGAGAGCCTGCGGGAAGATCATGCCACCCAATCCGATTGCCAAGCCGCCCATTGCGGGCCACCATTTCCAGTGTATGGGCAGCTTCATGAACGAGTCTTCGGCGCCGTAGACGCCAAGGGTCAGCAACGCGGAAAGGCCGCCCGCCAGAAGGCCGGCTACCACGCATCCCAACAGGCCCTGCGGTCCGATAAAGATGGCGTGCTGCGGCACAGGAAACAACGGGCCAAGGCCAAGGATGTAGCGCCGCGCCGCACCCGCGGTAGCACTCGCAAGAGCCACGGGAATGGCGCTGCGCGGCTTCAATTCAAATAGCAACAACTCGACCGCCAGAAGCGTTGCCGCGATGGGCGTGGCGAAGGTGGCCGACATGCCCGCAGCCGCGCCGGCTACCAGCAAGGTCTTCCGCTCCGCGGCCGATAACTTCATTAGTTGGGCGAAGACCGACCCGAACGCGCCGCCGGTCATGATGATCGGCCCTTCCGCGCCGAACGGGCCGCCCGAACCAATCGAGATGGCGGCTGAGAGCGGTTTCAGAATGGCGAGCCGCGGCTCTACCCTGCTACCGCCGATCAGAATCGCTTCCAGCGCCTCCGGAATGCCGTGGCCGCGAATCCGCTCCGAGCCGTAGCGCGCCATCATCCCCACGATCAATCCGCCGGCCACCGGCACCAGCACCGCGAACCAACCCAGGTGGTTGTCCGCGGGGGAAACGAACGCCGTGCTTGCCTTGCCGTAATAAAAAACGTTGGTGAAAAATCCGATCAGCCGCAACAGCAGCCAGGCCACATACGTGCTCACTATGCCAATGCCGATTGCCAGCACGGATAGAAGAACCACGCGCGAAGTGGTGGTGAAATCGCCCAATTTCAGCGAATTGTCTGTATCATGCATTACGCCGCCGTCCTCCTTTGCCGCACCACCAACTGCAGGGCCCGTGCCAATTGAGGGCCGGAGTTCTCCATCTCGTTGCGATGTGCCAGGGCAAGCTTGCGCAGGAGCGTACGGCCCGCGGGAGTAAGGCGAATCCACACCTCCCGCTTGTCATCGGCGCCGTGCTGCCGCTTAATCGCGCCCGTGCTTTCGAGACGGTTCACAAGCTCCACGGCGCTGTGATGCTGAATGAAGAGACGCGAGGCAATTTCCCGAATGGTGGGTTTGACGCCTTCCGGCAAGCCATGCACAGCGAGGAGTAATTGATGCTGTTGCGGCTCAATGTCGTGTTCTTTCGCCACGCTCTCGCTGAAATGCAAAAACCGGCGAATCTGCCGGCGGAACTCTGCCAAATCGCGATATTGGTCCAGGGTCAGATTTTTGTCAGACACATTTATATCGTATCACGACATAAATGGGAACTACGCCTCCGGCATCCGGAGCGCGTGCATGGTATTGTATGCGAGCATGGAGAGCAGGCGCGTACGCTATGTATTGGCAAAGTGCTACGGGGCGTAAAATCACGCTCGCAGAGGGTGACATCACGCGCGTTTCCGCCGATGCCATCGTGAACGCCGCCAATTCTGCTCTCGCGGGAGGCGGCGGTGTGGATGGAGCGATTCATCGCGCCGGAGGGCCTGAGATTATGCGCGAGTTGGATGGGATTCGCGCCCAATCCGGGGGCTGCGCGGCCGGCAGCGCGGTAGCCACACGCGCGGGAAAACTGCCTGCCCGGCATGTCTTTCATGCCGTTGGTCCGGTGTATCGGGACGGCCGGCATGGCGAAGGGGAATTGCTGGCGTCCTGCTACCGCAAATGCCTGGAACTGGCGGAAGAACACGCTGTCGAAACCATTAGCTTCCCGGCGATCAGCACCGGCGTGTACGGTTATCCGATCGAGGAGGCGGCCGCGATTGCATTGCGTGAAGTGGTCCGGCATCTCGAACGGCCGGACGCAAACGTAAGGCAAGTAATTTTCGTGCTCTTCGGCCGGAATGCCTACGAGACTTACGTGAAGGCGCTGACGTCGCTTTCGCAGCAGCCAGCGCCGTAAAATCACGCGCCCCGGCGTTCCCAAAGGGACATACGGTCGGAACTGACAGGCTGGCGGGCCGGTGGCGACTCGGTTCGGAAATAGGACCACGGTCCGGGAACCCAGGGATAACGGTCGATCACGGATTCATCCACGGTTACTCCCAGGCCCGGTTTGCGGGGCACGATCAGATCGCCGTGGTCCAGTTCCAGAGGCTCGCGAAGAATCTCGGAAGCGAGTGGGAACGGGTACATGCCAGGAGCAGATGGTGTGGCAGCGGCCTGGGAGTAGCAGGGGTACTCAAGCCAATCGACCACCATTTCCGGCCAGCAGATCCCCAAATGCGCCGCAGCCATGGCATCCAGCGCGGTGCCCGAGTTGCGGAAAGCGAATCGCAGCCCCTGCCGGGCGATCTCAGGAAACAGGCGCCGCCCGGTGGCGTACCCTCCCTGGCCACAGATATCCATTTGTATATAATCGACCGCCTGGCTCAAGATCAGGTCGAGATAACCCTGCTCGTCCGATTCATGTTCGCCGCTGGCGAGCGGCACCAGATCTTTTTCTTTAAGGCGAAGGTAGGCGGCATGGTCCTGCGGCGGCAGAGGCTCTTCCAGCCAGGCCAGGTGCTGCGCGGCCATCTCGCGGGCCAGCCGTTCGATAGTCTCGAAGCTGTAGTTGCAATCACCCATTCGCCACCAGGTGTGGGCGTCCACCATGAGATCGAAATCCGAGTCGACGGTTTGACGGAGGAGGCGGAGAGTTTCCAGATCCTGATCAGGACCTTGGGCAAGGCGCATCTTGTAGGCGCGAAATCCCAGGCCGCGAATGGCCGCAGCCTCGCCGGCATGGGCTTGCGGCGTGAGATACATGCCGGCGCTGCCGTACAGGCGGATACGGTCGCGGATGCGTCCCCCAAGGAGCTCGGAAACCGGCACGCCGAGGGCCTTGCCGACGATATCGTACAGCGCAATTTCCACCGCGCCATAAGTTTTGGCGACATCCGGATCGCGGCCGGGACCTTCCAGAAACTGGATCCGCAAGGCATCCGGATCAGTCAGGCAGCGGCCCGCCAGAAACGGGGCAATCAGCCCCTCGATGATCCTCTGCGCACGTTCACTTCCTGGCCCGGGCGCATAGCCCACCAGCCGGTTGCCAGTTTCCACGCGAATGAACATCGCGTCCCGCTTAAGGAGCATGCGATCGCCGCCGTGAAACGGTAGCAGAATCGGCTCCGGAAACGGATAGGACAGCAGAAATGCCCGGACGCTCTCAATCTGGACGCGGTCGATTTTCATGGACGCGCAATCAGGATAGCACCTCAAGTGCCAGATACAGTAGGGGCAGAATTGGCAGAGTTGGCAGCCGGTTGCGGCTCCGAAGGCCGCGGGGAGCACATGCGGGCGGCCAGTTCGCGGAACCATTCACCCATACCCAAAGCGAACTCCAGCACATTTCGCTCGTTTTCGACCAGCCGTTGCCGCATACTGACGATTTCGCGGTTGCGGACTTCCAACTCCGAGACCAGGGAACCGAGCCGCTCAGCCGCCATATTTTCAACCACTTTGCGCAAATCTCCGGCCGCGGCGTCGATTTGGCTCCGGACCTCCCGTTCGACAGCCGTAGTAACTTCCGTGGTGAACTGACGCTGAAAATCCGTGAATTCCTGCCGCAGGGCCGCCATATCCTCTTTGCGCTGCTGCCACAGGGACAGGGTTTGTTCGTTCCAGTGTTTGTTGGCCTGTTCGAGCGCAGTTTCGGCGCGTGCGGCAATGGTATGTTCCTGCTGGCGGAGGGAATCCATCTCGATGGCCAGACCGGCTTCCAGGTCGGCCAGGCGCCGATCCATCTTGGCGTTATGTTCGCGGAGCCGGGCTTCGACGGCGCCTACTAGCGCGTCCATGGCCCGGCGGTCGAGATTGGGACGGTTGCCGTTACCCGGCGTGTTGTTGGCAACGGCGTCGGGAACTGTGTCTCGGGAGAACTCCATACAGAATAAGTAGACGCGAGAAACGGAATTTCTTATCCGATTTTAAAGGGAGCTTTCAGCCCTCAGCTTTCAGCTTTCAGCTCGAAGCGCTCCCGATTGGCCTGCAGGCTGAGAGCTGATGGCTGAGAGCTGAACGCTTGGCTGTGCTAGCATTTCCAGAGCAGTCCGGGATAACAACCGGGCAGAATTTACTTTTGAGGTGCTCTATGCGCACAGCCGGTCTAACAGTTCTAGTGGCCGCCTTTGGGGCCGTTGCCATGTCCCAGCATGCCTTAGCCCAGGCGGGCGGCGGGTCCCGTTCCGCGGCGATGAAGGCGTTTACCTCGTCTTCAGAAATTCAGGCGATGATCGCCAAGGCGAGAAGCGAACGAAAAGAGAATCAACCGCTGGTTTCTTATCCGATCCTGCAGCTTGCGCCGTATCGGGCCAGCCTGGAGTACCGGGCATCTGTGGGTCCTGCGGCGGTGCATGAAAAGGAGGCCGAACTGTTCTACGTCATCGACGGCAGTGCGACCTTGATCACTGGCGGAAAGCTTGTGCAGGAAAAGCGAACCAATGCAGAAAACCTGTCGGGCACGGGCATCGAGGGCGGCAATTCACAAGCGGTGGCCAAAGGCGACTTCTTCATTGTGCCCGAAAACACACCGCACTGGTTTAGCTCGATTAACGGAACGATTGTGCTGATGTCGTTGCATGTGCCGCGCACAGCCGGCGCCGGACAGTAACCGCAGGGATCGGGGATCAGTTCCGGCTACCATGAAATTGTGCCCCGATACGCAGCGGTAGATATTGGTAGCAACTCGATCCGAATGGAAGCGGCGGAGGTGAAAGCGGGCCTTCCGGCGAAGATCCTCGCGTCCGATCGCGAGGTGACCCGCCTGGGAGAAAGCGTCTTTCGCACCGGTTCGGTGAGCGAGGAGGCGATTGAAGCAGCCTGTGTGGTGCTGGCGCGTATGGCAGAGCTGTACCACAAGCTGGAGGTAGCGGGCGTGCGCGCGGTAGCTACCAGCGCCGTACGCGATGCGCGGAACCAGAAGGAGTTTACCGGCCGTGCTTCCCAGGCCCTGGGCGCACCGGTAGAAATTATTTCCGGGCGCGAAGAGGCGCGGCTCATCCACCTGGGAGTCGCAAGCACCTGGCCGCAGGAAAGCCGCAACATGCTGATCATCGACATCGGCGGCGGCAGCGCGGAAATTATTGCCGCCGAACATAGCCATTTGACCGACTCTTTTTCTAGGCCGCTGGGGGCCGTGCGGCTGAAAGAAATCTTTATCAAAAGCGATCCGCCGGCGCCCAAACAGTTGCATCAAATGCACGAATACATCCAGCAAAAGCTGGCGGGCGCAGTCGCGCGGCTAGGTTCCATCAGTTGGGACCACACGGTGGCAACGTCGGCGACCGCGGCCGCCGTAGCCGGCGCTATTGCGCGCGTTCCTCGCTCGGAGCGCGATGCCATCGACCGTTTACGTCTGGCCACCAGCGAAGTCCGCAAGTTGTACAAGAAGCTCTCGGAGCTGGGTCTTTCGGCGCGGCGCAAAATAACCGGCATCGGCCCGAAGCGCGCTGAGATCATCGTCCCGGGTACGGCGGTGTTGCTGCAATTTCTCGAGTTGTTTGGTTTGCCGGCAATCTACTACTCGCGTGCCGGTGTGCGCGACGGCATTATTGCCGACCTGGCGGTGCGCAACGTCGGCGCTGAGCGTTCCCATCTGAGCCGGGAGCAGCGCCGGGAAGTGGAAGTCATGGGGAAGCGCTACGGCGTGGTGTTGGAGCATGCGCGCAAAGTAGCCGAGATTGCAAACCTTCTGTTTACAGCCCTCGAACCGTTGCACGAACTGCCGCCCGCTTCGGGAAAATTTTTGGAAGCAGCCGCATATCTGCACGACGTGGGGCATTATGTCAGCAATCTCAGCCATCATAAGCATTCCTGGTACGTGGTGGCCAATTCGGACATGGCCGGCTTTACCGAACGGGAGCGTCTGCTGATTGCCGCGATATGCCGCTATCATCGGCGCTCGCTACCCAACGCGGGACAGCCCGCCTTCGACATATTAACGTCTGAGGAAAAGCACACCTTGATGCTACTGTTCCCTCTCTTGCGGCTGGCGGACAATCTGGACCGGAGCCATGATCAGCGGATTTTCGGCGTCGCCTGCCGCCTGCGCAACGGGCAGGTTTGCCTGGAGATGCGCGCGGAGGGCGATATCGACCTGGAACAGTGGGCCGCCGAACGCGCCGCTGTAGCCTTTGAACAGGTATACCAAAAACCTATTCAAGTAACACAGGCTCGAGATTAACTATGCGGGAGCACGTGCGGTCACAGACGGCGATTCTTTTGCGGCGGCTGGCATTTGAGGTGAACCGCGCGGCCAAGTCGTGCAATGAGGAAACGGTGCATGATTTGCGAGTGGCCATTCGCCGGCTGAGCCGCTGCCTGCAGGCGTTTTCCCAGTTCTACCCCAAGGGTTCGGCTAAGAAGGTTCGCCGGCGCCTGAAGACTCTGATGAAGCCGGCCGGCGCGGTGCGCGATTTGGATATTGCGTTAGACCTGGTGGCGGATGCCGGCGTCGATCGCCAGGCGAACCTGGTTTACAGCGTGGCCGAGGCGCGCCGCCTCGCCAAAAGCAATCTCGAACGCGAGGTTCGCCGCTGGAAAGGCAGCGGCTTTTCCAGGAAATGGAGGAGCACGCTGGGACTTCTTGCATGAGCGCTCCCGCACTAGCGCAGTTAAAAATCGAATGGGACGAACAGGCGGATGCCTTCGAGAACGCACGCACGTTTCTTCCAAAACTGGTGGGCGACTATTTCGGGTTGGGACGCGAATTGCTAGCGGCAAACCCGGCGCCAGCGGACTTGCACGCGTTGCGCCTAGCGAGCAAGAAACTGCGCTACACGCTGGAGTTATTCAAATCCTGCTACGGGCCGGGTTTGAGCACGCGTATCGACACTTTGAAATCGGTGCAGCGGATGTTGGGCGAGATCAACGACACAGTGGCCGCGGAACGCACCATTGGAGAGGTGCTGGTGGCGAAGACGCCGGAATCCCGCCGCGCTATCCGTTTGATCCGCAAACGCGGACAGACGAAAGCGCAGGCATTCCGTGATCATTGGACGAAGGTATTCGACGCGCCGGGACAGGAGCACTGGTGGATCGATTACCTGGCGCGGCAAGCGCGCGCGGCCAATCACAAAAGGTAACGGAGGTAGTCCCCATACGGCGGCACGGTGAAGTATCCCCCGGAGTTCGTCGCATTACGATCAGGACGCCACCGCTCCCTTATACTTCGCCAGCTTCCGGTGTGGTGGGTTGCGGCCAGAATCCTGACGTCGGTGCTATAGTTCCGCGTGGACCCGAGTCGCTGTACCTCTTTCGTTTCGAGTACCTCCCTGATGTCATTCGACTCCCCATGATCTGTGGCCACAGGGGCGAATGAAGATGTCAGGCTCGTCAAGCCACGGACTGTCGGAAGGCCGCGCGCGGTTTGGTTACCGCAATACCAGGATGCGGTTGGCCTCGCTATCGGCGACATACAACATGCCGTTGGCGTAGAGCACGGCGTGCGGGCGGTTCAGCTTGCACTGTAGCGGGTCGTTTTCCGGGCCGTCGCCTAATTCGCCGGTGCCGAGGACCGTGGTGATGATGCCGGTCTTGAGGTCGATGCGGCGGATGGCGTGGCTTTCCGTGTCGGCGACGTAGAGCGTGTCGTTGGGTCCGAGCGAGAGTCCCTTCGGACCGGCCAATCGGGCTGCAGCGCCCGTGGCTGCGCCGCCGAACCTGGCTGCCAGAGCCGGACCGCCATCGCCGCTGAATCCGTTCTCGCCGGTTCCGGCAATCTTGTGCAGCGTCTGGGAAGCGCGGCCGATACGGAAAATCGCGTTGCCCTCGCGCATGGCTACGTAAATATCGCCGTTGGGCGCCATTGCCAGGGTGCGCGGGCCATTGATCGGCGATCCCTCGACCGGCGCGCCCTCCGCGGGCCCTTTCGCCTCACCGGTTCCGGCGTATGTCTCGATGATGCCGGTATCGGGATGCAGCCGGCGAATCCGATGGTTTCCCAGATCGCAGATGAGCAACGTGCCATCACGATCGAACAGCACACAGTGGGGCTGCCGCAGTTGCGCCTTCACCGCCGGACCGCCATCGCCGCTGAAGCCGGGCATACCCGTGCCGGCAACGGTCGAGATGATGCCCGTCTTCATATCGACTTTGCGGATCACATGGTTGTCGCGCTCGGCAAAGTACAGGTCGCCTTTGGCATCGAAGGCCAGCTCGTGAGGCGCGCTGAGCGATGCATCCACCGCAGGGCCGCCATCGCCGCGATAGGCGCGCTGGCCGTTCCCCGCTACTGTGGTCATCTGCTTTGTGGCTAAGTCCAGCCGCCGGACGCGTTGGTTATCGACGTCGCAGAAATACAGCGCTCCATCGGGTCCGAGCGTCATTCCGTAGGGATTGTTGACCTGCGTATCCGAAAATCCCTTGACTCCCGTTCCGGCCAGCGTGGCCACGGTTGGTTTGTCAACCGGCATGGGCGCTTTGCCATCGAGCACGAATGTGAGCAGCTTGGGCAGCACGGGAGCTCCGGTAGATTCTCTACCGGGAGGAAGCGGCGCGGTGATTGCGCCGGTGCCGCCCAGGAACGAGATGTATTGCTTGCCATCGAGCTGGTACGTGATCGGAGGCGCCATGCCGCCGCGGAGACCGGTCTGGATTTCGAGCAGTTTTTCACCCTTATCCGCGCTGTAGGCCATGAGGCGTCCGTCGGGAACGACCTGGAAGACGAGGTTGCCGGCAGTGGTCACAGTGCCGCCGCCGATGGAACCGCCGCCGGGAACGCGCCAGCGCTCTTTTTGCGTGACCGGATCCCAAGCCATCAACACGCCGCGTTGTCCTTCGACAGGCTCCGGTCCTATGGCCGGCAAGGCAATCGGCTTGGCGGATTCGGCTCCGCTTGTCTGCCCACCGCCCGCGGGAGCCGCCGCGCGGTTGATCCCGAGATTCTTGCGGTCCGGATGATATTCGAACTTGGTGTCCAAGGCCAGCGTCTGGCTGCTATTGGGATTCGACGGAATGTAGACGAGGCCAGTGGCAGGGTTAAACGACATGGGCGACCAGTTGTGGCCGCCGCCGGCGGAAGGCGAAATGGAAACGGGGTCGGCGCCGTAGTGCGCTTGCTCATTGACGACTGGCCGCCCGGTGGCTTCATTCAAGCCTTTAGCCCAAGTAACGCGCGCGAAGGGCTGGCCCGAAATGAACTGTCCGGTCACGCGGTCGAGCACGTAATAGAAGCCGTCCTTATTGGCCTGCATGAGCACCTTGCGCGTCTGCCCCTTGATGGTCAGGTCGGCCAGCAAAAGCTGCTGCACGCTGTCGAAATCCCAGGAGTCTCCGGGCACCGGCTGGAAGTACCACTTCAACTCGCCGGTATCGGGGCGCACCGCCAGGATCGAGGCCACGAACAGGTTGTCCTTCCCTTTTGACTGGCGAAGTGGCTCGGGCCATGGGCCGCCATTGCCCGTGCCCACGTAGACCAAGTCAGCTTCGGGATCGTAGGCCATGCCATCCCACACGGGGGCGCCGCCACCCATCTTCCACCACTGGCCATCCCAGGTAGCGGCGGCCTTTTTGAGCGCCGGATTTTCGAACGGCTTCGAAGGGTCACCCGGCACGGTATAGAAGCGCCAGGCAAAATGCCCGTTGTTGGCATCGAAGGCGGAAAAGAATCCCCGCACGGGATACTCGCCTCCACTCACACCGACGATCACTTTGCCCTTGGCGATGCGCGGCGCCATGGTGATGGAGTAATTGTCCTGTGGATAGGCGACGCGCGCTTCCCAAACTACTTTGCCGGTTTCGGCATTCAGGGCTTCGAGCCTGCCATCCACTACGGGCGCGATGACCATGCCGTTATAAAACGCGAGGCCGCGATTCACGATGCCGCAGCAGATTTTGGGACCCACCTTCTCGCGGTTCACTTCCGGATCCCAGCGCCAGCGTTCCTTGCCGGTGCGGGCATCCACGGCGAAAACAATGCTCCAATTGGTGATCCCGTAGAGCGTGCCGTTCCACACCAGAGGAGTTGCCTCCTGCGCACCGCCGCCAAGACCCACATCGTAAGACCACGCAAGGCCGAGACGGTTCACGTTAGCCGTGTTGATCTGGTTTAGGGGGCTGTAGCGGGTTTCTCCTGGGGTGCGGCCGTAGCTTAACCATTCATCACCGTTCTGGCCCGCGTTGCGCAGCGCGGCACCGTCCACGCGGCGGGGCTGTTGACCCAGGGCCAGAAACGCAGTCAGGGCGAGACCGGCAAGAATAATCCAGGGTGTCCAGTGTTTGGGGTGCATAATTGGCCGGTATTATATCAGTCGCTTGGGAGTGGGTCGGCGCAGGGTGGGGGATAGGGGCACGTTTCTGTGTACGTGCCCCGGTTAACGTCAGAACCGCTCAGAATACGAGTTTGAGGCTGAACTGGGTTTGCCGGGCGATGTTAGTGAGGCCGCCGGCGCCGATCAGCGAAGTGATTTGCGCGGCGGTGGAACTGAGCGTGGCTTGATAATTCGTCAGCGCACTACCCGCGTTGAATATTCCGTTATTGGGAAGGCCGAAGTTGGGGTGATTAAAAATGTTGTACAACTCTGCACGAAACTGCAGGGAGACTCGCTCGGTGAGCTTGGTGTTTTTCACGACGCCGATGTCGGTATCGAAGTAGCCCGGCCCCCACAGATTGTTTCTGCCCAAGTTACCGATCGAACCGTAGGTGGAAGCGGTGA
>JASIAM010000239.1 GCA_030041985.1 Bryobacteraceae bacterium | reverse complement strand
GCAGAGGCCGGAGTGCCCGGCTGGCTGTTCGGCGAGTGCATTCATGCAGTGGGCGATTTCGCCGAAACCATCGCGCTGCTGCTGCCTCCAGCGGGCGCTTCAACCGAACTCCCGCTGCACTATTGGATTGAAGAGCGCCTGCTGCCCATGCGCACCGCGAGCGACGAAACGCGCCGGGCCTGGCTGATCGAAGCATGGCGCGCCATGGATGATGCGCAGCGCTTTGCCTGGAACAAGCTTCTCACGGGTGAATTCCGCGTGGGCGTTTCGCAAAGCCTGGTGGTTCGCGCGATTGCGGAAGTGAGCGGCCGGCCGCCGGAAACCATCGCCCACCGCCTCATGGGCGAATGGCAGCCCAGCGCCGATTTCTGGCGGAGCCTCGTTGCACTTGAAGCCGGCGATACCGATATCAGCCGCCCCTACCCGTTTTGTCTCGCATACCCGCTCGAAAGCGAGATTGAAGATCTCGGCGATATTGGCGAATGGCAAATCGAGTGGAAGTGGGATGGTATTCGCGCCCAGCTTATCCGAAGAGATGGACGGACATTTCTCTGGTCGCGCGGCGAGGAGCTGATTACCAGCCGCTTTCCCGAACTCGAGGCCGCCGGCAATCTGCTCCCGGAAGGAACTGTCATTGATGGCGAAGTGATGCCCTGGAAACTCGGCATGCCTCTGCCCTTCGCGCAAATGCAGCGGCGCATCGGGCGCAAACTGCTGGGCCAGCGTATTCTCAGCGATGTGCCGGTGGTGCAGGTGGCTTTCGATCTGCTCGAATACGAAGGCCGCGATGTGCGCGAAGAGCCACTCGTTTGGCGGCGTGCGCAATTGGAGCGCCTCGCGCCACCCGAAAGCGCGGTGGTGCTTTCTCCACTCGTCCATGCCGATTCCTGGGAGGAGCTGAAGCAATTGCGCCAGGAATCGCGCCGGCGCCGCGTGGAGGGCTTCATGCTGAAGCGGCTCGCATCGCCCTACCGCGTGGGGCGCCGCCGCGGCGACTGGTGGAAATGGAAAATAGAGCCGTACTCGGTGGACGCCGTCCTCATCTACGCCCAACCGGGCAACGGCCGCCGCGCCAGCCTCTTCACCGATTACACGTTCGGCATTTGGGACAACGGCCAGCTCGTTCCGTTCGCCAAAGCCTACTCCGGTTTGAGCGACGAAGAGATCCGGCAGGTGGATAGCTTCGTGCGCCGCAACACCCTGGAAAAATTCGGCCCCGTGCATCGCGTAAAGCCGGAGCTGGTATTCGAGCTGGCATTTGAAGGCATCCAGCGGTCCACTCGCCATCGCAGTGGCATCGCGGTGCGATTTCCACGCATGGCCCGCTGGCGCCACGACAAGAAGCCCGAAGTCGCCGATACGATCGATACCATCCGGGGCCTCATTGCACAGATCTAAGGGGCCTTCTGCTATTGTCTGTTCGGTGAACCTGCCGAAGGTGCGCTGGTGACCGATGTGCTCAACCAGGGCGCCGAAGTTACCGCCGATCCCGTGGCCGTCGAGCACCCCGTGGTTCCAGGGCCGCCGGCGCAGCCGAAGAAGTTCTCGCTGGCGATGACCACGCTCTTCCCCAGATTATCCACGCCGGCTCCCCCACCGAGCAGATTGTTCAGGTGCAGATCCATGGCCCCCGGGCTGTTCATCACCACATCGTATGCTTCATTGGTAATGGTGTTCTCCGAAATCTCCGTGGCGTAGATGGGCGTGATGCTATAGACGTTGATGCCGGTGGTCCCCGGCGTGGCCGCGTCTTGCGTATCGGCGCCATTGCCGGAGATGAAATTGTGCATGATTACATTGCCGTTCATATTCACCGCGGGCGCTCCCGGCGTTGCGGCGTGATTGTGCAAGGCCACGCCCGGAAGGCCGTTGTTGGTGATCACGTTGCCAATCACTTTATTTCCGAAAGCCAGATTTCCCGGCCCGGGCGCGTAAATTCCCACCCCGGCGCCTTCTCCGATGAGACCGTTGCTCGAAACCGTATTGCTCACAATATTGTTGTCGAACACGCCGTAAGGCAGCGTGGAGCTCGCCTGTGGAGAGGGCGAATGCGATGCCAGCGTAATGCCGCAATCGAGGGCGTTGTCGTGCACGGAGTTGCTGGTGATCATGTTTTCGTAGTTTTGCCCGGTTTCATCAGTGAGGAGAATTCCCCCCGCATTGAGGTCCACCTCGTTGTTGGCCACCGTAACGTACGTTGTACCAACCAGGTGAATCCCCTCGCCGCAGTCATCGCCCTCACTGGTTTCGAATGCCGGCTCACCGGCGCAGGTAGATGCCGAGTAGTCGAGACTCTGATCGTTGTTGGTGACATGATTGTTCGAAATCACGGTATAGGAGGAGTTGGTCACCAGAATCCCCTCATAGTTCGCATTCTCGATTGTCATGCCGCTGATCAGCACATCGATCAGGCCGCCATTATCTAATCCGTCCACATAAATCCCGTTCGACAGTCCTTTCGCATTGATGATCGTGGAGCTCGAACCGGCGCCCACCAACGACATCGGCTTATTGATCACGATATCTTCGGCATACTCGCCTGCTGCGATCATGACCTCATCGTTTTCCCCCGCCGCCGCCACCGCCGCCCCGATCGTGGAGTAACAGTTTGATCCGCTTGCCGGATTGACGCACAAAGTTTTGGCCATCGCGGAACAGGCGAAAACCAGCAGGCCGCTAATGACACCCGCACACACACTCTTCTGCCGTCTCAAAATAGACATTCCTTCTCCCTGTTAGATTTATTCCAGAATTTCGAATTGTACTACAATCTCATCGGATGGATGCCTTATTGGCTACTGCATCGATCCCTTCATCGCAGTCTCCACGGACACGCCGTTCTCGTCGAGGATGGTGCCGATGGCCCGCTGGAGAGCGGCGCGGGCCTTCACGTACGCGCTCTGGGCGGCTACTTCAGTGGAGCGGGCTTGCGCCAACAGGCTTTCATACTGGATGACAAAGAAGCTGGTGGAAGCTCCGACTTCAAACTTCGCCTGCTCTACTTCGAGCGACTGCTCCTGCAGGAGGCGCGCTTGGGTAGCGGCCTGGGCCGAGGCGCGCGCGCGCCGCATGGCAATCAGGGCATCCTCAATCTCCAGCCGCGCCTCATTCTCCAACTCGCGCGTGCGAATTTCGTACTGCTTCACCTGAATTTCGTCGCGGGCCAGGTCGGCCTCGGCGATGCGGTTGCGGATGGGCAGGTTCAATTGCAAGCCGACGCCGTACGTCGGATACTTGCGGGAGAAGATCTGGTCCAGCACTGTGCCATATCCGCCAGCCAGGCTTTGCGAAGAAGTTGGCTCCAGGGGGTTCAGGGTCCCGGCCAGAGCGCCATTCTGCAGTACGCCCACCACATCCAGTTCCGGTTTGGTTAAGCTGCGCGACCCTTCCAGTCCGATCTTTCCGATGTCCACTTGCAACTGCGCTTGTTTCAGATCGGGACGGCGCTCCATGGCCTCGGTCATCAGATCTTGAATCGGCCGCACCTCTTCCTTTTCCGGAATGCTCAGCATGTCGGTCGGAATGATGTGAACGGCCTGCACTTCGAGATCACTGTTGCCGGTGCGCGTGAGAACATTTTTTAGAATGGCCTCCTGCTCCTCGAGCAGCCCCTGGGAATTCGCCAGATCCTGGCGCGTGGAAAACACCTGGGCGTTGGCGCGCGTGGCCTCTACCGGAGCAAGGGTGCCTTCTTCGACTTGCGCGTTCACGTCCTCCAGCAGCTTTTCGGCGGAGCGCACCGACTCCTGTTTCACCTTCACGTCCTCATATAGGGCCACGAAGTCGGTGTAGAGCCGCACCACGCCATAGACCGTAGCCAGAAGCTGCTGTTGAAAAAGCAGGCTGCCGATTTTCCGTTCGTCGCCCGCGATCCTGATGAAACGCCGGTTGAGGCTCGGCCCAAAATTGCGCAACAGCGGTTGTGTGACTGTCAGGCCGAGGGTGGAGGAAGTGAACGGGCCGTAGCTGGTGTACAGCGAATTTAGCGATTCGTGGCTGTTATCGTAATTCAGGGCCACCTGGGCGCCGGTAGAGAATCCCTGTTGAATTCCGACATTGGCCGTAGAGATATTGGTAACGAGTGTGGGAAAGCCGGTGGTCAGGATGCTGGGTTCC
>JASIAM010000238.1 GCA_030041985.1 Bryobacteraceae bacterium | reverse complement strand
CGCCTCAAACAGTCTGGCATGTTCTGGACCGTACGCGGTGCCAATGCCGTCTTGGCTCTCCGGTGTTGTCACCTCAACGGCCGCTTTGAGGACTACTGGGCAGACCGCCGGGCAGCGTGAACTTCACTTTCATGTCGCGCACCCGGCACTCAAGGGCACTCAGGGCGCGGTTTCCCCGCGTTATCGAAATCAAATCGATTGGCGCCGGCCCTCCAGTGGCTGCTCTCTCATTTCGCGCGTTCCATCACTGCAGCCGGGCAAACCTTCCAGGGATTCGATCTCATCGAGCCCGGCGAACATGGCCCCGATGACGGACCGCCGGGCATCGCCTGGGAATTCACGGGCCAGGCCGTCTTCGCCATGCGATTGGTCGACTCCCTCTACGGCCAATCCCAATTCACCAACCTGGCTAGCTTCTATCTCAACCAGATCCGGCAAGTCCAGCTTTCCGCCCCCTTTACTGATGGCTCGGGTCTCCCCGCCGCCACGTTGCAAAATGGCGACAGTATCCCTCCCGCGCAGCAATGCCTCGTCACGCCGTTCCAGTGCATTGCCGAGAGGGTCGGGCTCGCCGCCACAGCCTGGGGTGCTTTCGCCGACTTGAATGCCAACCCCTTCGGCTTCGACCCACCATCACTGGAATCGCCCGACGACGGAACCATGGCCACTTGGCAAAATGCCACTCTTACTTGGGATCCTGTGGGTGGCGCCGCTTCATACGATGTTTACTTCGGCTCATGTCCAAACCCGTCGCTCGCGGGCAATACCTCCACAACGTCTTTCAGTCCGCCTGCCCTGGCTGCGAATTCGACTTATTGCTGGTATGTCGTCGGAAAGAATTCTTTCCAATTTGCCACTTCGCCCATCTGGACCTTCACCACCACCTCTCCTAATTGCGCCTATTCGATTTCCGGTTCCAGCGCTGCTGTGGCCAGTTCGGGCGGGTCCCTTTCCGTAAGCCTGACTGCCAGCCCTCAGAACTGTGTATGGAACGCCGCCAGCCTACGAATTGGATCACAATCAATTCATCAGCAAGCGGAGCCGGCGATGGAACGCTCTCTCTGACGGTTTCTCCCAACGCGGGTGCGCAACAGCGCACCGGAACCGTGACCATTGCGGGCTGTCGTTTACGATCACTCAAGGCCCCTCGGCCGGCTCCCGCTTCGTGCCTGTAACCCCTTGCCGCGTCGTCGATACGCGCAGCGCCGATGGACCTTTTGGAGGCCCCGCACTCATCGCGAATGCCTCCCGTGATTTCGTCATTCCCGATGCCGGCTGTTCGATTCCGGCAATTGCGACCGCCTATTCGCTCACCATCACCGTCGTGCCGCGCGGCGCTCTGGGTTACGTCAGCGCCTGGCCCGCCTGCCAGCCCCAACCATTGGCTGCAACCCTGACCTCTTTAGATGGCCGTGTCCGTTCCAACGCGGCCATTGTACCTCCCGGTGCGAACGGCGGCACCAGCATTTTTGCCACCGACGTCACCGACTTGGTTGTCGATCTGAATGGATACTTCGTCCCATCTTCCGATACTACGGGTTTGTCCTTCTACCCCCTCACACCCCTGCCGGATCGTCGACACGCGAAACGCGGTCGGCGCGCTCGGTGGCCCGTCTCTAGCAGGGCAAACGACGCGCACCTTCCCCATCCTCCGAAGTACTTGTGGTGTGCCTTCCACAGCCCAAGCCTATTCGCTCAATTTTGCTGCGGTGCCCCCCGGACCGCTTGGATATGTGACTGCATTCCCTACCGGCCAACCGCTCCCTTTGGCCGCCAGCCTGACAGCCATTACCGGCACTATCACTGCAAGCGCGGTGATCATTCCGGCGGGCGTAAACGGATCGGTCGATGTCTATGCGAGCGATCCTACCGATCTGGTGGTCGATGCCGACGGTTACTTTGCGCCTCCCACCACGTCCGGACTTTCGCTTTACAGCCTCACACCTTGCCGCGTGCTCGATACTCGGGCCAATGGAGCACCGCCCTTTACGGGGCATCTGGATTTCAGCACCATAACGGCAGGCTGCGGCGTTCCCGATAATGCGGCCGCCACGGTTCTGAATGTAACAGCAGTTCCACCCGGACCGTTCGGCTATCTTACGTTGTGGCCTCAGGGACAGTCCCAACCCCTCGCCGCCACGCTTAACCCAAGTTCGTCACGAGATGGGGTTAAAATCGGCTAAGGCCTTGAGAATCAGTTCAGGCTATGGCTGAGTCTACACCACATTCGCGATTGAACTGAAGATGTTCAGGGATGGCGATGTGGAGCTGGCGGAGCAGCGATTTCTGTTCCGCAGTCGGTTCGGTGACGCGGCGCAGCCGGATCTCGCGGCCATCCGTGATGGGAAGAACGATATCGGCGCTTTGCAGGGTCGAGAGCAGCGCGATGGCCCTCATGGGCGACAGAGGATCGGCATTATCGACTCCGCTCGAAGATGATTTCGGCGCCAGCGCCGGTCTTCGTTTCAGCGTGTGCTTGAGTGTGACCCACAACGCATAGCCGAGGAACGCTACCATCACGTGAGCTTTGACGCGCGGCTCCTTCTGATGAAACAGAGGCCGGATGGAAAGCTCGCTTTTCAGCGCGCGGAATGAGGCTTCGGCCTCAGTCAACTGCATGTATTTCGCCCACAGCTCTTCCGCCGTCTCGGCCTGCAGATTGGTGCGTAGCAGATAAGCGCCCTCGCGTGACTCGCGCCAGTTTTGGCGCTCCGCTTTCATTTGCCAGACGAGACGCACGCCTTCCACGGTCTCACGCAAAGCAACGTCGTAGAGATCATTGACCTGCGGATGCCGCGCCTGTATTTTCCCCAGCCGGCGTTCCCTCTTGTTGCGGTCCTTCAGGCGCCCGGTAACGATCGTCTTCTCCAGCGCCTTCAGAGCCTTTTCCATGCGGTTGGAAAAGCAGCCGCGGATCGCCTTCTCTTTCTCCTTCCGGCCCGCGGTGCGGCACAGGACATAAGTTTCCTCGCCGCCCGGAATCGCGACCTGTTTCACTTCCACTTCGGGCCGCACGCGCGTCCAGTCGTCTTTCAATAACTCCATCTCAAACTGTTTCCTCTGACTGCGTGGTGTCCCCACCAGATACTGCCCGCCCCGTTTGCGGATAGCCGCCAGATTTTCCTCGCTCACAATGCCGCGATCGAATACCCAGACCCGACGCGCTTTTCCATATTTACGCTCCACCATGCGCAGAATCGTTTCCATGGTGGACACATCGGCACGATTACCGTCAAAGGTTTCATAGCTGAACGAGAAGCCTTCGTGGTTGACAATGAGTGCGATTACCAGTTGTTCGCAGTCCGGCCGGTGATCGCGTGAATAACCGCGCCGCACCATCGGGTTCTTCTCCGCCGCCCCTTCCACATAAGTACTCGTCAAGTCGTAGAGCAGCACGTCGAATTCGGCCCCGAACAGCGCCCCGTAGCGTTCTTTGAGATGACGCTCCAGTTTCGTCTTGTGCGGCAGCATGCGGTCCAGACAGCGATACAGCCGCGTGTCATTGATCTTCCCTTCTTCGATCTCCAGCAGATCATCGAGCGCTGTCGACGGATACCAGCGCTGTTCGATCGACAGTTCGCTGCCCGGCGCGCACAACCGGTTGATTGCCAGTAATGCCGCCACGCGCGACCACGCCACATCGGCCACTTCGTTGTCCACTGCCTGTTCGAAGAAGCGGTCGAGTCGCAGCCGCTTCCATAACTCCAGCCCGAGAAAACAGGCGCCGAATGGTCTCGTTCTTTCCAGCCGCACTTTGTGCAGCAGCACGCGCGCGACATACGGATCGTCGGGCGGCGGCTCTACCCCGGATGGGAACAGTTTCAGTTGCTGTGTCTCGCCCTGCTCGTTGAAAACCTCGATTGTCTTCAGCCAGCGCGCCTGCGCCGAACCGTTCAGTTCGCCCAGATAGCAGAGCGTCCGCTGCCTCGGGCCGTCCGGTGTGCGCACCGTTTCCACCAGCGACCAATACGTATGGTCCTTGCCATCCTTGCCGCGGTGGTTCGCGCGCAGAAACATTCTGAACTGATCGTGTCCTGACTCCAGACCGGCTTCAAGAGGGTAGGTCTACACTACATCGTGATTTGCGAAGGTTATGCCTGAATCTACGTCGCTTACCTCCGCCAATGAGATCAAAATAGCTTCAAACTACTGATGTCGTGGCGAACTTGGGTTAACGCCATCGATAGTACAATCACTTCCAATCTGGCCATCGTACCGGTAGCCAACGGCTTCATTAGTGCCTTTGCCTCCGATCCAACTCACTTGGTCGTAGATGTTTTGGGATACTTCGCGCTATCGGAGATCGGCGAACTTCGGGACGCCATCCGAGTTTGGGAACAATGCCGCGAACTTCAGACAATCAACTCCGATGGTTCCATAGAGAAACGATGGGAGATGTTGCAGCGCATGGTTAGCAGGAACATACGGCGGATGCAGTATACTCCGATGCTCTTATGGGAGCGCACCCCCAGGAGGCAGCCGCGACTCCGGTTCAGGTCCGTTCCTAAAACCTTGTTAGCTGCGCTATGGGTGCAGTTCGCAATGGCTGTCGAGGGGGACCGCCAATATCATCAATGCGATCAATGTGGGTTGTGGTTCGAGGTTGCGGGCGAAAGGAGGGTGGGCGCAAACGAGAAACGGGAAGGCGCGAAGTTTTGCAGCAATGCGTGCAGGTTCCGGGCCTATCGGCATCGCCAGAATGAAGCGCGCGAACTCCACGCAGAGGGGAAAAGTTTGAAAGAGGTTGCCGGTCAACTCGGATCAGACGTGAAAACCGTTACCGGCTGGATAAGGCGAAAGGAAAAATGAACGATGGCAAACGAGAGCAGTGGAAGCAGTCGTAAGCCGGTGGGACAGATCATTGCGCGCGGCGACCGCACATGGCTGGTGCGCATCTATGTGGGACGAAACCCGCAAACCGGAAAACGGCAATATGACAATCACACGGTTCGTGGCACAAAGAAGGATGCGCAAACGTATCTGAACGGCAAACTTCGGGAGAGGGACTTGGGAACCTATGCCGGTGTGCAACACACATTGATAGGAACTCTTCTGGATGACCTGCTTGCGAACTACAAAATCAACGAACAGGATTACGACTGGGCCGAAGGGAAAGTGCGGGTAAACCTACGGCCCTTTTTTGGCGCAATGAAAGCAGCAAGCGTAGGAACCGACCAGCCTATATCGAGAAGCGGCGGCAACCGGAGACGCGCGTCTATGGCGAACGAAAACTTGTCTATGGACCTGCAACCAATGGCACGATCAACAGGGAGTTGGCACTGCTTCGGCGCGCCTATACTCTCGGCAAAAGGGCCACTCCGCCGAAAGTCGGAGCAGTGCCGTTCATTCCCATGCTCGCTGAAAACAACGTACTGGCGTCCGAAACCTGATTCGGGCCGGAGTCCCCGAACGGGTTGCCATGATGATTTCCGGTCACAAAACGCGGGCGGTCTTTGATCGGTACAACATCGTTAGCGAAAGTGACCTGAAGGAAGAGGGGAGGCGGTTGGGAGAGTACATGGCACACAGGGACGCTCCCCAAGCCGAGCGGCACACTATAGGCACACATTCCACCGAAAAGACCGTTCAGTGAGGGCCAGCTTGTTAGTGGTTAAGTGTTTTGTTTTCAAGTGGTGCGGATGAAGGGACTTGAACCCCCACTCCCTTGCGGGAACTGGAACCTAAATGCAACTGACCGTTCCTATATACTTGGAAACAAGTGGAGTTACCGGCGGCCACTTCCGCTTGTTTCCGCGGCGAACAGGTGGAAAATCACGACAAATTTGCAACAGCCACGTTTGGACGCTCTGATGGCTGCAAGTGCTTGATTTGCCGCTGGGGTTTTCCGTGCCCCCGAGCGGTCCGTTGCAAAAGGTCCAAAGAAGGAGTCAAATCTCGAAGGGCGGTCGTATGGAGGATTTTGGGTGACCGCCCCTCGGGGGAACAAACCCGGGTACGGAGGGCCACTCATACCGGCTTGAATTCCCGCGCGGCCCGGGCGTCCCGCTCCTGGGCTGCGTTGTTGATCCGAGCCATGTTCTGTGGTATTACTTATTTAATAATGTAATGGAGGCCAACAGTGGAATCTGCAATCACCACTAAAGGACAGGCAACGATCCCGAAGGCTATTCGGGAGCATTTGCACCTAAAACCCGGGGATCGGGTTAAGTTCTTCGTGCATCCCGATGGTACTGTCGTTCTCCTGCCGAAGATTCCTGCGTCGGCGTTACGAGGCATCGTAAAGAGCCGGCGTCGCCGCCCTGCCACATTTTCGGAGATGGACGAGGCCGTCGCGGAAGGTGCCGCGGGCCTGGCGCGGCGCACTAAGCGGCCATGATAGGACTCGACACAAATGTTCTGGTCCG
>JASIAM010000237.1 GCA_030041985.1 Bryobacteraceae bacterium | reverse complement strand
GTCCAGAAGATAATAGTTGGCCTGCTCGCGGTTGCCGTTGAAATTGGGACGAGCGGAATTGAAGACGCTCTGGCCGGTGTTGAACGAGGCAGGGCTGATGGAGACGCCGCCCGGAACCAGCAGCGTTAACTGATTATAGTTGCGGGTTTCGAGCGGGATATTGGCGATGGAACTGGCCTCCATCACGGCTCCCACTTGCGTGGTATCCGTCTGCAACAGGGGTGGCGCAGCGGTGACCTCCAAATTCTGGGTCACTTGCCCGATCGTCATGGGGAAATCAACGCGCGCGGTCTGGTTCAGCACCAGTTGGAAAGCGGGGCGAACGGCGGTCTCGAAGCCGGTGGCTTCCACGCGAACCTCGTACGTACCGGGGGGCACGCGCGGCAGGTTGTAGATACCGTCCGCATTGGTATCGGTTTTCAGAGTAGTGCCGCGGTCTACATCGGTAGCGGTGACCATAGCACCGGCGATTCCGGCGCCGGATGGGTCAGTGACCTTTCCTGTGATACCTGCCGTCACTTCCTGCGCCCACGCGGTGGGAGCGATGATCGCAATCAGCGCCGCGAACAGGAAACCGGTCAAACTGAGCAGTTGACAATCCCTCATTTTCATAAACACTCCGTTTTCGAGTCACTCCGTTGCAACTTAAGGGTGATGATGGGCTGGCGCGCGAGCGATGTCCAGTTCGGAACGGTTAGAGGCCCGTTACAAGGGGGTTCATTACCGGACCGAACGCCTGCATTTGCAAGAGCTTGGGGTTTCAGTTGGGTTAGCAGCCGGCGCACCACGCGCACCGCCGCGAGGCGCACCTCGGCGACTGGTTTTTCGAGGCGGTCGAGTTCGCGGTTCTGCTCATCGACCCAGCCGGCCGGCGGCGCCTGGCTCTTATCCAAAAATTCCAAAGCACGTAGCCCGATATTACCGGCCATAGACAGATTCGCCGCCAGGGGCAGCAGTTCGGTGATAAAGGAATCGTTCGCGGCGAGCGGACGAAGCTGGGATTCGATACCGGACCATTGGGAAAGGGTCTCACGGAGTTCCGGAGTGGGCGGGTTGGCAGGCGAAAGCGCCTGCCCCACCAGTTGCTCAACGAGCCGGCGGACCAATTCGCTTTCCGGAGGCACCGCGTCTACGAAGCGATTCAGCGGCACAAGGCTCGAGTACGCGCGCGCGCCACGGCGGCCATCAATCCCGAGGGCCTCGGAAGCATCGGCGAGTACGCGCAGCGGGCCGGCCGGTTGTCCGCCAGTGAGCCGTTCGAGCAAAATCTGGTTTGCGCGATGCTGCAGCCCGGTCCATTCGAGCCAGCGGCTTACAATCGGCAGGCGGGCATACATGGAATCGACGTCCCGTACAGCGGCGGCCGACCAGAATCGTTCCGCAATCGCGGCCATGGTGGGCCAGATGCGCGAATCGACGGTTTCGGGGCTGACATACTCGGTCCACATGCAGGCTTCGCCGCCCAGAATGCGCGCCGATTGCCTGGCGTTCAGAGTGGCGGCAGCGCCGGCGAGTGGATCGTTGGCGTAAGCCATGGAAGCCGGTTCGAGATGATCGAGGTAATAGCCGAAGGAGAGCAGCGAACGGTATCCTTTGGAGGCCGCTTCAGCGAGCGATGCCGGTCCACGCCAGGATTGAATGACGGTTTCCGGGGCGAGATCGCCGGCCAGCACTTCGTCCCAGCCCACCATCGTTTTTCCATGCTTTTTCAACAGCTTTTCCACACGCCGGTTGAAGTATGCCTGGAGGGCCTGATTGCTCGAGAGACCATGGGCGCGCGCGAACGACTGAATGGAAGATGACTGCCGCCATTGAGTTCCGGCTACTTCGTCGCCGCCGATGTGGAAAAAGGGATCGGGAAACAGCGCGGCCATTTCGCCGATGAGTCCGTCGAGAAACACGTAGGTCTCTTCGCGCGTGGGATCCATGGTAGGCCGGAAAACGCCCCATTTTCGCTCGATCCGGTAGGGGCCGGGCGCGCTCGCCAGTTCGGGATAGCCCGCGAACCAGGCAGTGGTGTGGCCTGGGATGTCGAATTCAGGCACCACGCGGATGCCGCGGTCGCGAGCGTAGGCGACCACCTCGCGTACTTCGGCCTGCGTATAGAATTGGCCGTCGCTACCATCCTCTTGCAGCTTGGGATAGCGTTTGCTTTCGACGCGGAAACCCTGGTCGTCGGAAAGGTGCCAGTGGAAAACGTTGAGCTTCACGGCGGCCATGGCGTTGAGGTTGCGCTCGACTACCGCGACTGGCATCCAGTGGCGTGCTACGTCCAGCATCAGCCCGCGCCAGGGGAAACGCGGCTGGTCTTCGATGTGGACCGCGGGAGCTTCGAAACCATCCGGCCCGGGGCGGACCAGTTGCGAAAAGGTTTCGAGGCCGCGCAGGACGCCAGTTACGGTATGGGCTATGAGGCGCGCGCCGGTGGGGGAGACATCCAGTTGATAGGATTCGTCCTCGTTCAGGGCCGGATAGTCTGGGGCACGGTTCTCGCATTGGATTAGGAGACGGGGACTGGGGGCTGGGGACTGGGGGCTGGGGACCGGAGGCTGGCCCGTTTGCTGCGCAAGGTGCGTGGTGAAACGTTTGATTGCAGCTTCGAGACGCGCGTCGGAATAACCGGTGGTGGCGACGCGGAAAGTGGAGTCGATTTTCATCGCCCCCGCAGCGGCAGTGACTTTCTGGGGCATGGGCATGAGCGGGAGCGTGGCGGCAAACGCCGGTAAGATGAGGAGCGAAACGAGGAAGCCGCGCAGCATACTCAATCCACCACCGAACTCCAGCCGCGGCGCGAGAGGTCCCACCAGATTACAGCGCCGCCTGCCAGGCCCATACCGAGCAACAGGAAGCCGGTGGCCCATTCGCCCAGCAGCAGCTTGCCCGTGCCGAACAGGATGCCGTAGATCAATGCGCAGCCGCTCAGCCAATCGAGCGCGCTCCACCACGCATGGCTCTGCGCTCGGATTTCAGGAGTGAGCTTGGCGATGCGCTTCCAGCCGACGCCTCCCGGACGGGCGCGCACGTAAAATTTCACCAACGTTTGTTCGGACTCGGGTTTGGTGAGGAAGGTGACCGACAGCCAGACCACGGTGGTGACGGCCACGGTGATGATCATGATCCAGGCGAAATCCACCGGCTTGTCGCTATCCAAGCCGCCGACGATCTGGAGGGTGAGCGAGGTGGCGAATGCGGCGATCATGGCGGAAACTTCGCTCCAGGCATTGATCCGCCACCAGAACCAGCGGAGCAGGAGCACCAGCCCCGTGCCGGCGCCGGTTACGAGGAGCAGCTTCCATGCGCCGGCAATCGAGTTCAAGTAAAGCGTCACGAACGCGGAAACGGCGGTCAGCAGCACAGTGGCCCATTTCGAGACCGACACGTAATGCCGCTCGGGGGCCGACTGCCTCAGGAAGCGGCGATAGAAATCATTGACGATGTAGCTTGCGCCCCAATTGAGCTGGGTGGCGATGGTGGACATGTAGGCCGCGGCGAACGCTGCCAGCATCAATCCGCGCAGAGAGGCCGGCAGATACGCGACCATGACGCGGATGTAGCCCGTTTCCGGATTTTGGAGCCCGGGAAAGAGGACAAGCGAAGCCAACGCGACCAGCACCCACGGCCACGGGCGGATGGCGTAATGAGCGATGTTGAACCACAGAGTGGCAAGCAGAGAATGCTTCTCATCTTTGGCGGAAAACATGCGTTGCGCGATGTACCCGCCACCGCCCGGTTCTGCGCCGGGATACCAGGTAGCCCACCAGTTCATGGAAATGTATACCAGAAAGGTAATCATGGGCATCCAGGGCGAATGCAGATCGGGGATGAAACTCAACACCGAGCCATGCGTGCCGGGCGCCACACCGCGCGATTGATCGAGTACAGCCAATTTCGTTTTCAGCCCTTCCATGCCGCCCACGGCGTGAACAGCGGCGAAGGCAAGCACTGTGACCATGGTCATCTTGATGATGAACTGCACGAGGTCCGTGACCAGGACGCCCCAGAGGCCGGACATGGTGGAGATGCCGGAAGTGAGGGCGATCATTCCCAGAACGATGAGCAGGGCCTGAATGCGCGTGACACCGAGCGTCAACATGAGGATCTCGACCATGGCGAGGTTGACCCAGCCGAGGATGATGCAGTTGATGGGGATGCCCAGATAGAGCGCGCGAAAGCCACGGAGAAACGCGGCGGGTTTGCCGGAGTAGCGCACCTCGGTGAATTCGATATCGGTCATTACGCCGCAGCGCCGCCAGAGGCGGGCATAGAAGAAGACGGTGAGCATGCCGCTGGCGACGAAGCACCACCAGAGCCAGTTGCCGGCG
>JASIAM010000236.1 GCA_030041985.1 Bryobacteraceae bacterium | reverse complement strand
AAATCGCCCATACATTGGAAGTTGGACGAGGGACGGTAGTCAGACTATACCAGGAGGCAAACGATGCAGCCTTGCCTTCCCAAAACCTTCCCAAAACGGTTTTATGCACGGGGCCTCAATCACCAGGAGCGCCTCAATTCGAAAATGGCGGGCGTGCGAGCGACTCGGAACGCGAAGCCGCAGTGTTACCCGTCAAGGCCTGTACTTACGAGCTTTGGTGCGACGGTACTGGGCGTGCGGTATTTGTGATCGGGGAGGAGGACGCGCGAGACGGAGTTATCGACGCTGGAATGGAGCTTGCGGCGCGCATTGAGATATCCCCCGGGTGTAAATCGGTGGGAACCTTCAAGGAGCTGGGAATACTGGTTCAATATGCCAGCGTGTGCCTTGAACGTGGCATCGACGCTGCGCGGCCAAACAGGAGAGGTTGAGCGGAGTATGGCATTGAACGATAAACAACATGAAGTGCTGGACCATTTGCGGCGTGGTTTATCTTTGCGCCAGATTGCGAACCTGAAAGACGGCATGCCTTCTCCGTCTACGGTAATGGATTGGGTAAGAGACGATCCAAAGGGCTTTGGCGTACAGTACGCGCGCGCGAGGAACATTGGACTGGACGAATTAGCAGATCGACTATTGGAGGTGGCTGGCGATAAGACACGTGATTCAGGTTGCCGGCGTGTCGAGGTTGACGCCCTGAAGTGGTATCTGAGCAAGATGGCTCCCAAGCGGTACGGTGATCGCATGCAGCAGCAAGAAATCAGTGGGCCTGGGCGCCGGACGCTGCAGTTAGTGTTTGTGCCGGCTGGAGCAGAACTTTCAGGCTCAACTCTCAAGGCGCTTCCCGAACCTGAACCGGTAGATCCGGAACCAGCCGAACCCGCAAATTCGACCGAGGATCACGAATTCTGCAATTTCGGCGACGGCGAACAAGAAGCCGAGAGCTACGCCTCAGATCCAGATCCGGGGTTTTGCGACTTCTCGTAAGTGTGTAACATTTGGAACCAAAAATGTTTTGGAGGTAAAATTCTCACATATGCCATTTCTCGGACAGGACACGGACGATTTTGACAACCCGCTGCGCCGGCAGATCGGGTTTGGCATGCCGCTGCCGACGATACAGCCACAGCAGCAGCCTGTTGCTGTGCCAGCACCCCTGGCAACCGCGCCCGCAACCGCTGCGCTGCGACCATCCTTCCCGCCGCCATTAGCCACTATCCCCACGCAGGCAGCCAAGACTCTCTCTGCTCCAGCCATGGCCATGTCCCCAGCGCAGGCCAAACTGCAAACACTCGAAGCTACCCCTGCTGGAATCGATCGCATTCACAACCCGTGGGCCCGCGTGCCGCTGCAAATTCTGCAAGGCATCGGGAACGCCTTTGCGCCAACCCTTACGATGTCGCTGCCAGGCACAACGCTGAACCATCAACTCCAGATAAAGCGCGCAGCCGATGCGGTGAGCCGGGAGGATAAATCGGCGGATGCCGCCGCACAGCGGGCGCACCTGGGGGCAGACACGGCGAACCTGCTTTCGGAAACCGCGGCGCGCAATCAAAAGCCGGGCTTCGTGCCGCTGAAGCAAGGCGAGGGGCTATTCGACCCGAATACCAAGACTTGGGCTGTAGAGCCGACGAGCGAAGATCAGGCGACCGAGATTGACCCGGAAGTTGCCAAACATCTAGGCATTCTGCCCACCAAGGATGGCCGCTATTTGCTTCCCAAGGGCGGCGCGAATCTCCTGAAGCCACCGGATGCCAAGCAGCCCACCGAGGCCGAAACTCCGCTGACAGATGAGGAGATCGCTGCAGCCAATAAGCGTTTGGCGGATCGATATGCTGTGAATAACCCTGGTAAAGCTATCCCTTCTCACCTGCAATTGAGTAGGGGCGCAAAGCGCGCTGACCTGGCCGACCTTGAGAAGGCCATGAGTGGGACTGAGGGAGCCGAGGCCACGGCAGCAAATCGGGCTGCGGCTGCCGAGGATCGACGGCACAATCAGGCGGTCGAGGCCGAAAACCGCACACAGAGCCGCGACCTGCAGGGCAGGCAGACGGCCTACAAGACATACCAGCCGGCCCTTGATTCTGCGGAGCGGTTCAACGTCATGACCAAAAATTACGAAGACGCGGTGAAAAATCACGATCAGCAAGCCATGCTTTCACTGTTGGCCAATCACCTTGGCATGACGATGGGGATTCAAAAAGGCGCGCGCATAACGCGCGACATCATCAAGGAAGCGCAGGAGTCGCGCCCATGGTTGCAAGGGCTGGAAGCCAAATTCGACAAGCAGGGCTACCTTTCCGGCGTGATGCTTACGCCCCAGCAGATGCGCCAGATGGTGAGCTTGGGGCGCGAGCGCTTCAGCCAGGACCTCAGCAAAGCGCGTAACGAATCAAAGTTTGTGGTGGGAAGCGATGAAGGTCCGGCCCGGACGCCCAGCAAAGCAACGATGCACTTTTATCGGGACTTGGCGGGCGGCGATGCGAACAAGGCCAAATCCATGGCGGCTCAGGATGGATGGAGTGTTGAATAATGCCGAAACCAGCAGATGATTGGGGCAGTTATGACATGCCAGCACCGGCGACGAAACCGGCAGCACAGGGCGCACCGCCAGACGATGATGACTGGAAGATCTGGCAGTTGAATCCTACGCCTTCCGGGAATGTCCAGCATGTATTGCCGGACATCACCAACGAAGACATCAAGGGCTTTGGTCGCAAGGCCCCGGATTACGCCCCACTCGCGGGCGCTACGGCGGCGACTGCCTTGGCCCCAGAGCTTTCCATCCCCGCCATGGCTGGCATTGCCGCGCTGGGCGGCGCAGGCGGTGAGGGTGTGCGGCAAGGAGCGCTGCGGCTGATCGGCGACCCTGAAGCGCCGCAGTCCACTAGGCAGGCGCTGGTGCGCATGGGGGAATCCGGCATTGAGCAAGGCGCGGGCGATCTGGGCGGCCGTCTTTTGGCTAAGCCGTTGGGCTGGATCATGGACCGTCTCAGTCCGACGAGGCTCTACGGGAGCGCCTTAAAGCCGTTCCCATCTATTGGGCCTGATGAACGGACGCAATTGATCAATACTGGCCTTCGGGAACGTATCCCCGTTACGGAAGGTGGCCTGGTAAAGCTCCAGGGCGTGCGAGAGGCAATCGGCAATCGATCGGGCGCCCTCATCTCTGGGAAATCCGGACAGCCGGGGACAGAGATTGATCCGCAAGAAGTGACGAGACCGCTTATCAATTTGCGGCAACAGTTTTCGAATCAAGTGAATCCTCACGCGGATTTAGCGGCGATCGATAACGCCAAACGGGAGTTCTTGGATAAGCATTCCACGTTCGCGCCGTTCACCCGCTTACAGCCGAACCCATATGCGAACCCTGGAGGCCCTGGCCAACTTATGCCAGCCGGATCTGGTTTGACCCGAATAGGGCAGCCACTCAGTCTTGCCGAGGCACAAGCGGAAAAGCAGGGCACCTACCGCGTGCTGGCTAAGAAGTACGGCGAGTTGGGTTCAGCCGACACGGAAGCGCAGAAGGGGCTGGCGCGTGGCCTAAGGGCAGCGATTGAGAAGCGCGTGCCGGAAGTGGGGCCGCTCAATGCGCGAGAGGGGCGACTGATCGAATTGGAAGGGCCGCTTTCCCGGTCGCTGAACCGCGAGGGCAACCGGCAGTTAATCGGGCTGCGATTGCCGCTGATCGATTTGCCCACTGTTACTTCCGGGGCGGCCATCGGCATGAATGGGATTGCGAATAGCCCGCTCCGGCTGCTCGCGCCCGCCGTCAGGCCGCGGTCCCTCACTCCGTTTGTCGGAAGGGCGGCAGTGAATGCCGCTATCAGCAATAAGTGACTTCAATGTGGAGGCTCCGGCCGGACTTTTTCCTGCTGGCCAGGGAGTAGGCCATTTCTGAATGAACGTTGGCGTGTCACTCCCTGAAGCATGGCTCCCCGCCCTTGCGTCCGCGCTCGCGCACTGGTCTTCAGATACCCGGAATTGACTGTAGGGCTTCTAAACTTAATTGCGGGGCAAACAGAGAGAGACCAGAATGTTGTGGGCTGAAAAAGATGGTCGTCAGATACCCAGATTTCAGGTCTGCGGCCCACCAATGGCTGCATCAGCTCACAGCGGACCCCGCTCAGCCGGGCGCTTTTCCCGGTGGGCTTACCGCGCTGCTGATGGTCTTCGGTTATTTCGTGGGCGCTCGATACCCGCAGTATAGATGGAGTCACCACCCAAAACAGAACTGGAACTACTGTAACTCCCTGAGTTGCAATAAGTTAGGCGAGGGACAAGCGAAAACTTAGAGGAAACACTGGGTCTTGCCACTACCGCAAGGAGGGCAGTACTGCCCATAAAACGTAGAACCAATCTGGTGTTTTCCCGGATAGACTCTTGGAGGGAGCGTACGATAAACTACACAGAATACGAATCGGCCCTCGGAACGGGGGCGTCCAACGAGGTGAGGGATATGGCGAGTATGTCAGCCACAATTTTGGAGCCGATGGAGGATGTTACCCCCGAACAGGCGTACAGCGTCTTCGATAGCGCAGCTCGGCACTTCCTCAAAATGAGTGGTGAGGACTTCTTGGTCGCCTGGAAATCGGGCGCGTTTCCCGATCCTGACAGCACGCCTGGCGTTCTTGAGGTTGCCAGTTTAGCCCCGGGTCTGCTCGACAAGTAGCGGCTTTGCCAGGAAGAACTCCGCGGGAAGCTGTCGAGGCTTACGCCCAGCCAATTCGTGAAACGCTTGCCTGTATCACCAATGCTATTCTCGGGTATGATCGTCGGACCTCGGAATCCCAGCCTTATCAGACACTTAGATTTATCAGCAATCCGCCAGTCGGAAAACTTAACGGAACGAAACTAAAGCTCTTTTTCTCACAGCAGTATTCCGTGATTCAACAGTCTGAGGGCGATCAGAACTGGAAGGTGAAGACGCGAGGGTACATCTATCGTGTCGATGACGAAGACGATGATGAGATCCTTTCCTATCATTGGCATCCATTCGGGGAATTGCCTAAGCATCCGCATATGCATCTAAAGAAGGGATCAGGTGTCAGCCGAACCGAGTTAACCCGCGGACACATACCCACTGGGAGAATGGCAATCGAGAGCTTGGCTCTTTACCTCATCGCCGAATTCGGTGTTCAGCCGCGAACTGAGGAATGTACCCAAACGATCCGCCGGAATCTGGACATTTTCGAACGGCATCGGACCTGGGCTTAGCGCGCCTGATCACAGCCCCACCTTCACCGCCGCCGCATTCTCCCGGAACAGGTTCCAGTCCGATATACCGGCGAACCATGGCTGATGCCCCGCCTGGTTCATGATGGCTCGCTCACTGACAGCGGAGGTCTGCCAAAACCACCTGGTTTCGGCACACCGGATCAGGCGCCTGCAACTCGTTTCATCCCGCCACCGATCGCAGTCTCTGTGCGAGAGGGTTTTGGCACACCCTGCTCATAAACCCGGCGCACGGATGCGACGCTGACCGACAGTATCGCGGCAATCTGACGCCATGACTGCCCGGCTGCCCGGAGTTCCACAACGCGGCTGCGATCGAATACCGCCCGCGGCCGGCCGATCGCGGCACCGCTCTTGGTACCGTGTGCCTTTGCGTGTTCCAGGCCCGCCACGATGCGCTCACGAATGACGTTGCGCTCTAATTCGGCCATCGCGCCGATGATGGTGAACATGGCCTTACCCATTGGCGTACTGGTGTCGAGAGCCTCTTGCGAGGAAACGAAATCAATTCCGAGGGCGCGGAACTCCGCCAGGGCAAGTACGAGCTGCTCGATGGAACGGGCGAAGCGGTCAAAGCGCCAGACCACAACCACATCGAATACGCCGCGGCGGGCATCCTGCATAAGCGCCTTCAGTCCGGGCCGCTGATCGCTGGCGCCGCTCATCCGATCCGAGTACACCCGGACCACGGACCAGCCGCGCTGTTCGGCCATCTGGCGCAAGGGAAGCTCCTGAACCTCGGGATTCTGCTCAAAGACAGCCTGGTTGCGGGATGCGCGGTTGTTCGTGCTCACCCGGACGTAAATGGCCGCGGTTTTGAGCTTCGGGGTGGTTTCCATGGCCGGCTCCTGATGTGGCTTGAGATAAAAAAGGCGCCGCAACGGATGAAAAGATCCGCTACGGCGCCCGCCGCAAACAACTATAAACCGAGGCTATTTGCCTTGGCTTTCAGGGCTTCCTCGTAGGCGGCGATGCTCTTCTCTAATCGCTTACACTCTTCGTTGGCCCTGCGGTTGTTCTCGGCGGCCACTGCCGGATCTCGATACCAGCGGCTCCGTTCAGGCTGCCGGTAATTGCGTTTGAGCGATTCCGCATGGGAGCGGAGACTCTGATCGTTGTATAGCCGCGCAATATCGATACAGGCTGAGAGGAAGATTAGCTGTTGGTGGTTCGCTCTGAACTCGCACTGGCCATCGCCATTCGAGGTGATCGACATCGACCCTTTCCCGCGAACGGCAGTGATCTTAATGCTTGACACGTGGGCCGGAAAGCCTGCCAGTGGCGTAGCGGCTCCTTTAGTGACCAGCTTATGATGATTTCGCGAAGTTCGTTTATGTTCTCTCGTTTGTGGCATGCTTTCTCCTGTTGATTGGACGACCGCATTTCAGGTTGGCGCTGGCAGGTCAGGCCCAAATCTCGTGGGCATCCTCCGGAAACTTCTCGCGATGTTCCCTTAAGTTATTGGCCGGTTCGATCATAAGGCCGACCACTTCTATTCCTCCGTAATCGCCGAGTTTGCCGAGGCCGTGCTCTTCGTACCAGCTCAATGACATGTAGCCGGACGAGTCCAGGCCCCATTTGCCACCCTCGAAATCGGCGCCCGCTTCCAACCGGCGGCGGATGCCTGCGGCAAGGATCTCGGCTCGGTCGTGCAGATCGAGTATTTCCTCAATCTCCGCCTGGCAGACTCGTTGCGGTTTTAGAAAGCGGGTTTTCGCGCTTCGCACTGGGGCCTTCGCCGCGGCCGCAATGACAGCAGGTGCGGCAGCTAGGGCGGTGAATACGTTTCTTCGCGTCATGTTTAGTTCTCCTAATGAGTACGGATTGGTTGAAGTTTGCGCCGCACATCCTCACGGTTGCGGAGCATGGAAAGTGTAAGGTCTCGGGTCTCTACGCTGGGCGAGCGCACACCGGCCGCAGTCGCGAGGCTGGCCCATTCCGCGCTGTTCATGGTCTCCACCGACATGCTGGCGATACCGGCCGCGTCCAGCAGATCGGCAAGCGCCAGAGCGTTCCAGATGCGCGCGGGAGGCGTGTAGGGCTTGGTAGCGGTAATCATGACCGCTTCTCCTTCGGATCGACATAACGCGAACCGTCCCATACCCGCTGTATCCAGCAATTGCCATCCCAGTGGTCCACAATGACGACGCGCGGCGTGTTGGCCTGCTCGTGCCCGCACTCATAACATGTGCCTCGCGGATCGCGTTTGGCGTGCTCGCATTTGGCCTGCTTTTCGAGATAGCTTTCCAGGATGGTCTTTCTTGCCCGCGTCCTGGCGAATAACCCATTTCCGATACTGACTGGTGTGGTTGTCATCGCGATGCCTCGCTCTCAACAAAATTCAGGCTGCCTTTGCCCCGTAGCAGACCGACGCCGGGTTGCACTGAGCACAAACGGCGATGTGCGCACGGAGCAGAGCGAGCATTTCCTCTTCAGTCGTGCCATGCTCACAGGCCGCGATCAGACAGGCAGCCTGATTGTCGGCATAGAGCAACGCCTTATCGCCAGTGAGCGGCTCTTCGTCCTTAGCGAACCAGGTGGCAAGGTCGATCTCATCCGCACATTCCCAGCAGACCAACTGCCCATTGCGCGACTTCAGGTCGGAACTGGGACGGGCACAGCGTTCGCACTCAGTAGCGACGGGCGCCTGAAGGTCGGAATCTTCGTAATCGGCAGGAACAACGCTCATGTATCTACGATACATCATGTATTTATAATTGTCAATACATAATGTATGTGGTACACTTCATGTTGATCATGGATGAAGAGAAGCAGGCCGTTCACATGCTCTTCGAGAAACAGCTTCTAAAGCGGCTGGATGACTTTCGGTTTAGGCACCGTTTCGAGTCGAGGACGGATACTATTAAATGGCTGCTGGCTTGGGCATTGGATCAGAAGCCAGTTCCCGAGAAAGAGTAAACGGCGGCAGCGAATGAGCGAGAGAGAGCAGCACGAAATCATCGGCAGAACCGTTCAGGAGCATCGCGAGGCAAAGCGAAAGCTGGCGGCCTTAGAAGCGAAGGCGCGATCGTACGCAGCCTGTATGAGAGCTGTTGCGCGCGAACTTCACCCAGTAGGTGAAATCCACACGGCTGAGTCGGCTGAAAGCATCTTGGCACAGCCACGCGGTAAAGCACTGGACACCTACCCGAGTAAGACTGACGTTGAAGCGTTAATCAGCGAACTTCTGGAAACAAGGGCCAAGGTCGGGGAATTAGCTCAGTCGCTTCGGGAAATGGGTGTATAGGACCTGTCGTTCAACTCGAAACTGCAACCCAGAAAACACCCCGCATACCCAGGACAACTATCCGAGTACTATCACTTCCGGTTCTTATAATCGGGCACCGATGGATGATAGAATCCGGCCCGAGGTGCTCCATGCGATTGACGTTCACGCTCCTGCTCGCCTCGGTGGTTTCGTCTATTTTGGCCGCCAAGGATCACTTACCACTTTCTGATCAGATAATGACGGCCAAGACGGTTTACATCGAGAATAGCGGCGGTCCGGCACAACTTGGTGACGGGGCATACGAAGAAATAACGAAGTGGGGCCACTTCCAAGTGGTGACGGACAAAACAAAAGCAGATTTGATCCTATTCGTTTCGATACAGGCGAGCGGCCGTACAATACTCCGAGGCAATAGAGCCGTTGCTGTCCCGGCTTCTGGCCTTGCCGTGCTCGACCCCGCAAACGGAGATGTCCTGTGGAGTGACTCGAAGGTCGCCGGCGCGTTCAGTAAGAGCGCGATCAAGAGAGCCATTGACGAACTACGGAAACGGATGGAAGAGCAGGCAGAAACGGCCGGCCAGCATGTGCAACCCTGAGCGACGGTTGCTCTTTTGGCCTTCACAATTGCCTTTAGAACGGCAGCCCGAGCGTGAATGCCACAGCGGCTTCAATCTCATACAGCCGCTCCTGTGGCAGGTTACCGAGTTGCTTTTGCAATTTGTTAACGTCCAGCACTCGGATCTGATGGCACAGTGCAACCGAAGGAAGCGTGAGACCACCTTCTCCAGACTGAGTCAGGACAGTAGCCCCGCCGTGGGACCGGTTCAGCTTGCTCGTAAACGGTACAACCACGACCGTGTTCAAATGTCTCAAATCATCAATCTGTAGGATGACAACTGGATGCAAGAGAGCAAACTCACGTCCCTGCGGTTGCCCAAGATCAGCCATCCAAACTTCGCCGCGGCTGATCATTCGGATTCTTCGGCACTGACTAACTCCGCGTAATGATCCAGCCCAGCATTGGCAAACTCCGCGTCCTCCGGATCGCTATCCGGGAGTGGACCGCGCGGACTCGCAGGCCGCAGGAGACCAAACTCCCTGGCCATTGCATAGCATCCGTTCGCGTAATTTGCACCCCACTGAGCGAGTTGAACCACATTCTCTCGCCGTATCGGAATAGACACTCGCCCATTGACGGCCCAAAGGACGCCAGCTAAGGCCTGGATATACGCGACCGTCCAATTAGCCAATTCTGTCATTCGAACGTCGCCCGCCTCAAAAGCCACACTCGGCGCGGTGATTGTTCTGAAAACGCCGCGCACCACTCGTTGCATGGTGGCAAGGCCTCGTAGCACGGCTAGTCCTGCATCGTTAGTGAGAGAGATCCCTATGCTCCGCCGAACGGTCTCTTCGCAGGCCTCAAATCTGTGAGGCGCGATAGAGGCGAAGTGCGCAAAATCCTCCCGAAGGGTTGCCATAATCAACAGAGTGCCCGAGAGGTAAAGCCCATAGAATCGTCCGAACACTTCAGTGAAGCGCTTTTCCAACTCGGCCGGCTCACAGACCAGCAGCGGCTCAATAACGAGGAGTTGCATTTGGTCTAGCCATGTCTGAAGAGCGGTGACCACCGGGGCTGGCAACAGTTTCCGCCACAGATCGTCTTCAGCAGGCCCCGATAACAATGAAACGACGATCGGCCCGGTTGGGTTGATCACGCTTCCAGTCGGCACTGGCGGATGAGGCACCACAACCCGATTATACGGTTTGCGTGCGATTCGCCGCCCGCCTCCGTGTTAAATTTTCTGCTCTACCCGGCCTGCCCGGAGCGTTGCCAGATCGAGCATTCTCACCGCCAGCGCCGCGGCGCTGGAGTTGGAGGGTTGCAGGAATTTGATCCTGGGCCAGGCAGAGTTGTGGAAACCAAAACATTTCACGGTAAAATGTAAGTAGCCGCCTAGCCCGGCCAGGCGATAAGCGGGGGACCCCTTGCCCGCTGGCGGCACTCCTTCGGGAGAAAAGGGGCGCGCAGAAGGGGAGCGGCTGTGGATTTTTCGGATTTTCCGTACGCCGCCTTAAAGGCGATCAAAACGGCTGAGATCGAAGCTGAATACCTCGTTCAGGAGGCTGAAAACGGTGCGCTACTTGGCACGTCGTTTTCTGGACTGTTTTCCGATTTCGATAATGACGAGCCAGCGGTGCAGGCGGAATCGGCAGAGATCCGGGCCGCGCGGAATAAGGCGGCGGACCATTTGTTCAACAAAGTTGTTAAGCATCTCTGCGATTGCGTTTCTCCAACGCTCCGTGCTTTCGATAAGAGGCTCACCGATGCCAGGCGGTGGGTAGAGGATAAATTCCACCCTGATCTGGACGCCCTTGACGATGCAGCCAGTTTTTGGCGTGAACAGGCCGCTACGAAATTAGCGACCACCCAGCCGATCTCGCTGCGGCCGGGCGGACTACTCGCCGCCGCTATAATGCGGCGACGGCAAGCACTCAAAGAAGGGCATCTGGGCGACGAGTATATAGAACTGGCCGTCGAGTCAGCGCTATCATCCCGACCTTTGGCGCAATTGGATCAAACCCCGACCTCTGCACCGTTAGTGAAAATCCCTCAACTAGACTCGCCTCCAAGTAAAAACGCCGGCGGCCGACCCAAAGGATTGCCGGTTGATGGGGTCAAGCTTCGTCAACTACGTGGCCGGTATTCCCAAGTTGACTTTGCTGACAAGTGCGGGGTGTCTCTCCCTACGTACCAGCGCGGTGAAGGCGGCGGCCCGTGGGATGAAAGAACGTTTACGAAGGTAGCCGATAACATTTCGGCGTTCGTCGATAAGCCAGTTCTTGCAGAAGATCTAAAAAGACATCAAAAACCTCAGAAACTAGTTTCTGAATGTTTCTGATGTTCACATAATCCCCCGATTCGCCCAATAATGGGGCGTGGAAGATAATCGCAATCAGGCAACGCCCACAGTAACAAGGCGCTATGGCGATGAGAAACAAGTCGCCGAATTGACGGGCTTCTCCCGTCGCACCCTGCAAAAGGATCGCGCCGTAAACAGGAAGCGATTTCCCTGGTACAAGGTCGGTCGCCGTGTGCTGTATAACCTCGATGAGGTGGAAGCTATCATTCGGCGAAACATACGCGGAGGGGCTGCTACATAAAGATTCGCTGTAGCTAAGTGTAGAAAACTAACGCCGGGAGGCGTGAGAAAAACAATGGAAATCAACGAAAGGGCCGGCGGCAGCCGACCCCCTAATAAAGATCTTACAACCAGAGTATCACTCACTCGCTGCGCCGTAAAGTTCGATTTAGACCGCGCGCGAAAATATCTCACCGGAGTTCAAAACCTCGCACGAGAGGCCCGCAATAGCAGTGATCCACGGGTGATCCGTGGTGCCTTGGCCTTACTCGGGTGCCAACTCCCAAACATAACCGAACTGGGGGTGAGGCCGTGAAGCTTGGTGACACCGGCCTGGATGACCTCCTGAACGAGTTGCTGTATGTGATCGATCAGGACGGCGGCCGCCTCGCACGGGCTGTACGCTGGCTTTTTGTTCCCGCTTATCGCGTTCTGAAGGGGATCATGATGGTTGCGCTTCGCCTTCCGTGGCGAGTGCGTCGATTGGGGGAACCGTGAGCGTGCGAGTAATCCCCATGACCAGCCCGCCACGCAATCCAACTGAGCGATCCACAGGATTCGTCTGGTTGCACCGGCGCTTACTGGAAAACCCAATATGGACCCAGTTATCGCCAGCAGTCCTTAAAGTCTCAATCTACTTCCTGCTTCGGGCAAACTATCGGCCTACCCAGTGGTACGACGGCAAGCAATCCGTACAGATCCCCGCCGGCGCTTTCATCACCTCGTACGGCCGGGTCGCGAAGGATTGCAAGCTCTCGATACAGCAAGTGAGGGACGCCTTCACCCATCTTTTTGGAACACAGTTTGCAACATACCGGAGAACACACCGCTGGACGCTCGTAATTATCTCAAATTGGACAACTTACCAGTCCTCCACAGACGAGCGGAACACACTGGAGAACACAGAGTGGAACTTTTACGGAACACCAGATAAAGAAATAAAGAATAAAACATATACTCTCTCCGCCGGAAAACCGGCGTCGGAAAAGTTGTTCGACATCGACAATCCGCCCTTCTCGACTCTCGATCCAGAACTGATTCCCGAGGCGGAAAACGGAAACGGCGATTATCATTCCGCGCCGGCCCAGAACGGCACCAGCCGCGCGCCGAAGATTCAGGAAGTGATCGCGCGTGTAGCCGCGCGGATTCATCAGCGGCACCCGGGCGCTTTTGGGCGGCGCGATCTCAGCGCCGCCGGAGTCGAGCGCAAGCTGGCCTCGATCCTAAAGCACAAGCGCATCCCCGCGAGCGACCAGGAGGCTTACCTTGAGCGGATCGACCGCAATCATGCGGCGATGTGCGCGAGCGAGGGCTGGCAAAAAGACGGCGGCCAATTCGCGAAGGGGCTGGATAACTGGCTCGCGCCAACAAAAGAGCGCTATGACGTGATGCCCGAGCCTGCCGGAGCGCCGACGAGCAAACCGATGGGGCCGATTCTATGAACTTCACCCAGTCCGAAGTGCGCACATATTACGCGGCCCGCGTGCCCTCGCTGAGAATCACCAGCTTTCGTGAGTGGCGTGGCCCGTGCCCCGTTCACCAGGGCAAAGACCCCAATTTTTCTGTGAATGCGGAAACCGGGTTGGCACAGTGTCACAGCCAATGCGGCCGTGGCTGGGACCCGATCTCGCTTGAGATGGAACTTTCCGGCTTCGACTTCCCGCGCGCCAAGGAACGGGTCTTTGATCTGATCGGTCGGCCGCGCGTGCCATGGGAAGAGCGCGACGTGGAGGCGATCTACAACTACACCGACGCGAACGGGAAACTGCTATACCAGGTGCTACGCAAGCACGGGAAGCAATTCAAACAGCGGCGCTCGGATGGTGTCGAAGGTTGGATCTGGGGATTGGGCGATGTGCAGCGAGTGCCTTACCAATTGCCGAAGGTGCTGAAGGCCGAATTTGTTGCTGTGTGCGAGGGCGAGAAGGATTGCGGGACACTGGATCGTCTCGGAATCATCGCGACCTGCAATAACGGCGGTGCTGGGAACTTCCGGCCGGAGTTGGGGCCGCACTTCGCCGGTAAGCACGTCGCCATATTCCCGGACAACGATGATCCCGGGCGCGAGCACGCCCTGAAGGTCGCCGCTCTGCTGGCTCCCGTTGCCAAGTCGCTCAAGATTGTCGAGTTGCCCGACTTGCCAGCGAAAGGCGACGTTACCGACTTCGTAAACGCGGGCGGCACAGTGGAACAGATCTGGGAGCTATACCGCAAAGCGCAGCCGTGGACGCCCGATTGGGAGTTTGCGGTGAATGTGCCCGATGAAAACGAGAAGTACGTCCGCACCGTCGAGCAGGAAATCGAGGTGGCCGGCGGTCTCGCGGCATTCTGGGATCTGGCAAAGTTCACCGGGTTGCCTACGCCATTTCCCAAGCTGAATTTCGTCCTGGGCGGCGGAATGCGGCCCGGCGAAGTCTATGTGATCGGCGCAAACCAGGGTGCCGGGAAAACATCTCTGGCACTTCAGTTCGCCCTTACAGCGCTTCGCAAGGGATACGGCGTTCTGGCATTTTCCATGGAAATGAACTGGCGGGCAGTATTCCAGCGCATGGCAGGCATTGAGGCCCAAGTGGACCTTTCCGCCTTTCGTACCGCACAGATCAAGAAACTGAACACCGGCGAAGAAATGGTTCGCCTTTGCCGGGCGACTGCGGCCCTTGCCGGTTGGAAGCTTCAGGTCTCCACGAAACCGTCAGTCACGCCTGAATACATCGCTACCGAAACAAAGCGGCTTGCCAAACGTGGCGCCGTGGATCTGGTGATCGTCGATCACATGCAGTTGATGGCGGCCGATTCTTCGACGCGCGGCGATTATGAGAAATTCACCGCGATTTCGCGGGCGATGAAACAGACTGCGGCCGAGGTGAACGTACCCTTGCTGCTGGTATCGCAAACCAGCCGGAGCAATAGCCGGGAACACCGAGCCGAATTGGATGTAGCGGACCTTCGCGGTTCTGGCGCCATCGAGGAAGATGCCGCGGGCGTGTTTCTGCTGTATGAGGACCGCGAAGATGCCGAGGCCGCGCGCAAGGTGCCAAATGGATCGGCGAAAACCCGGTATACAAGCGGCCCGGTCAAAACGTGGCTGAAAATCGCGAAAAACCGCTACGGCATCCAGGGTGCATACCTGACGCTCCACCACTACAAGGCCGAGACGCGGTTTCAGACGCCAGATGAGGAGGACCACTCCGATGGCGAATAAGCCGCAGACCACGAAAACGTACCGAGTCGATTGCTATATCACCCGGAGGGCAACGAGGGGCGAGCAGGGCTATTTTATGACGCTTGAGTTTGGAAAGTACCGCGGTACTGACATAACCGCAGTACCAGACGCTTACCTCATGTGGCTACGGTTTACCGGCGACGCAGCCATCCGGGACGTTGCCGCAGCCGAACTGCAGCGCCGCGGCGAGGCCGAACGTGATCGGGCATACCCGCGCGTGTTCAAGGAGGGGCTATGAGTAGCGTGAGCGGCGCTTACAAGCTCGACTGCTACGGATGCGGGCGGACCCTCACCGTGCCACCTCGCGACGGAGAGCAGGAGTGTCCATCGTGCGGCGCAGTGCTGTGGGTCGAGTGGAACGCGGCGCGGCAGCCGGATACCGGGAGAGCCGCATGAAGAACCTGGCGTCGGAAACCATCCGGCTCATGCAGGCGGCGCTGGAATGCCGCGATGCATTACGCCGGCTTGCAGCGAGAATTCAGGCCGCTAATACTCCAGAAAGCCAAGCCGAGGTATTGAAGGCAGCCTATGCGGTGGCGACCGTAAATGCCGAGCTTTTGAAAACGGCGCTGAAAGATAACGCCACCCGCCGGCACAGCACGGTTTCCAGAGAAGCGCAGCCGCTCTGGGCGATAACGAGGGAGGCGCGGTGATCGTGCTATCCGACCGCGGCTTACTCTCCCCGGAGCAGGTTTCCGCAGTGATCGGTATTTCCCCAGCAACGCTGATGAACTGGCGGTGCCGAAAGGTTGGGCCGCCATTTGTGAAGCTGGGCCGGAAGATCTGGTATAAAACTGAAAGTCTCAACACCTGGATAGACAGCAGGGAGCAAACCACGGATGGCCTTACGCAATCGAAACGGGAAATGGCACTACCGGTTCCACGCAGCAGGGCAGGAATGGAGCGGAGACACCGGCTTGGTGGCCACCGAACGCAATCGCAGCGCCGCGCTGATGGTGGAAGCGGAAGCGCGCAAGCTGGTGAAGGATGGCCGCGGCGATCACCTCAGGCTGACCATCAAGCCCTTCAGTGATGCGGCGGACCAGTTCATTGAATGGGCGAAGGGCGAGTACCGGACCAAGCCGAACACCTGGAAACGGCTACGGGGAAGCATGACGAGCTTGAGGGAGTACTTCGGGAAGCTCCCGCTGCACTCGATCACGGTGGGGCAGGTGCAGGATTACATGAGCTGGCGGCGAGCTGGCGATGAGGCGCGCGAGATCGCGCCGGTCAAAGAGATCACGTTGCGTCACGATCTGCACGCGCTTTCGCCGCTATTCCAGTACGGACAGACGCACAACTGGTGTTCGAATAACCCGGTGGAGTCCGTCAAGATCCCCAGCGACAAAGATGCCGAGCGTATCCACGTGATTTCCGAAGCGGAGGAGATTCTGTACTTCAGCACCTGCGGACTCCTGGAACGCGAGCAACTCGCCAAGGGAGCATCCACCAAGCGAAACGGCGCCTACATCCGAGCCGCCCGGAGCTTTCGCGCACTTCATGATCTCGCCAAAGCGATGCTGTTGCAGGGCACGCGCCCGAGTGAAGCGATGCAGGCCCACAAGTCCCACGTCGACCTTGGGACGGGGAAGTGGCTTATTCCGGAATCGAAGAGCAACGCCGGCCGGCGAACCCTGAAACTCTTGCCCGATACCCGCTCGATCTTTGCGGCGCGGATCACGGCATCGAGCCACGGATGGCTGTTTGAAGGCAAATCAGCGGATGTCCCGATGAAGGACGCGGAGAACGCCCACAAGAAAGTGCTCGATCGTTCCGGGCTTGGCTTTGTTCTTTACGATTTCCGCCACACGGCGGCCACCAGGTGGGCCGAAAGGGGCATGGGCGTCGAAACCATTGCGAAGCTCCTGGGGCACGCCAATCTGAGGACTGTAATGCGGTACGTGCATTTATCCCAGGAACATCTCGACCGCTCGATGCTCCTGTACGGGTCGGCACCGGACGGGCAGGCGACGCGGCCAAAATCCCGGTCCGGATTTGGTCCGGATGACGCTGCGAGTTTCGGCGATTCTTCGCCAGTTTCTGTGAGCGAGCGTAAGGTTCAGTGAGGTCAACTAGAATGGCTCTAAAAGCTTATTTTTCAGCTAAGTGCAGGAACGACAGAAGGTTGAGTTTGGAGGCGCGGGTCGGAATCGAACCGACGAATAAAGGTTTTGCAGACCTTGGCCTTACCACTTGGCTACCGCGCCACCTCTGCTAATAACTCGAAAATACCGCGCCGCGCGACCGCGAGTCAACCGCGGCCCCCACTGGGCATCATCATTAGCTCCACGTGCGAAGGGCGCAGACGGCCATGATAAATTGTCTGGCTCGCGCGCAGAAGGCGTGTTTCATCGGCGATCAGGCCTCCTGTGTTGGGGTTCCGGTCGAATCGCGGAAAATTGCTGCTCGATACCTCGATGCGCACCCGGTGGCCTCTTTGAAATACGTTTCCGGTCACGCCTGCATCAATGGTCAGCTTGTATACCGCGCCAGGCTCCGCCAGCACAGCCTTCTCGAGCGACTCGCGATAACGAAGCCGCAGAATGCCGTCCGAGAGAATGCGTGCGTAGCCATTGGGGAACACATCCACCAGCTTGGCCGTGAAGTCGGTGTCCCGGGCGTTGGTCGCTACATACAACACCACTTTCACCGGACCCAGCACTTCCACATCGTTGGCCAGCGGCCCGGTGCTGTACACCAGCACGTCGCGGCGCTTTTCCACCGCGCGCTGATCGAGCGGCCCCCAGGGAAACACCGTCGGATTGCAGCAAATCGCGCCGCCCCTCGTGGGCACCGGATTGCGCGGGTCGTAGACGTAAGCATCGCTCGCAATCGTGCGTGGCGCTCGTTCCCGCAACACGCCATCGCCGCTGAGCGTATTAGCACGGCCAGCGCTATCCAAGTACAGCTTCCAGGGACGCGCCACGGCCGGAGGCCAAGCCCTTACTTCCCGCCACCGGTTGGCGCCCATCAGAAACACCCGCACCGGCGCCGCGGAAACCAGCGCCGAATCTTTTCCCTCCAGCCACTGATCGAACCACTGCATCTGCAGACCGCGCACCGCAACGGAGGCCTGCGGCCCAAAGTCGGCATCCGCAAATTTGTACGACATGTTGTGCGGCCACGGTCCGATCAGAACGTGGTTTAGCCCTGTGCGTTTGTGAATCGAGGCGTAGGCGTCCAGATCGCTTTCCACGTAATTGTCATACCACCCGCCCACTGCGAAGACCGGGATGTGGACCTCGTCCAGATGCTCCCGAGTGCTGACGTTCCGCCAGAACTCCGTGAACGCAGGGTGATCCATCGCTTGCTTCCACTCGCTATCCGTGCGGCCCGTGGCAGCCATGTCGGCGGTGCGCAGCGGCAGGTGCCAGATGAACCGGTTAAAGTCCGGCTCATAACCGGGAATCTTGCGATTTTCCGCCAGCCATTCTAATCGGTGGCCCAGCTTCAGCGCCCCGCCCGGCGAATAAAACCGGTCACGATAATCGTCATCGCCCGAAACCACCGGAAAAATAGCCTTCAAATGTGAGTTCCCGGCTAGTGCCGCTTTCCACTGCGCGATCCCCAGGTACGATCCGCCAATCATCCCTACTTTGCCGTTTGACCACGGCTGCCGCGCAATCCAGTTGATGGTATCGTCGCCATCCTCAGGTTCCTGCATCAGCGGATCGAAAGCCCCCTCGGAATCATAACGGCCGCGCACGTCCTCTACGATCACCGCGTAGCCGCGGTCCACAAACGCATGGTAGTTGGGGATCAGTGCCGTTCCTTTGCCGTAAGGCGTGCGCACCAGAATCGCGGGACGCGGCGCAGCTTCGGCCGGTAGAAATACATTGGCCGAGAGACGCACCCCATCCCGCATCGGAACCGGCACACGCAGCATCGTCAGTTCCGGCGTCTGCCCGCCCGGCAGTGCGGCGCAGCAGACCGCGATCAGCAACGGTGTTCGCACAAAGCAGTCCAGTATTGTTGAGCGACTCGCTCCAGATTGTGGTGCGCTTCCACGTGCCCGGCGGCGCGTTCGCCGATGGCACGCCCAACCCCAGGTACCGATGTTAGCAGAACCATTTGGCGCCACAGCGAGTCAAGCTCTTCGATGCCTGTGGCGACCCGCAGGCAGCCGTCCTCGGGAAATCGCGAGCACTCCTCCGACTCCGTCACCAGCACCGCTTTCCCGATACCCATCAGGCCCACCGCAATGGCCGATGTTTCACCCGCCGACGGCCAGCGCAGGTTGATGCACGCATCCGTGGCGCTCGCCGCGAGCCAGAATTCCCGCTCCGAAAGGTGCGGCCGGTAGGCAATCCCAGGCGCGCCGATCAGAGGTTTGGCCGCGCGCGCGAGGTCGCTCGAAACGAAGGCTCCGGCCACCAGCAGCGCCGTTTCCGGCCGCTCGCAATAAAGCCGCCGAAATGCTTCGAGAATACTCATCAGCCGCTTCGATTCCCGCAGGTATCCGAACACGCCAAACACAAAGCCCCCGCCCGCTAGCCCAATGTCTGTTCGATAGCGGAGAGCCGCGGCCGCCGTGGGCAGTTCCGGGGCAGAAAAAAGCAGCGGAATTTCGATCACTGGCGTGCCGGGAGCGTGCGCCTTCACCGCTCGCGCGGCGGCTGGGTTGTGAACTACCACCGCCAGCGAGCGCTCGGCGATGCGCCGCAACATGGGGAACTCGAAATACCGGCTGTCGGTGCCCGATCCCGCGCGCAACCGCCAGAGATCCTGCGCAAAACCACGGTGCCAGGCGCCATAGTTATACACGAATTCCTCACAGTAAGCGTCCGGGCTAAGCTGGCCCAAAAGAAAATGGTGGAGCACCGCATCGTGCAAAACCACCACGCCGGGCCGTTCGAGCGCCCGCTGGTAGATGGCGGCGTGCAGATGATTGTTCCCCAGGTGATAGAGCGCCGCGTCACACCGCTCCGGCGCATGGCGGACATCGCCCAACTGCCGCAGCGCACCTAACAGGGCGGCGCCATAATCGGCAACCCCGGTTCGCGCCGGAGGCAGCGGGCTGTAGAAGCCAACCGTCACCCCTTCCGCCTTTTGCCGAACAGCGCTGTCCCGATCCGTACACAAGTGGCGCCCTCTTCAATGGCCACTTCAAAATCGTTTGACATGCCCATGGAAAGATGATGGAGCGCGTTTCTCTTCGCCAGTTCCTGCAGACGGCGAAAATAGGGCCGCGAGGTTTCCGCGTCTTCCGACCACGGCGGTATCGTCATCAATCCCAGCAGCCGAAGATTTGCGCACTCACGCACGGCAGCCGCTAATTCCGGCACCTTGTCTGGTTTGGCGCCGGTTTTGGCCTCCTCCTCGCCGAGTTTGATCTCCAGATATACGTCCAGCCGCTTACCGCTATCGTTGAGCCGCTGCGCCAGCCGCGCCGAGTCCACTGTTTGGATCACATCAAACAACTCCGTAGCCCTTGCTGACTTGTTTGATTGCAGATGGCCGATCAGGTGAAAACGCGCGCCGGGCAGATGGCTCACTTCGGTGGCCTTCTGCTCGAATTCCTGCACGTAGTTCTCGCCGAAATCCCGCAGTCCGAGTGCGTACGCCGCCTGGATGGTGGCCGCCGGAAACACTTTGGTAACGGCCAGCAGCAGGATTCCCGCAGGATCGCGGTGCACTCTTTCCGCAGCGCGAACCACGCGCTCGCGTACCGATTCCAGTCTTTTGGAGAGGCTGATATCTTCAGCTTGCAAGCTTCAGTATGGCATGGGCGTAGGGGGTGGCCTGGAGCGAGAGCGAGCGCCGGACTGCGAACTCCCCCGGCGTGCGCCAGTCAAAATGAACCTAACAACCGGTGGCGTCCACCGTCCAACAACCAATGCGAAACCTCATCGGCGACGTTCGTTACGCTCTGCGGCAGTTCCGGCTTTCTCCCGTTTTCACGGCCGCCGCGATCTTGACGCTGGCATTGGGAATCGGCGGCACCACGGCCATCTTCACCTTAATGGACGCGATCATGCTGCGGTCGCTGCCGGTCTCTGATCCGGGGCGGCTCTACCGGATTGGCGATGGCGACAGTTGTTGCGAGACAGGTTCTCCGCAGGACCGATGGGGGATGTTTTCCTTCCGGCTGTACGAGCGGCTGAAGGCCGAGGCTCCGGAGTTCGAAGAGCTAACGGCTTTTCAGTCCGCACCCTTCGAGCACATGAGTGTACGGCGCCAGGGCGCGGAGACGGTTTCCAGGCCGCTGCGCTCCGAATACGTCACCGGGAGCTATTTTTCCACCCTGGGCGTGCGCCCCTTTAGCGGGCGGGTGTTTACGACTGATGACGACCACGCGGGAGCACCGCCTGTGGCCGTGATCAGCCATCAAGCCTGGGAATCTGTTTACGGCGGCGATGCTTCGGTGATTGGTTCCACCTTGGTTGTGGAAGGCCATCCATTTACGGTGGCCGGCATTGCGCCGCCTGGATTTTTCGGTGAGACGCTTCGCGGGGACCCGCCCGATATTTGGATTCCTTTGCAGCAGCAACCCATGATCAGTCAGAGTGATGCGTTACTCCAAACGCCTTTCTCCGCGTGGCTCCGTGTTATCGGGCGGTTGCGGCCCGGGGCCTCGATTGCCGGAATGGGCCCGCGGCTCACGGGCGTGCTGCGGCAGTGGATGCAAAGCAGCGACTCCGGTTATCCCTCCAACTGGATGCCGGATATCATTCGCCAATTGCCCAAGCAAGTGATCAACGTGGTGCCGGCGGGCGCTGGGGTGGCTGAGATGAAGGAACAGTACGGGCGGAGCCTGCGAATTCTGATTGCCGTTTGTGGCCTGGTTTTGCTGATTGCCTGCGCGAACGTTGCAAACCTGTTGTTGGCAAGGGCGGCTTCACGCCGGGGCCAAACGGCGGTGCGGCTCGCGATGGGGGCATCGGGAAGGCAGATCGTTCGGCAAGCGCTCACGGAGAGCGTTTTGCTCGCGATGGGTGGCGGTCTTGCGGGACTCCTTGTCGCCTTTGCGGCTGCGCGGCCGCTACTAGCGCTGGCTTTTCACAGCGTCCGGTTTCTTCCCATCAGTGCCGCACCTTCGCTGACTGTTTTGGGCTTCGCGTGCGCACTGGCACTCGCAACCGGGATCGTTTTCGGAGTGGCCCCTGCCTGGTTTGCGACGCGCACCGATCCGACAGAAGCTTTGCGTGGAACCGGCCGCGGGACGGTTGGCCATTCCTCCTTCGCCAGCAAAACGCTGTTGGTGGTGCAAGCGGCGCTATCGGTTGTGCTGGTGGCTGGAGCGGCCATGCTGGCGCGCAGCCTCAATAATCTCGAACATCAGAATCTCGGATTCCAGGTTCCGGAACGCGTGCTCGTCCAGGTACAGAATCCGCCGGCCACTTACACCCAACCGCAACTGGCGGCCCTTTACCGCGAATTGGAGGGACGCCTGAATCGCATTCCCGGTGTGCGCGGATCGGGGCTGGCGCTTTACAACGCCCTCACCAACAACTGGAGTGAGTACATCATGGTGGCGGGGCATCCCGTTCCCAAGATGGACGAAAATGCGGGCGCGTCCTGGGACCGCGTGAGTGCCAATTATCTTCCCAACCTGGGCGTGCGAATGCTGCGCGGTCGTGCCTTCACCACCGCCGATAACGAAAACACTGCTCCGGTAGCGATTGTGAATCAGGCTTTCGTGAAGCGCTTCTTCAGATCCGGCGAAGATCCCCTCGAGCAACATTTCGGCCTCGACCTGCCGGAAAATGCCGGAACGTTTCGCATAATCGGCGTGGCGCAAGACGCTAAGTTCGCGTCCTGGACCATGCGCCTGCCGACGCTTCCGATGTTCTACGTGCCGCTGGCGCAAAACGTGAATTACAAAAACGCAATGAGCGGCCTGGAGCGGGCATCGCACTTCATTTCCGGAATCCTGCTGGTTACCAATCGGCAGCCAGGTGAACTCGAGCCGGTGCTCACCAAAGCTTTGGCGGAAGTGGATCCCAATCTGACCGTTATCAGCGTGCGGACCATCGGGCAGCAGGTGGCCCTTCTGTTAGACCAGGAGCGCGCCGTGGCGAGCCTGGCCGGCTTGTTCGGCGTGGTGGCTCTGTTGCTGGCGGCGGTGGGTTTATACGGTGTCACAGCCTACGCAGTAGCGCGGCGCACCAATGAGATTGGCATTCGCATGGCGCTCGGCGCCGATCGCGCGAAGGTGGTGCGACTGATCTTGAGGGGAGCTTCGACTCGCGTGCTGCTCGGCCTCGTATTAGGGATACCGCTAGCCATCGGCGGCGGCCGTTTGATCGCCGCAGAGTTGTATGGCGTTTCCAGTTGGGACCCGCTGGCGTTGAGCCTGGCTGCCGGCATGCTTACCCTCTGTGCATTCTTCGCGGCTCTCATTCCAGCCCGCCGCGCGGCGTCTATCTCACCCGTGGAAGCGCTGCGGACGGAATGAAACCCGGGGCGGGGAATCGGCGGCGTTATCATTGCGGGTGCATGGGACTTTTTTACGTTGGTTGCCGGGTTGTCAATCCAGTCACTTCCAAATCAACCGCCGTGCGGCGCCTGATGGTCGACACTGGCGCTGAGTCCACATGGATCGATGCGACGCTGCTGGAGGCAATTGGGGTTGAGCGGCGCAAGAAAGACCTTCAATTTTTGTTGGCTAATGGCCAAATCGTGACGCGTTCGGTTGGCTATGCAGTACTGAGAGTGGATAAGTCGGAGACGGTGGATGAAATCGTCTTCGCCGAAGGAGGGGATCTGCAACTGCTTGGCGCGCGCACGCTCGAGGGTCTAAATCTGCAAGTGGATTCCCGCCGGAAACGGCTTGTGGCTGCTGGCCCGATCGTCACTGCCGCTGCCGTGCCTCCTCGATTCGGAAAGTTGGTGCAGGTCCGGCCTCGATCACTAAGAGTTTCCGGAAAGACGAGTGTGAAGAGGCCGAAAAAGCCTCGTGAGAAAGAACGGTGAATGTGCTGAGGCCGCCTGCCCGCACGCGAGCGCGGTGCCTGCCAATAGCTGGTTGCTTGCTAGGATAGTAGCGATGACTGCCAACCAGCCCATGCCGCCGAAACTGCCGATTGCGGGAGTCAAACATCTGATTGCCGTTGGCTCCGGAAAGGGCGGTGTTGGCAAGACCACCGTTTCGGTGAATCTCGCGGTGGCGCTGGTTTCCTTGGGGCATAAAGCCGGACTCATGGATGCGGATGTTTATGGTCCGAACGTTCCTCTCATGATGGGCATCAACCGCACGCCGTTGGCCTACGGAGAGCGCATCCAGCCGCTCGAGCAGTACGGGGTCAAACTGATGTCGATGGGTTTTCTGAACCCCGGAGACAAGCCGCTGGTGTGGCGCGGCCCCATGCTCCACAGCGTCATCCAGCAGTTTTTGCGGGGCGTCGATTGGGGTGAGCTGGATTACCTGGTAATCGATCTGCCGCCCGGCACCGGAGATGTACAGTTGTCACTGATTCAAAGCGCGCCCATCACCGGGGCTATCGTAGTGACCACTCCTTCGGATGTTTCGCTGGAAGATGCGCGTAAGGCAGTGCACATGTTCCACCAGGTCAAAGTTCCGATTCTCGGAATTGTGGAGAACATGAGCTTTCTGAATTGTCCGCACTGCCACGAACGCATCGATGTCTTCAGCTACGGAGGCGGGCGTAAAACAGCGGAACAAATGGGAGTGAATTTCCTTGCCGAACTGCCGCTCGATCCGCAGGTGCGCATCGGCGGCGACACCGGGAAACCGGTAGCCTTGCGCAAGGGACACGATTCTCCAACGGCCGGCGATCCCTTTCTGCAACTTGCGCGGAATACTGTGGCGCGAACGAGCGAAGAAGCGGCAAAAGTTGGGCCAACGTTCGAAATCAGCGAATAAGCTGGAACTATTTGCGTCCGTAGTGTATCAGGAGTAATTAAGGCAGATGCTCCTGGGTAATGCGACTGTGGCAACAAGCTGTTGTGCTGTTCTTGGGGGCCGAATGGGCGGCGTTCGGCAACACAATGGTCACGGTTTCCGTTGTCGACGCGAATAATCTGCCCGTGGCTGCGGCCGCCATTCAGGTGGTGCAGGGCACAACTCTAAGCGCATCGGCAAATACCAGTGAAACCGGGATCGTGAGCCTGGACCTTGCGCCGGGACAGTACGTCATCAAGGCTTCCAAAGACGGCTTCGAACCGGCGCAAAGCGAACTGGAAGTTAAAGCGTCCCAGCCCGCCGAAATCGAGTTAGCCCTGGCGCCGAAGCTGGCCCGTCACGACCGGATCGATGTCAACGATACGGCGACGCCTGTAGGGCAGGATACTTCTACACCTGCCAGCGTTCCGCCGCAAGTCGCCAAAGAGCTTCCCAGCCGGCCCGCTACCGTGGCGGATATGCTGCCGCTGGTTCCCGGCGTGGCGCGCTCCCAGGCCGGCGGTTTGCAGATCTCCGGCAGCGGCGAGCATCGCAGCGCTCTTATCGTAAATTCAGCCGATGTCACCGATCCGGCGACCGGGCAGTTCGGCCTGACCGTTCCGGTGGACGTCGTGGAGACACTGAACGTTTACCAGACACCGTTTCTGGCGCAGTACGGGCAGTTCACCGCGGGCCTGGTTTCGGTGGAGACGCGGCGCGGCGGCGAAAAATGGAAGTGGGACCTAAATGACCCGTTTCCCGACTTCCGCATTCGCAGCTACCACATGGTGGGCCTGAAAGACGCGACGCCGCGCCTCAATTTCGGTGGCCCTCTCATTCCCGGCAAACTGTACTTCACAGAGGGATTGGAATACGAGATGCGCAAAACGGAGGTGTATACGCTTTCGTGGCCGAACAATCAGAAAAAACAGGAAGGGATCAATTCGTTTACTCAGTTGGATTGGGTGGTTTCCGCCCAGAATCTGGTGACCGCTTCGCTGCACGTCGCGCCCGAGCGCCTCCAATACGTGAACATCAATCTTTTTAACCCCGAGCCAACTTCGCCGGATGCAGCGCTGAACAATTACACAGTCACTCTTGCGGACCGGTGGAGTTTCGGCGGAGGCCTGCTCGAAAACACGGTTTCGGCAACCCGGTTCGACGCCAACGTTTGGGCGCAAGGTCCACTGGGGCTGATTATTGCGCCCTGGGGAGATAGCGGAAACTACTTCGAAACGCAGAATCGCGCGGCATCCCGCGTGGGCTGGTCGGCAACCTATTCGTTCGCCCCGGTAAATCATTGGGGCACTCACAACTTCAAGTTAGGAAGTTATGTTGCGGGCAGCTCTACGGAAGGGCAGGTGGATGAACGGCCCATCGATCTTTTGAATGCCTCGAGCCAGCTTATCGAACAGATCACATTCACCGGCGGCCGGCCCTACAGCAACACGGACAGCCAGTATGCTTTTTTTGGACAGGACCATTGGATCATCTCGCCGCGCCTGGCCGTGGATTTAGGGCTGCGGACGGAATCGCAGGAGATTTCTGAATCGTTTCGCGTGGCGCCGCGAGCGGCCTTGGCGTGGACGCCCCTTCCCAATTCCGGAACGGTACTGCGCGTGGGATTCGGGTTGTTTTATGACCGGGTGCCGCTCAATGTCTACTCGTTCGCCGACTATCCCAGCACAATGATCACCATGTTCAATGGCTTAGGCGGCGTGATCGGCGGCCCGTATCTATTCGAAAACGTGATCGGCCAGGTAACGGTGCCCTATCCGCTGGTGTTTCAGGCGCCTGTGGCCGGGAATTTCTCGCCACGCAGCGCTACCTGGCGGGCGGAAGTGGAGCAGCCGATTGGCCGCGCGGTGAGGTTGCGTGCGGGTTACATGGAAAATGAAGGCTCCGGCCTGGTGATTCTGAGTAAGGTGGCGCCGGACCCCGTGACGAATGTGGGCGCCTACGAGCTTTCCGGGAATGGCCAATCGCTTTACCGCCAGTTCGAAGTGACGGCCAGTTGGCGAGTGACGGAAATTAGCAAGGCAATCAGCCCGCTCTTCTTTTCGTATGTGCACAGCGACGCGCAGGGCGATCTCAACGATTTCGCCAGCTTCCTCGGTACGTTCCCCACGCCGCTGCTGCGTCCCGATGAATACGGAACCCTGCCTACGGATATACCCAATCGGTTTCTGAGTTGGGGCACGATTCAACTGGCCCACGGCTGGAGAATTTCACCGATAGTCGAATACCGCGATGGATTCCCCTATGCCGTTACGGACGCCTTACAGGATTACGTCGGGCTGCCATACCAGAGGCGCTTTCCGAACTTCTTTTCGGCGGATGTCCGCATGTCGAAAGACATTAAAGTAAGCCCGAAATACACTTTCCGGATTTCGCTCAGCGGCTTCAACCTGACGGACCACTTCAATCCGGAGGGCCTGCACACCAACATTGACGACCCGGCGTTCGGCGCCTATGTGGGCCAACACGGGCGGCGCTATACGGCCGATTTCGACGTTCTGTTCTGAAGATTTCGGGCCGGCACGCGCTCGCGTTAAACTGGAATTGAACTAAAACTGTGCATTCGCACGCACACACGGGAAGCCGGACGGCAAACGTGCTTCGCTGGTCCGTAGCAGCCACCGCGCTGTTTGTGGCAGTGGAAGGGGCCGCGGGGTTTCACGCCCATTCTCTCGCGCTTCTTTCGGATGCCGGCCACAATTTCACGGACGCTCTGGCACTGGTTCTGGCCTGGATCGCCAATTACCTGGGATCGAAGCCCGCCAATGAAGTCAAAACCTATGGTTACCAGCGCGCGGGTGTGCTTTCGGCGTTTGTGAATGCGCTGACGCTGGCCGCGCTCGCTGCATGGATTCTGTACGAAAGCGTTCTGCGTTTGCGTCAGCCGGAACCTGTGCGCCAGGACATCATGATTGGCGTCGCAGTGTTGGGCGTGTTCTTGAACGGCGGTATTATGTGGGCGCTGCGGAGTGCGCGGCACCGCGACCTGAATGTCCGCAGCGCCTTTGTACACATGCTCGGCGATGCTCTGGGGTCGATCGCTATCATCGGAGGCGGCCTGGTGATCTTCTACACCGGATGGGTCCAGGTGGATCCGCTGCTCTCGATCTTAATTGCCGTACTGATTATCTGGACAGCGTGGGATATTGTGCGCGAATCATTGAATATCCTGCTTGAGGGACTGCCGCGCGGCTTGCAACTCAAGGATGTGGTCGGTTCCATGCAAGCGGTGGACGGCGTCCTCGATGTGCATGATCTACACATCTGGAGCCTCGGCTCCAGCACGCACGCGCTGAGCTGTCATGTGCTGCTGGGGGACGTTCCGCTTTCTACGAGCGACGCCATATTGCGCCGGCTGAACGGTATACTGGCGGAACGGTTTCATATTGCCCACACCACCGTGCAGTTCGAGCACATTTCCTGCCCGGTTTCGGAAAATGGATGCGTGCTGCCCTGCCCGCCGGAGCACCACCATCACCATTAGGAGGTAACCATGGGCATCTTAACTACCGGCCTGCTGACGTTTGAAGAATTTGAACGGCTGCCCGAAGATCCATACCAGTGCGAGTTGCTCGAGGGGGAGTTAATCCAAATGCCGCCGCCGGAACTCGGACACGCTAAACTCTCGAAGATCATTTTTCTCCTGCTGCTACAGGCGGTGGAGAAAGCTCAAGCTCGCGGCGAAGGGGCGGAGTTGGGTGAGGTATTTTTCGAGACGGGTTACAAACTGCCTGGTCACAGTTACGTAATACCTGATGTAAGTATCACCCATGCAGCGCAAGCGAGCGACAAATACCTCAACGGCGCGCCAGCGATTGCCGTGGAAGTAATCTCGGAAAGCAATACCGCGCGGGTAATGGGAAAGAAACTGGCGTTATATTTTCGGCATGGAGCGCGCGAAGTCTGGTATGTTTATCGCGATCCGCTCTACTTTGTGGTTCACTTCGCCGATAGCTCTCGCACGATCCGCGAAGGAGCTATTACTACACCACTGCTCCCCGGTTTCGAACTGCCGCTGGCATCTCTCGAAGCACTGATCGAGAAGCCGTAATCGGCGCCGCCCATGCTATTCTCAGGACATCGATGCTGGGGAAGGCACTCGCGAGTTGCGCGGGCGGGCTGGTGCTGGCAGGCGCGCTTTGGGCGGTGCTGCCGTTCCGTGAATATCCGGGCGTCGAGTACAACAATTTTCCGGTTCCCAAAGATTTCCAGGAAAGAACCGAGTGGGTGTTTGCGCGGCTGATGTATCCGCCCGCGCCGACCGCCCGCTTTGACCGAAGCGGCAGCCGCTTCGGAGGATCGGGCTGGAAGCAGGGCTACTCCAGTTGGACCCAGGATTATCCGCGGGCCGACCGGCATTTTGTGCTGGCCGTGCGGCGTCTTACCCGTTTGCATACGCGCTCTGCGGAGCAGCCGGTCGATTTGGACGATGGCGACGTTTATGACTGGCCCTGGCTTTACGCCGTGCGCGTCGGGGAATGGAAGCTGACCGATTCGCGCGACTCTCCGCGAATACCTGTTGCGCGGCGGCTTCCTGATGGTGGACGATTTCTGGGGCACGCCGGAATGGGCAGTTTTCGAGCAGAGTATGCGTAAAGTTTTTCCCGGCCGCCCGGCAGTCGAGTTGCCCACCAGCGAACAAATCTTTCATACGGTGTATGACCTCAACGACCGGTACCAGATTGTGGGCGCGTGGGGACTCGGCGGAATCGGCTACCAGAACGATGGCGACACGCCTTACTGGAAGGGCATCTACGACGAAAAAGGGCGCGTGGTGGTCGCGATCGTGATGAATTCCGATACCGGCGATTCGTGGGAATACGCCGATGATCCCGAGTATCCGGAGAAATATTCCGCTCTGGGGATTCGCGTCGGGGTGAATTACATCATCTACGCGATGACGCACTGAAAACAAGTTATCAGTTATCAGTTTTTAGTTATCAGTTGGTGGCTCACAGGTGACGGCTCGGACTTTGTTTTTTTCAGTGCGGGGCTTACTACGCGGTTCCACCACATGATTGCTCCTGTAACGAACAGCAGCACCGGAACGAGGCCCAAAATTACCCAGAGCGTTTCGATACTCCATCCCCAGCGGTTGCCGAAGTGGATCCAGGCCGGCCATCGCAGGATCTGATCGCCAATCGCCATGGGACGGCGGCGGCCGAATGGCTGATTGATGGGAGTAAACCTGCCCACCAGATTCTGATAGGGCTTGGGAAAGACCAACAGCACTCCCGTGATTCCCCACATGAAGACGAACAGAAACATCCAGATACCTATCGCGCTGTGCAGGTCCCAATTGAGCCGCTTCCAGTTGGCGCGCCAGTTCACCGTTAGACTGCGACGCCAATTGGAGATTCCGGGCCACCAGATCACCAGGCCCGTGAGACACATCAAGGTAAGTATCCCGGAGCCGATGCCATTGACAGTGCGGCCGGGATCGCCGGCCAGCAGGTTGATATGCAGATCACCCATCCAAGCGAGGATTTTGATTCCGGTGGGCACTGCGGGGCCGAGGTCCTTTCCGGTGTAGGGACCGAAGAGCCGCTGCTTTTGGCTTCTGCCGCGGCGCATCCAGATCTCGACGGCCTGGTTGGGATACTTGCCGTCCCATATATAACTGACCGAGTACTTCGGATACGCGCGTTCCGCGGCTTCCTTCAATTGCTGGTGCGTCAGCCGCGGGCCCGTTATGGGAAGCATGATGGGACCGTGGGACAGCGATTTATAGAGAGGGTTGCGGAAAACAATGGCGCTGCCGGTAATGCTAATGGCGACGACGTACAGACCGAACGCGATTCCTGTCCAAAGGTGGATTTGAAAAAGCGCCCGCCGCAGAAACACGTTTTGCGGGCGGTGCAGCCAGGAACTCTGGCGGGGGCTAGCAAGGGGGCCAGGGGCCGGGAGCCGGGAGCCGGGGGCCGGTATAGTAGAGCGGTCCATTTTTTACTCGTAAAACTGCGGAGCTTTCTTGAGCTTGTTGAACGTGGCAAGATCATGCTCGATCCACAACTGGGCCTTCGACTTTTTCAGAAAATCCTCGATGGCTTTGCGGCTGGCGAGCGATTGCTCATGGCTGAATTCAAAGGTGGGAGTTTTGTCGGTGAAGCGCTCCTCGGGGTAATGATACAGGTCGCCCGCGATCAGCACCGGGCCGGTCTTCTTGAGATTTAATAGCAGAACCTGGTGCCCCGGTGTGTGCCCGGGGGCGTATTTGATGATGGCGGAGCCATCGCCGAAAACGTCGTAGTCGGTCTCGGGAAGGATTTTGGTTTTGCTGTTTTTCAGGCTGCTGAAACTCGACTGCTGCATGATACCGGCCGCCTTATCGGCAAACATGGGGTCGCGCTCGGTTTGGTGCACCAGCCACGTGGAACCGGCGAAGGCATTGGCGTTGGCGGTGTGGTCGGAGTGATAGTGGGAGAGTGCCAAATAAGTGATGTCGGCCGGAGTGTAACCGATGGCGGCGAGCTGTGGCAGCAGAGGCTTGGTGGCAGTGATCGAAACGGGCGGATTGCCTTGCGAAACGGGTGAGCCATCGGGCTTGAAGGCGCTATCGGGAACGACGCCCACATCCCACATCAGCGTGCCCTTGGGCCCTGCGATCAGATAGCAGGGGACGACGAAATCGACTCCGGCCAGTTCTTCCTTCTTCAAGTGGAAGGTGGTGAACGGGTCGAGGCCTTTGATCATGCCGCAATCGAATACATAGACGCGGAGCGATTTGGGCGCCTTGGGGTGCTTCTGGGCATTGTTTTGGGCTGGTGCGGATAAGGCGAGCAGGGCTGCCGCGGCAAATAGGAGGACGAGTTTTTTATTCATGTGAACTCTCCGTCAGAATGATTTCGGCAGGGCACAGACGAAATTTTCCGCCAGGCCGGTGCTGCCGGTTCCTTTCCATTGAGCCTCTTGCGGGTAGGGACACAAGGGGCGGGTGCGGTCTACGATACCGGTGCTGGTGGTGTGTGCCGCCGGGATGCTTTCGGGAGCAGCGCCGTGCTCTACCCACTGTTCCAACGCGGAGATCATATCGAATTTCGAAGTGCCGGGACCGCCGCCGCAGTGCTGCATGCCAGGCACCAGGAAAAGCCGGTAGAATTCGCCCGCGCCGGGCGTGGCCTTTTGCACGCTCTCGTAGTAGTTGATGCTGTTGAGCGGCGTGATATCGGGATCGCTCCAGCCGTGGTATTGGATCAGTTTGCCGCCGTTGTCGCGGAAGGCGCTGAGATCGGGATCGGTCGCGTTGAAGATGGCAGCCAGCTTGTAGTCGGTGAATTCGACATCATTATCAAAGCCCGGCGCGGTCTCGAATTTGAAGGAGCGGGCGTCCCATTCGGCGTCATCGAAAACGAAATAGCGGAAGAAGGCCAGGCCCAGATTCCCTTGGCCGCTCGAGCCGGGTTGCGAGCCGGTAATCCAGTTGCTCCAGCCTCCCGGTCCATCCTCTCCACCGGGCAGCAGCCCGGGATAAACGTTCCCGCCGGGTCCATCGTACAGTTGCTGCACCGCGTGAGCCTGGGGCGCAGTGAGGCAATCCGGGGCATCGCCTGCTTTGCACAGTAAAGTATTAGGATCGAAATGACAGCGGCGCGGGTCGTTCAGAATGCCGTCCTGTATGCCATCGAGCGCATCGCAAGCGCTGTTGACGGCCGCCGCGATCATGGGAACTTTACTGGCGGGAATGTAGGCATCGCCCTTGGTGACCAGGAGCGTCCAGACGTGATTGATCTGGTTATGGGTCCAGAAATTGGCGGGGTCGCCGGCGATAATGCCGTCGAAATCTTTGGGATACCGTTGGGCCGACATGAGCGCTTCCTGCCCGCCCTGCGAGCAGCCGCTGAAATAGGCATGCTCGGGCGGTCCGCCGTAAAAGGCTTCGACGATCGCTTTATCTGCCTGGCTCGTAACATGGATGGCGCGGTGGGCGAAATCGATCACGCGCTCCATGTGCCCAACGGCCCAGCTTCCATCCGTGCCCTTTCCTTCGTGGCCCGTGTCGGTGCTACTGGTAGCGTAACCGCGGCCGAGCGGGTCGATCATCTGGCGATAGTTGATGGAGCCGGCCATGCCCCCGTTTCCCACCACCAATAATTTGTGATTCCACCCGGCGGGCATCCAGATTTCGAATTTCACTTCCGGCGCTACCACACCGGCGACGCGGCAGAACGCCGGAACGTCAACCGGCTCTTTTTGGTCCGGGGGTGCGAACTTGCCGGCCGCAACCGTAGTTGCCTGGGAAATGGTGACGTTGGGCAACGAAAGGCTGGTGAGGTTCTCGCAGGGCTGCTGAGCTGCGGCCGGCACGACGGCCATCGCAACTCCGGCAAATGCCAGCAAGAGGCGATCAGGCATGGGGTTCATTTTCTCATGCCCGGGGTATGGTTGCCAGCAGCCAAACGGCTGTAACACAAGCCCCGCCCCCTTTGGGATACAATACGGCCACCTATGACTCCCAGACCCCTGCCGGATGCGTCTTCCAGAGCAGTGAATAAAGATGCACCTGCGGCCGCGCCCATCAACCGCTGGCTGATACCTGTAGGTGCTGTAGCCGTGCACATTTGCATTGGGTCGGTGTACGGGTGGAGCACGTTCGTCCGCCCGATCACGGCTCTTTTTCCGAATGATCCTTCCTGGTTCCGTCCTCCGTACACGACCTTCACCACGGCCATTATCCTGTTGGGACTGAGCTCGACTGTCGGCGGGCCCTGGGTGGAGCGGCGAGGCCCCCGCGTGGCGGCTACCGCAGCGGCTCTGTTCTTTGGCTTAGGACTGGTTATCGGGGGCATCGGGCTGGCAGTGAAACAATCGGTTCTGGTGTTCCTGGGGATGGGGGTCATTGGCGGCATCGGGTGCGGATTGGGATACATCGCGCCGGTGAGCACCTTGGTGAAATGGTTTCCCGACCGCCGCGGAATGGCCACCGGGATGGCGATCATGGGATTTGGCGGCGGAGCGTTCGTAGGCAGCTATCTCAGTGCCAAATTTATCGAGTTGATGGGAGTGGCGAACACCGTCATGGCGCTGGGCGGAATTTATCTGGTGGTCATGCTGGGTGGCGCATGGATCCTGCGCCGGCCACCGGAAGGATGGCGGCCGGCGGGTTGGGTCCCGGCAACGAAAACACGCAATGTAATGGCCGAGCACAGCGTAACCCGCAATGAGGCCCTTCAGACACTGCAGTTCTATCTGTTGTGGGGAATCCTGTTTATCAATGTAACGGCCGGCATCGGCATTCTGGCGCAGGCTTCCCCCATGATGCAGGATATGTTTTTGAAAACGCCGGTTGAGGCAGCGCTGGTGGTGTCCTACATCAGCTTGTTCAATGCCGGGGGCCGCTTCTTTTGGGCCTCCTCGTCGGATTACATCGGCCGGCGGAACACGTATATCGTTTTCTTTGTCCTCCAAGTTGCGCTTTTCCTGTTGATCCCGGGCTGGGCGGCGCAGGGGAACTGGGTCGTATTTGAAACGGCTCTATTTATCATTTTCACGATGTATGGCGGCGGTTTTGCGACCATTCCAGCGTTCCTCGCAGACATTTTCGGAGTGGAAAATGTCGGGGCGATTCACGGCTCGATACTCACTGCCTGGAGCGCCGCCGCGGTAGCGGGGCCGGTGATCATCACCGAGCTTTCGAATAGAGCCAAGGCCGCGCTGGCGTCGGGGACGAGCAAGATCCACATATACGACACGCCGCTGCGGGTGCTGGCAGTGCTGCTGGCAGGCGGGTTTATCTTGACCACCCTGGTGCGGCATTTGCGGCGTGAGTAGCACTTCCGTGGGGCCGAATCAAGCCCCCGGCGCACTACTGCCCCATCCCTTAAAGCTCACTATAATTTAAAGCAGATAGATGGTATTATAAGCATTTGCATGAAGGCTCTTTTGGAAGTCCTCGAGCCCGGCGATCCGGACTGGGAACTGGCCCACGCGATCGATCCATCGCGCCTGCCCGCGCACATCGCAATCATTATGGATGGCAACGGAAGATGGGCCGGGCGCAGGCACCTTCCGCGCGTGGCCGGCCATCAAGCGGGGGTAGCTCCCGTGCGCGCTACCGTGGAGACGTGCGCGCGCCTGGGCGTCAAGGTGCTGACGCTCTATGCATTTTCGGTCGAGAACTGGAAGCGGCCGCGCGCTGAAGTGGAAACCTTGTGGCGGCTCTTGCGCTATTACCTTCGCCAGGAACTGCCGGACCTGCAAAAAAATGACGTGCGCTTGCAGGCCATTGGACGGCTGGACGCGCTGCCGGATGCGGTGCGCAGGGAGCTGGATTTCGTGATCGATGCCACTTCCGCAAACCGCGGCTTGCTGGTCAACCTGGCCATCAATTACGGCGGCCGCGCGGAGATCGTGGACGCGGTGAACGCCATCCTGGAAATGGCGCGCCTGGATGGAAGCATCGGTTCGCTGCGACTGGACGAAGAGTCGATTGGCGCAAACTTATACGCCAATGCGTGCCCCGATCCCGATTTGCTGATCCGCACCTCGGGTGAAATGCGCATCAGCAATTTTCTGCTGTGGCAGATCGCCTATGCGGAGCTGTATGTGACCGGCACTTTATGGCCGGACTTCTGCCGCCGTGATTTGCTACGGGCGATTCTCGAATACCAGAAGCGCGATCGCCGCTATGGCGGGCTGAGCACAGGTTTGCCTGCTCGCTCCACGGAGTTGCCTGCTCAGCCCACCGGTTCCGGCGAACCATTGGTCGGCGCGCTGCGCCCATCATGAGCCGGGTCTTCACCGCACTCATCCTCATTCCTCTAGTTGTCTTGGTTGTCTTTGTGGCGAACCGCTGGGTGTTTGGGCTGGTGGTGGTAGCGGTGGCCTGCCTGTGCTTCCAGGAATACCGCGCTCTGGCTACGGCCTATGGCTTCGGAGCGCCTCATCCGCTGGCGTACGTGGCCGGCATCCTGATTCTGTTTGTTGGGCAAGGGCCATGGCCGTGGATGCTGCTCGTGCTCGCATGCCTGGGGGCGCTCGCCGCGGCGATGCGCGCGCGCGATCTGGCCCACTCACTGCCGCAGGCGGCGCTGCTGATTACCGGCTTGATTTACGTCTTTGGGTCGTGGAAATGCGCGGTCCTGGTGAGAGCAATTAACCCTCACTGGCTGATGTACGCGCTGCTGGTGAACTGGGTCGGCGACGTGGGGGCCTATTACATCGGCCGGAGGTTCGGCAAGCGGCGTCTTGCGGGGCGCGTGAGTCCCGGCAAGACATGGGAAGGAACGGCCGGTTCGCTGGTTGCCTCGGTGGTTTTCGCGGGTGGGTACCTGGTCGGATTTATGCCCGGAGTTGCCGTGCCGCAAGCCATTCTTTTGACGATCGCTACGAACATCGCCGGCCAGTTAGGCGATTTGAGCGAATCGGCGATCAAGCGGGGCGCGGGCGTGAAAGACAGCGGTACGATTCTGCCGGGCCATGGCGGTATGCTGGACCGCGTGGACAGCACCATGTTCGCATTGCCGGTGGTCTATGCCTGGCTGCAACTGGCGCGGTGAGTCCTTTACTGACAACCAGGAATCCTCCTACTCACGCGTCCGCTCCCCGGACACGCACGTCGCCGACGATAAGTCACGTAAGCCATGCGTTGTACGTCCAGGGTTCCCAAGAGTTATTGCGAGGAACGGCCGAGGGATATGTAGGTTAGATGAGATCAGTTTCCAACCAATGCTCTGAGCCAACCACCCAACGAGGATTGGCCGTCGTACACCTCGAACCTCGTACTTGCCGTCAATAACAATCGAGCGTAATCCTCCTGCTTGGATTCCCTGGTCGCATATACATCACAGTAAGTCGAGATCAGTACGTGGTACATGTCGTGGTAGAGGTCTTTTGGAAGCGATCCACGGTGTGCCCAGCGCCAGTTGAAGTACAGATCAGCGCGAGTAAGCCCCTTAGCCAAACGGCAAGTGGGTGAAGCCATCAGGGGCCCTGCCCAAGTTGCTGCCTCTTCGATAGGGGCCTCAGGGAACTGTCTGGTGATTTGTTCGATCAAGAGCATGGCGCCTTGAGTTGATGCGGCCTCCACTTCCATCCATTTATCAAGATCCGCGCGCGCCACGCTCCGCAGTCGTTGCGCAACATCGTCACGGAGATGGCGAGCCGGACCTGATCGTGCGGTTACACCGAGGGAATTACGCAAGTTCACAAACTCAAACGCCCGTTCGTCAAATTCTCCGGCTGCCAATTTCTCAACGTCTTTTTTGAATTCTCTGTAGTTCTCTGGCGGAAGAAACGGGCGCATCTCTGTTGTCGGCGAGCGCAACACCAGCATCTCCGCCTCGAGAATTCCTGAGATCTCCTTTGTGCAAGGAATGTTCGCCAGAACGAATTCCCTAACATACAAGAAGAGCTTTTTGGCGCGCTCCGGAGCATTTGCGAAGGTCTTCGCGAGTTCGAACCCGGTGTGAGGACTCAATACCAGCCCGGCACCCTTGGCATTAAGCGATGCAACGAGGCCGGTCGGATGCTCTCCCTGATCGTACAATTCGTTCCATAGCATCGTATCCAAATATATGTTCATTGGCCCTCCGCGGCTTCGTGTATTCCTGAGCCAGGCTAGCGAGATTCGATATTATTCGCAAGGGAATTGCAGCGTATGGCTCTATCAGCATACGCTCTGTACCGAAATCGTTTGCGCTCTGACGTAGAACACCTGTCTTGCGCAAACTGCACACTGCAGGTTCGTCCGGTCGGTCGGCCAGTCTTGAGTTTGGACCGACGTGTACGAGAAGTTAAACTTTGGCCCACGGTGTACATTCGGTGAGCTTCGGCTTCACCGAATGCGCGATGGTTTGGCCGGCGTGACTAGCGGTTGCGTAATTCCGGAGCCGTGACGATGGTTCCCTGAAACCGGGGATAGAGCCGTTTCAATTCCAAAGCGGCATTTTGGAAGTCGTCGCGGACATTGACGACAACCTTCTGGCCTGGAGTGGTCCGTGAGGACGCGGCGGTCACTTGCATCTCGCCAACGTACATTGCCATCGGCGTCTCTGCCGGGTGCAAACGAATATAGGTGATTCTATCGAACCCAGTCGCGGCGCTGCCGACTTCGATATAGAACTCGTCCAGATAAGGCAGAGTGTACGAAGGCGTTGCCGGCTTTTGCAAAATGGCGTAGAAACGATCTCCACTGGTGATGGTCAGCGACCGGAGTAAGTAAACGGGAGCCGACCGGCCGGCCTGATGGGAAAAACGGATCGTAGGAATGGCGAGAGTCTCTGTAGTTGTCGATAACGATCCGAACACCAGCACGAACGGCTCTTGATTCTTCGTGAGTTGGCGAAGGGCGCCGCGGGAGATGCGGTTCGGATGGACGCAAGATGTCAGGGCGAATAGAAAAACGAGCAGGAGAAATGGAGTGAAGGCAGATGGCCTGAATCGGGGACTGGGCACGAGCCGATTATACTATGTAATTAGTACTAAACATTAGGTGGGCGCTTTTCTTTTACCGATTCCCGATAGCTGTCCACCAGGCGGGCGGTGATCGTGGCCATGTCCCAATTGGTTTCGACTTCGGCGCGGGCGCGGCGGGCCATTTGCGCGGCGGCATGGGGATCGGCGAAGAGGGCGAGCACACGCTCAGCAAACAGCGCCGGATCATCGGCGAGCGCGCAAAATTCGGAGTCTTTGCGAGCCAGGCCCTCGGCGCCTATGGTTGTCGAAACCACGGGGATGCCGGCGGCGAATGCTTCGAGCAGCTTCACACGCACTCCTGAGCCGCTGAGGATGGGACAGACGAAGAGGGCATAGCGGGCCAGAGGGTCGCGCACATCGTCTACATAGCCGAGCATATCGATGGAGGCGGAGGCTTCGCCGTAGATGTGTGGCGGCGGAGGGTCGGAACCGGCAATCACCAGGCGCGCGGCGGGCTGGCGCCGCAGAATGAGCGGCAGCACGTGGCGCACGAACCAATCGACCGCGGTCTGGTTGGGGTCATGGCGAAAACTGCCCACGAACAACATGGTGAGCGGCTCGCGTTCGCAGGGATTGAAACGGTAGCGGCGGGTGTCGATGCCGGCGCGCATGCCGGCCCGCAGTTTGGGCGCGAGCTGCGGCAAAAACGATAGCAGGTACTCGCGGTTTGCCTGGGTGCAGACTTGCACCTGGTCGCAATGGGGCAGCGTGCGCAGTTCGTAGCGCAGCGCGCGCAGATATTCCACACGGGCCTTCAGTTCGCTCAGCGCGGACAGGTGCGCGATACGGCGGGCGATCGCCTGGAAGTAGATATCGTGCTCGAACAGGGCATTCACCAGGCGCGTGTATTGCACGGCGTACTGGGCCATGGGCAGATATTCGAGCTGGATCACATCGATTTGCATGGTATAGATCTGGCGATGAATCAGCCACTCCATATCCGCATTGGCAAATTCGCGCACGGCGCGCGGCAGCGTTGAACCCAACCCCTTTGGCTTACCGTTATGCCATATGATCCACTCAGCGGAAGCGCAGAACTGGCGCAGTTCCTGGTTGTCTTTCTCCTGTTCCGGCAGTTCGAGCAACTCCACGACGTGAACTTCCGCCAGTTTGGCCAGTTCGCGGAGAGTTTGATACATGAACACACCGCCGCCGTGGACGGGCGGGCAGATGGGATAAGGGGAAACGAAGAGCACGCGCAGTGGGCCAGGCTGCTGGCCCGCTTTCTGCGCGAGAGGGGCAAAGCGGTCGCGGAAGTATCCTCCGAGGGGACGCCGCAGCGCTTCGGTATCGCTCACGACGGCCAGCGAGCGGGCGCGCCAGCGGGAGCGGGCGGCCTCCGGCAACCGGCAAAACGAACGCCACAAGGCCGCGAAGTTGGGGCGGCCAAGGGCATCCCCAAAAAGCACGCTGAGCATTGCCCCGGCCCAGGCGAAAAAAAAATGCCATGCGAGGCGCTGCCACTCGTGGATATTCTTCCAGGCGAACAGCACAAAATTCTTTTTGAGAACGGCCTGAATCTGGCGCTCGGAAAAACGCTTGCCAATGGTGCCGCGGTGTTCGTGAAACACCACGCTGCGCGGTTGGTAGAGCACCTTCCAGCCGCGTTTCCAGGCCAGGTAGCCGAGGTCCGTATCTTCCATATAGAAGGGGCGCAACAAGTGGTCGAAGCCGCCCAACTCTTGAAACTTCCGGCGGTCAAAGGCGCAGGAGCCGCCGCCGCCGTAGAAGCAGGGGTAAAGATCGGTAATGGCACCATCAATGCGATGGCGCACGCGTAGATTGCCATCCTCCCACCACGCCTGGGTCAGGCCGGATTCCTCGCGCAGCTTGTGAGGATCGCTGAAGAAAATCTGGCAGGAAACGGCGAACACCTCGGGATCGCGGAAGCCTTCGAGCAGCGGGGCGAGAAAATCGGGAGCCACCCGCATATCGCTGTTTAAGAGCACCACGATATCGTTGCGGGCATGCCGGAAGCCTTCGTTGGAGCCGCCTCCGAAGCCGGCATTGTGGGCCAGCGGAACGAGTTTCACCTGGGGAAAGCAGGCGCGCACGAAATCCGCGCTGCCGTCTGTCGAGCCGTTGTCTACCACCAGAATCTCGTTGTCCGCATTACCGGCCAGAGCCTCGATTACGGAAGGGAGATACTTTTCGAGCAGGTCACGGCCGTTCCAGTTGGGGATGACGGCGGAAGCGCAATGGGAGCCGGGGGCCGGGGGTCGGGAGCCGGGGATTGGTTGCGCGCTCGCGCGAATTTTCTTGCCGAATAATTTCCAAAGGAGATCGGTGAGGGCGAGCAGGAGCGCGGGGCCTAGGATGAGAAGTGGCGAGATCAGGAGCAGCGGGAGCGACCGCAGCAGACGTTTGAGGAACTGCATGTTAGCGCACGGGCAGCTTCGGGCCCAGACCGGCCTTGCCGCCCAGTTTCACCCATCGGGAAGCGCGCACCATGGCGAGCTGCTCTTCGAGTTGCCGCTTTTCTTCTTCCAGGCGGCGCGCCCAAACTGTTCGGCCTTCCAATTCTTTCTCCGTATGGTGCAAAGCATCTACGGCGCCCGCCAACTCGTCGATCTTGGCGGTGAGGCGGTTCTCCAGATCGAGGGCCCACTCGACCTGGGAGCGCATCTCTTCCTCCAGCTCTTTCACTTTTGCCTCGTAGCCTTCGCGCTGATCGGCGAGTTCTTTCTGCAAATCGACCACGCGCGCCTGATGCCGTGCGAGTTCCCGGTCGAGCTGCTCTGCCCAGCGATTACTGCGCTCCAGTTCTTCGGTTTGAGCGCGATGCTGACGGAGCAGTTCTTCATGCTCACCGAGCGCGCGTTCGAGCCACTCATTTTTAGTGGCGAGTTCCTCCTCGAGCAGAGCGATGTGGCGGCCGCGCTCGCGCAATAGATTGCCGGTTCGCGGGAGGTACACATAGATCGGGCTTTGGGGCAGGGGCCTGTGGGCGCACACCGCAACAAAGAAGTGGGATTCGAGCGGGACCACTTCGCCGGCAACGTGAAGCTCCTGGCCGGTGCTGGGATCGTACGGTTCGAAGGCCACACCTTCCACGTGATTCTCCAGGAACAGAGACACCTCGGGGAAAACGGTAAGCAATGCCGAGCGGAACTCTTCGAATTCGAATTCGTGAAAGTGGAAGGGATTGGGGCCTTCGCGGCCGCGCGACTCGGTGTAGAAGGCCTTGTTGGGCGTGGAGACAACGAACTGGCCGTTACGGGTTAAAACGCGGCGCGCTTCGAGCAGCAGTTCGGGCCACTTCTCCAGGTGCTCGATCACTTCGAAGGCGACCACCAGATCGAAGCTGGCATCGGGGTGCGGCAGCGCAGTGCAGGCGGCGCGTTCGAAGAACAGGTTGGGGAGGCGGTAATGGGCGCGCGCGAACTCGATGGCTTCGGGAGCGATATCGGCGCCCGTGACGAAGGCGGCGCGGTGGGCTAGGTCAGCCGCGCCGTAACCGGTGCCGCACCCCATGTCCAGCACACGCCGGGCACGCGCCAGGCGCGCGGCGAAGGTGTAGCGAGCCATGTGCTCATTGAGCAGGTCATCATTCACCTGTCCGGGGACGAGGCGTTCGCCGGTGAATTCAGCGGGCGACATGTTCCGGGCTGGCGGTTATGCCGTCCTCTTCCTGCCGCAGCCGCGCGTTGATTTCCACGCGGCAGGGCAAATGCAAATAACCGTAGATCTGGCCTTCACCGCGAGTCATCTGCAGCGCGATGGCGTTATCGATCCAGTCGCACATGGTATAGCCCAGCAGCGTGCCATCGGCGATGGCGGGCGAAAAAGAAAAAGATGCCGGGTAGAGCTCCGGCAAATCCAAGTGGAAATCAACAGTGAGGATATCGCCGGCCTCCAGGGGCGCCAGCTCGCGGCCTTCGCGCGCCGTATTGGTGCCGGCGAAATCCATGCCCATCTGGTTGCGAAGCATGAAACCGACCATGGGCAGCGGCACATGGGCTTTGGCAAGGATGCTGATGCGCACCACAATGTGCGAGAGCGGCTCGAGCATGGGAACCGGCCACCCCCTTTCATCCAGGATGGCAATACCGAGCACCTCCGCGCGCCCATCGCCATACCGGTGGTCGATATTGGGGATGGAAGTAACCACCTCGGGGGCCTCCACACCCGCGGACGCGCGCTGCTCGGTTTCCACATGGGACGCGAGATAGTTCGAATCTTTTTCTACCATGCGAGCGAGATATTTGGCCACTACGCGATCGGTATCGCCAACATCCATCAGACGGCCGTGTTCGAGCCACAGGGTGCGGTCACCGATGGCTTTCACATCCGAGGTGGCATGTGAAACAAAAAGGATGGTGACGGCCCGTGAGCGCAGCTCGTGCACTTTGCGCATGCAGCGTTGGCGGAAGTAGATATCGCCTACTGCCAGAGCCTCGTCTACCAGCAGAATGTCGGGATCGACATTGATGGCCACGGCGAAAGCCAGGCGGACGACCATGCCGCTGGAGTAGGTTTTGACCGGCTGATCGATGAAATCGCCAATTTCGGCGAAGCTTTCGATTGCTTCGTAACGCTCATCGATCTGGCGCGTGGTCAGGCCGAGAATGGAGCCGTTGAGATACACGTTGTTGCGGCCGCTGAATTCGGGATTGAAGCCCGCGCCCAGTTCCAGCAGTGCGGAAACGCGGCCATTGACGGTGACGGTGCCGGAGGTGGGTTGGAGGATACCGGCAACAATTTGCAGCAGGGTGCTCTTGCCGCAGCCATTCTCGCCGACGATGCAGAAGGTTTCGCCGCGTTTGACTTCGAAGCTGACATCGCGCAGGGCGCCGAAATCGCGGTGGCGCTTCTTGCGGCGGATGGAAAGCAACTCCTTCAGACGGTCGCCGGGCGAGTTGTAAATGGGGTAGCTTTTCGAGACATTGTGAAACTCGACGGCGTTCACGGTCTTACGGCCACCGCTTTTTGATCGGCCACATAACGGGCCACATATTCTTCGAAGGCTGTTTCCAGCCCCTCCCAGACGCGGCCGGAGCGGCCCACTGCCCGCTCTTCGATCTGCCGCACGGGTAGCAGATTGCGCGTGGTGGAAGTGATGAAGACTTCGCCGGCGCTTTCGAGATCGGCGGGCATGAGCGTGCGCTCGCGGACGCGGATTCCGGGGACGAGCGTTTCCCCCAGCAGCACTTCGCGCGTGATACCGGGAAGGCAGCCTGCGCTGAGCGGGGGCGTCCAGACATCGTTTCCCTGAGCGATGAAGATGTTGGCCGAAGTGCACTCGGCGACTTCACCGCGCTCATTGAGGAGAAGGGCCTCATCGAAGCCGCGCGCCTGCGCCGATTCATACCAGGTAAGATTCATTGCCCAGGAAAGTATCTTTGCGCCCGCGAACATGGAGGCGGCGTAACGGGCGTGGGGCACATAGGTCAAGCGGGCGGAATCGCCCCATACTTTGGGTTGGGCGGTGAGGCCGATGACGTCCGTGGCGCGGCCAAGGGAGGGACCTTCCCAAAGGCTGCCGCCATTGCGGAGAATGACCAGGCGGAGGGTGGCGCGATCAGCGTGGTTCGCTTCGATGAGCTCGGCGAGTTTGCGACGCACCGGCTCGGCTTCCGCGGGCATGGCGACATGCAGCGCGGCGGCATCCCGCGCGAGACGGGCCCAGTGCCGCTCAAAAGCAAAGGGGACCCCTTCGACTACGCGCATAGTAGTAAAGACACCCCAGCCGGAGAGCAAGCCTACCTGACCCGCCGAAAACAGCGGGCTCGAGGCCTCAAGAATAGTGCCGTTGTGAAGAATGAAGCGATCGAGCACGATGCCATTCTAACGCGCCGCGGAATGCGCCTGAGGCGGGTTGGCGGACCACACATTGGCTAGGGATCTTGAAATTTGACAACTACGGAGACGCGCCGGTTACGAGCGTCGTTTGGGTCTGCGGGGTTGAGCAGGTGTTGGTCGGCGAAGCCGCGCATCTCCACCACTTGTCCGGGACGAACACCGGAGGTTTCCAGCAGACGGCGCGCCACATTGGCACGGCTGGCGGAGAGTTCCCAATTGTCCAAGCCGTTTGCCAGGCCGGCGCTTCCAAATGGGCGTGCATCGGTATGGCCTTCGATCACCAAACGGTTGGGCAGTTTGCCGATTTGGGCGGCGAGAGCGGTTAACAAACGAGTGCCCGCGGGTGTCGGCGTAGGGCTCCCGGTGACAAAGAACATGCCCTTTTCCGTTTCCAGCAAGTCGATGCGCAAACCCTCGCCCGTGACACTCACGACGATGTTGTTGCGCAAATTGCCGATATTCGGCACACTGCGCAGTGCGTCTTCGATGCGCTTCTGCATGTTGCCGACGCTGGTGTGGTCCAGGGGCAATCCTTCGCCCTGGCCGGCAACGCCCGCTCCCAGTTTTTGCGTATAGCCGCGTGGATCGCGGAAATAGCCCCGCACGGATTTTTGCACGGCGCGGCTGGCATTCATCATCCAGAGCACGAGAAACAGGGCCATGAGCGCGGTGACGAAATCGGCGTAGGCGACTTTCCATGCGCCGCTGCGCCGCTTTTGGGGAAGGCGGAGTGTGCGCGGGCAGGCGGAAGGCGCGGTCTCAACCGGCAGGGACAGTCTTGGCATTTTCTTCCGCCTTTCCTGGCTGAGAGGGCACGGGCGGAATCTTGGCTTCCCGCCGGATGATCGTTTCCATTTCGGCGAATCCGGGACGGCTCTCTACGGGGATCGAGCGGCGGCCGTACTCCAGCGCGAGAATGGGCGCGGCGCCTTTGGTGAAAGCTACCACGGCGATGCGCATTACCTGGAGGTACTGGGTTTGCGCTTCGCCCAGGCTTTCGAGCCGCGAGGCCAGGGGTCCGACGACTCCATAACACAGGAAAATTCCCAGGAACGTGCCTACCAGAGCGGCGGCTACTTTTTCTCCGACCGCTTGCGGAGCGTCACCGATGCTTTGCATAGTGATCACCACTCCGAGTACCGCCGCCACGATGCCCAGCCCCGGCAACGCGTCGGCAATGGAACTCAGGGCGCTCACCGGCTCATGCTTGCCGCGCCGCTGCACTTCTATATCCAGATCCATAAGGTGATCGATTTCGTTGGCGCTGCTCGCGCCGATCACTACCATGCGCAACGAGTCGCAAAGGAAATCGATGGTGGGCCGGTCTGCCAGCAATTCGGGGTATTGCGAGAAGATCGGGCTGGACTCGGGGTCTTCAACATGGTTCTCCAGGTTCATTGTCCCGGCACGCTGGAGATAGCAGAACACTTCGTATAAAAGGCGCAGCACACGCAAATAAGAACTGCGCGATGGACGCTTGGGAAACAGGACAGCCCAGGTGCCGCGAATCATCTTACGGATCGTGGCCGGCGGATGGGCTATCAGGATAATGCCCGCGGCTGCGCCGCACACGATCATCAATTCAGCGGGCTGCAGCAGGACGTAGGGATTACCCCTCTCCAGCAGGTACCCGCCGAAAACGGCGGCGAACACCAGCGCAATACCCAGGATGGCAAGCATGAAACGATTCGTTGTCCACTATTGCTTATCGTCAGTGGAAGCGTTTCGTTTACCGGGAATATGGGCCGGCGCTTGAGTGCAGCGAAAGGCTACTTGGTGAACCCGGCTGCGTGTGTGACCTTTCCGTCTTCGGATATAAGATCTCCGGGCGCGATCCCCGAAGGACAGCTACCGGCGTACTTTTGGTCCTGTATGATCGTCATGTCGCTCATGCCGCCCAGTGCCGGGGAATAGGTGGAGTGCGATTCCGAGTGAACGGCAGAGTCGCCCTGCATGGTAACCACGGTCTTGGATTTTGTGGTGGTGCCCTTAATAATGCACTCTAGCTCGGTGGTATACGTGCTGCCGCTGAAATTCTCACTGGCTTTGCATCCCGGCGCATTCCGGAGACGAGCTCTGGCATAGTCGTCATAAGCATGGCTGCGGCAGATCTTTTGCGTGATCTGCCTCTTCACATTACCCGGACTGGATATAGTCTGCTGCGAGATGGCCCAGAGACCTTCTTTCATTCGGGGGTAGTCGATAGCCTGCGCTAACCCGATCAAAACCACAGTGGCAACTGCAATGGCTGGCAATTTCCTCATTTTCGGCTCCTGGCTTTACAGTCGCGGCGGGCGGCAAAACTCTCCGGCGAATGTGATTTTATTGTACCGTGGCCCCTCCTACGGCAGAAGGCCAGCCTTCTGATGCCTATCCACGACGATGCCGAACCCCGGGCAACTGGCGGCGCAGGACACTGCGACTCTCGCAGGCACGGTTCTGGATCAGGCTGGCAAAGCTGTTGGCAGCGCCACAGTAATGGTCAGAAACGATGCCACAGGGGCGACGGGAAACACAACATCAGATCCGGAAGGCCACTACTCGGTTTCCAGTCTGCCCGTAGGCACTTACACGGTCGAGGTGACCGCGAACGGATTTGCCAAGGCGACACGCACAGGCGTCCAACTTCCCGCTGCAGGCGTAGAAGATGTTGGTATCACACTTAGTGTCGCTTCCCTTACGCAGGCGCTAACGGTTCAGGGAACTGCCTCTGTCGCCGCGCAAACCGCGCCGACGCAAGCCTCACTCGATGAAGAGTCTCCGCATGCGGAGATCAGCCAACCATTTGTTGAGAACTTCACGTCGCCGGACACGGATTTCACGAACGTCATGCAATATGCGCCGGGCAGCACGCACGAAGCAGTTTCTATCAATCCGTTCCGCCTGACCGATGTGTATGTCAAAAGGGCCGTCCTTTCTCAGGGGTAAGCAAGCTGCGGCTGAGTGTGAACAATCTGCTCGACAACCACAATATTGTCGCGGTAACTCCGGCTTCCACAGCGACCGCGGTTCCGTCGCCGAACGACATTCTGACGCTGCTACCGGGTCGCAGCATTATGGCCACGCTGACGGTCGGTTACTCGCCCAAACGTTAGGGCTTTGCCAGCAGGCTTGATATAAAATCCAGGCTCGCCCACGCTTTTTCCCAAGTAAACTCGCTTTCGAGCAGCGAGCGGCCCGCATGAGCCAGATCGTGGCGGAGGCCGCTGTCCTCTAATAACCGGCAGACCTGGCCGGTAAAATGCGCAGCGCCATCTGCAATTAACAAATGATAGCCGTCACGAACCGGCAAGCCTTCGGCTCCGAGTGTGGTCGAGACCACCGGCAGGCCGGCGGCCCAGGCTTCGAGAATTTTGAGACGGGTGCCGCTGCCGGCAAGAATAGGAACGATGGCAATTTCCGCGCGCGCCAGTTCGCAGACGGCATCTTCTACCGGGCCGCTCAGTTCGATACGCGGATCGCTCTTCGTCCCTGCTGCGACGGCGTGCGGGTTGCAGCCGACGATCCGCCACACCAGGTCCGGCCAGCGCTCCCGCAGGTTGGGCCATACCTGCTGCCGGAAGAAACGCACCGCGGAAACATTGGGGTGATATTCCAGGTTGCCGGAAAAAACCAGGGCGTGGCGCCGCTCGCACGTGGGTAGCGGATGCAAGGGAACGGCATTGGGATACGCGATGACTTGCGAGCCCGGCGACCGGGCGAGAATCCAGTTTCGATCACAATCGGATGCAGCAAGAATCCGGGAAAAGCGGGGAAGCCACTGTCGCTCCAGTTCGGCGGCTGCCTGGGCGAATACCCTGTGAGCGAGTGCCGCCGCACCTGCCTCCGTACGGGAGCAGCGCTCATGCAGAACGGACTCCACGTTGTGCAGGTCTAAGACAGTGCGGCTGCAGACGGTGGAGATCTGCTCCCAGTAAGGCGCGCACCAGAAGTGCTCGATGATTCCCAAGTCGTACTGTTGGCCCTGGACAGCGGCCGCGACCTCACGCTCGAATCCGGAGAAGCGGTCCACCAGCGGCGGGACCTGGCGAACGAGCCGCAGCGTGTTGCGGAACGAGCGGGCCGCGAGGCTGCGTCCGTTGGGCGGCAGATCGATCGTTGAAACACGTTGCACCAGCCCCGCGGGCAAGAGATCGCTGGGGTCCGCCGCGCCGGGCTGGCGGAAGACGATCAGGTCCAGGTCGTAGGATCGTGCCAGCCCATGCAAAAGGGATGCCGTGCGCAAGGCGCCACCGCCCGCCAAAGGGTAGGGAACTTCCGGTGAGAGAATCACCGCGCGCGGTCTGGGGTCAGCGGCCAAAGCGCCTGCGCGCCTCCAGGTAAACTTCGTAGGTACGGTGCGCGGTGCGCTCCCAGGAAAACTCTTGAGCGCGCGCGAGGGAGAGCGCGCGGCGTTCGGCCAGCCATTGCGGTTGTGTTGCGGCTATGCGCATGCACTTGACCAACTCCGCGCGTGTGTCTGCGTAGACGGCAGCGTCACCACCGGCCTCGCGCACGGCCGGCGAAGCAATAACGCAAGCGCCGCATTGCATAGCTTCCAGCACGGGGAGACCGAAGCCTTCGTAGAGCGACGGAAAGACGAAAGCGAGCGCGCCCGAATAAAGCGCGGCCAGTTCGGAGTCGGGAACTTCGCCCAGAATCCGCAGGCCGGGCTCGCTGGGCAAAGGTGGAGCGTCTGCGCGGCGGCGGCCGGCCAGCACCAGATCGATATCGCACTCACGCCGCACCTCCCGCCAGGCAGCGACCAAAGCCGGTACGTTTTTGCGCGGCTCAATCGTCCCGACAAACAGAAAGTAGGGGCGCATCGGAGGTTGGGACTCGGGTTTCCGCTCGACCCGTATCCAGGGCGCCGCGGCCAGAGGAATCGCGACGATGGCATCCGGGTGGATGTGAAATCGCGCAATGGCTTGCCGCCGCACAGCTTCGCTGACCGTAATCACCATCGTTGGGATCTTTAGCTTTAATAACACAGGCGTGCGGCGCTTGACTCGTCGAGCGGCATGGTGCCAGCCGGCATCGAGCCAGGGCGACAAATCGTGTAAGGTCAAGACGCTGGGACGCAAGGGCAAGTAAGGCACAGCGAAATCGGGGCCATGAATCAGGTCGGCGCCGAGACGCCGCGCTTCACTAGGAAGGCCCCAAAGCCACCAGCGGCGCTCCAGCCAGTTGTGCGGCCCTCCGCCTGTGTGCAGGTTGGCAGGCGAAAGCGATTGGCCCGCCGGGCGCCCAAGCGAGAACGGCTGATCGGAAACCAAGATGAATTCATCCGCGGGATATTGGTGGGCCAGTGCGCGAGCCAATTCGGCTGTGTAGCGAGCGAGACCACCGCTTGAGAGCGACAGGGACGCCGCTTCGAGAACAACACGCAAGGCCCCCTCCGCAGACTTCCTTACGGCCGCGGCTCGCTGGCTGCCAATTCGCGGCCGCCGTAATTACGTTCGTAGTAGGAGCGGTATTCCCCACTGCGCACGTGCGCAACCCACAGCGCATGATCCCGGTACCAATCGATAGTTTGGGTGAGGCCCGATTCAAAATCGACAAGGGGCCTCCATCCGGTCTCCTGCATCAGCTTCTCACTTGAAAGAGCGTAGCGGCGGTCGTGGCCGGGCCGGTCCGTCACGAATTGAAGCAGCGATGCGGGCTTGCCGGTTAGTTCGAGCACGCGGCGCACTACTTCCAGATTCGGTAGAGACCGGTTCCCGCCGATGTTGTAGATTTCACCATCGCGACCCTGCCGCAGCACCGCCAGAATGCCGCGGCAGTGATCCTCGACATAGAGCCAGTCTCTGACTTGTTGCCCATCGCCATAAACCGGGAGCGGTTTGTTATCCAGCGCGTTGGCGATCATCAGGGGGATCAGCTTTTCCGGAAACTGATACGGACCGTAGTTATTGGACGCGCGGGTAATCAGTACGGGCAACTTGTAAGTGACAAAGTAAGAGCGAACCAACAGGTCCGAACCGGCTTTAGAAGCGGAATACGGACTGCTGGGAACTAACGGGAACTGTTCCGTGGCCTCTAAAGGCGCTTCCAGGCTGCCGTACACCTCGTCAGTAGAGACGTGTACGAAGCGCGGAATGCGCAAGCGGCGGGCTGCCTCGAGCAACACGAAAGTGCCGTGGAGATTGGTGTGAACAACCGGTTCCGGCGATAAGATACTGCGATCGACGTGCGATTCTGCCGCAAAGTGCACGATGGCATCGGGCTTTTCTTCGGACACCAGCGCCAAAACGAGCCGTTCGTCACAGATGTCCCCATGCACGAAGCGATACAGCGGGTTTTCCGCAAGGGCGGTAAGGTTCTCCAGATTTCCGGCATAGGTGAGTTTGTCGAGATTGACTACGCGCCAGTCCGTCTGGGCAGCCAGCATTCGCACAAAAGCGGAACCGATAAAGCCCGCGCCTCCGGTGACCAGAACCGTCACTTGTGCTGGATCTCCCAGTCGTAGTTGATTGAAGGATCGTTGTACGGGATGCGTCCCTCGTCCTGCGGATCGTAGAAGCGATCGGTCAGATAGACCAGGATAGACTCGTCTACACCAACAACTTTATATCCATGTCCTACTCCGGGCGGGATCAGTATTTGCCATGGACGTAGAGGACCCACATACATCGTGTTGCGTAAGCCGAAAGTGCGAGAGCCGAGACGGAGATCCACTAATGCTACTTGCAGGAGACCTTTGGTGGGGGTCCAACAATCCGTCTGATGCAGGTGATAGTGGAAAGCCTTAATCGCTCCGGGATAGTTCAAAGCGGCGGAAACCTGCGTAGTAGCGGCGGGAAAATGAGCTGCCAGGCCGCGTCCGAAACGCTGCACCTCGAGAAAGTATCCACGGTCGTCAGGATGGACCGCCAAACGCTCGAGACGAACTCCCTCGATCAGATCCGGCGAATCGACCGCGTTAATCACTTGGCCCAAGCCTTTGTCGCGCTCGGGAAGCACTAATTCAAGTTGGGCCGATTGAGCAATGCTCCTTCCGGTCCGCGCCGCGGCCGATAATGAAGCCATCAGGCCGTGGCCCCCTCTCCTCTGCTCAGTTTATCTGGAAGTGGAGCAGGCTGCGTCCGAGCGGCCGATTGGGCGACCAGATTGCTTGCACGCAGAAGCGAATCGAAAGTACCTGCATCGGTCCACCAACCTTCCAGAAATGAGAATGTCATCGTGCCCTCCCGAATGTACGCATTATTCACATCGGTGATTTCGAGTTCGCCGCGGCCTGAGGGAACCAGCACTTTAATCTTCTCGAACACTGTGGAGTCGTACATGTAAATTCCGGTAACGGCATAGTTGCTCTTCGGAATGGTGGGTTTTTCTTCGATGCCGATCACACAATCGCCGGCGACTTCGGCGACGCCAAATCGCTCCGCATCCGGAACCCGCTTCAGAAGAATGTGCGCGCCGTAGGGTTGGTTGTGAAAACGATCGGCCGCCTCACGGATATCGCGCTCGATGATATTGTCGCCCAGAACCACGCAAATCTTTTGATTATCCGCAAAGTGTTCCGCCAGAGCGAGCGCATCGGCAATTCCGCCTTCTCCTTCCTGGTAGGTGTAGTTGATGTGCGCCAAGCCGAAATGTTTTCCGTTACCAAGCAATCGGAGGAAGTCACCGGAATTCCTTCCACCGGTCACGATCAGAATATCGCGGATACCCGCATCCACCAGCGTCTGAATCGGGTAATAAATCATGGGCCGATCATAGATGGGCAGCAGATGCTTATTGGTGATCTTGGTCAGCGGAAACAAACGGCTCCCCGTCCCACCAGCGAGTACGATCCCTTTCATAGGGTTTCATCATAACACTTCTGTGGCGCTAGAGACTTTTGAGTAATGGGCTTCCGCGCGTCAAGGAGTTCTTACTGACGCTCCTGGATTTTGTTAGGAACCGAACCGGCTCGTAGCGTGCTACTTCACTATACGTGTCCGCGCTGTGCCCAGCCGCACCAAAGCGGCATTGACCGAGTTTTTCCCATGCTGATACGCTCGGCTTAACGGTTAGTTTTCTTGGAGGAAAAATGGGTAAGTTATCAATGCGATTTATATGTGTGCTGGCCTTATCTGCATGCGCCGCTCTCTGGGGCCAATCAGTGGGCGGCACGCTTTCCGGCAGGATTACTTCGGCAGACGGTAACCCCGTTCCCAATGCCGCAATTACTGTTACCAACGCACAAACCAGCGCTTCGCAGAAGGCACTAACTGGCACGGATGGTACCTTTTCCATTAGCGCCTTGCCGCCGGGCACTTACAAAGTCGACGTAGAATCGTCCGGGTATAAGCGAACGTCTCAGCAAAATATTGAGTTGACGGCAACCGGACCCGCCACCGTGAACATCACCCTGGAAGCAGGCAATACTAACGAAATCGTGGAACTCAAGGGGACGGCTCCCATGACGCAGACTGACAATGGCGAGGTATCGGTAGCAGAGGACTCGCGCGTCGTGCACGAAATACCGGTCATCGACCGTAACCACCAGGACCTCGTTGAGTTCGAAACCGGTATCACGCCGCCAGTGGCCGCTCTGGACTTTACAACGGACCCGGAGCGCAACCGTTTCTTCAGCACGAACGGCCAATTTCCCTATTTGAATCAGAATTATCTGGATGGTGTTTGGAACCAGGAGCCATATCGCGATACGGCTATTCGCGTGGTTCCCGAAGAAATGATTCAACAGTTCAATGTCTCCACAGCGAACCTGTCAATGGATAAAGGATTCACAGACGGCGCGTATGTGACGGATAACTCTCGCGGCGGAACCAATGCACTTCACGGCGACTTGTTTGAATTCTATAGCGGTAATCCTCTGCGCACGAGAAGTTACTTTGATACCCTCGACACGAGCGCGCCCCGCTTCACTTACAATCAGTTCGGCACGGCCGTCGGTGGACCGATCATAAAAGACAGTTTGTTTTTCTTCGGATCGTGGGAAGGTAATTATAACCGCGGAGATAACACACAACTTTCCACCGTGCCGTCTGCCGGCGTTCTGACCGGCAACTTCAGCTCCATTCCGAACCTGACGTTATACAGCCCGTACACTGGGTTTGCCGACGGCACACTCCGCCAGGCGTTCCCCGGCAATGTGATCTCTCCATCTTTGATTAATCCGACCGCCGCGGCCATTGCGAGTTATCTTCCTGCACCCAATCTTCCGGGGCTGGCGAACAATTACCTGTCGAACTCGCCCTACCAACTGGATTATCAGAAGTTTGATGGCCGGCTGGATTACCACGTGAACGATCACACATCCGCATTCCTGCGATACGGCTATTCCAACAACCGCGCCGTCGAAGAATCCCCCCTGGGGAATGTGATTGGCGCGGGAACGCGCGACCGGTTAGTAGCGGATAACGCCGCGATCGCCATTGATCACGCGTTTAACGACAACCTGATCACCGATTTCAAATTTGGTTACAACCGGTACGATTCCAACCTCGGCCTCTACGGCAATACGAGTCCTCTGGCCGGCACATTGGGCTTAACCAGCTTGGGGACAGGACTGATCGGCATCGATATTCCGGGTATGCCGCTGATCGGTACCCCCGCCACCTTGCCGGAAAATCCCATCGACAACAACTTTAACTGGGTGTGGAACTGGGGATGGCACACGGCCAAACACAGTTTCAAGTGGGGAGTGGACGTCCGCCGTATCCGCACAGATGGTTGGCTGGACAACCCATATACATCGTTATATGGAGCGAGCGGCACGGCTTACTTCAGCCCTGGGCAAACTCTTATCAACAATGGCGCTGCCCTTACGCCATATTCCGAGTTTTATAACTCGTTCGCCTCGTTTCTGCTGGGCGCCCCTTCGCAGCTTGGAATTGCCAACAATGTCGTCGCACCAAGCACCCGTCAGAGCCAGTATGGAGTCTGGTTGGGAGACAATTTTCATTTACTGCATCGCCTTACGCTCGATCTCGGCGTGCGCTACGAGATCTTCGGTAACATAGACCCCGATAGAGGTGGTGGCGCAGAGTTCTACGACCCCACGAACAATACCTATAACTATAGCGGTGTTGGGGGCTATACAATGACACCTACAATTACCCAAACTCGCAACGTGGCCCCGCGTGTTGGTATTGCGTACAGCCTTAACGATCGCACTGTGATCCGGGGCGGCTACGGCATCCAGTATTTCCAGATGCCTTATATGCTTTCCGGCTTGATGGCGCCCACTACGGGAGCAGTGGCTAGCGCCCAAGGCACTTACGAACTTGCTCCCTTTACGGGTGTTTTTGGTCCGACTGTAACGAACCCGAATTCCCTGACTTACCCGCTGGTGAACGGAACGCTTGCAGGTAACTTGCCGGCGAGTGTGATACCGCGCAACTTACCCACTCCTTACGTGGAAACGTTCAGCCTGCAAGTTCAGCGTGACTTTTACTATGGTAGTGTGCTTTCTGTCGGTTATGTAGGTATGTTAGACCGGCACTTACCGGGTGATTACAATCTGAACTACGCTTTGCCGGGAACCGGTCTGGCGGGCTTGCCGTACGCAGCGCTGGGCAACACCAGCCCGGTAACCTATTTTGAGAACGGCATGACCTCCAACTACAACGCCCTCCAGGTGAGCTTGAACAAGCGCTTCTCCCAGGGGATTGCGTTCATGGCGGCCTACACCTATAGCAAGGCGCTCGGTTATACGACGGCTAATGGTGAGCTGTTAGATCCTCTAAACCTGCGCGCCAATTACGGACCGATGGATTATGACCGGCAGCAGACTCTCAACCTCACTCACCTGTAGGAGATACCTTGGGGCCGCACGGGCCATAACCTGGTATCGGCCGTGCTGGGCGGCTGGCAATTGGACGGCGTCTTGACATGGTACACCGGCACGCCGCTTACCTTTACCGCCGATCCGCTGCTTTGCAATTGTCCCGGCCTTCCGGTGCTTGCCGGCGCAACCGGCTCCGGTTCGGCGCTGGTTACAGGCAATTTCGGCAATGGCCTGTCATATTTTAATAACGGGTTGTTCTATGCGCCCACCGGCAGCAACGTGGCTAATTTGAATCGGGGTGTGCTGCGCGGGCCGGGCGCGTGGACCTATAATTTGGCGTTGTTGAAGAACTTCCACTTCGGCGATCGCTTCAACTTCCAACTAAGGGGCGAAGCGTATAACCTCGCCAACACAGTGAGTCCCTACAATCCGGTGACTAACATCAGTTCGCCCTCATTCGGCCTAGTCAATACTCTCGCCCCCGAATCGGCCATGCCCGGCGCATTCGGGCGCGAGGTGAAGTTCGGGGCCACCGTACAGTTTTAGACGCCACGGTAGTGAACGGTAGTTAAAGCCGGACGGCAGCAAGACTCAGGGCAGGGTTACACCTGCCCTTTTTTATTGCCTGACTTCATCACAAATTGGCGAGAGACTATTGCTTTATGAAAGCTTGGCCGATTGCCCGGGAATCCGTTTCGCGGAATGCCATGGCTGAGTTGCCGGCCAAGTCCCGCAGGGATTGCGTTGCTTTCGCCAAGCCCTCTTCCGCGTGGGAAGTGGTGCGCGCCAGCATATGGTATAGTTCATGCGCCACTACCCGGCCCATGGCCAGTCCAAAAGCTCTTTGCCGTTCCATGGGAGTGGAATCGGAGGCGAGGTAACTCAGGGACTTGCGAATTTGATCGCACTCGATCTCGCTGAAGGGCATCACATGACCGTCCAAAACACGCGTGAAACCCAAAGTCTGCGTGCGTTCGGGCGGTTCGTCCTCACCCGGTTGCGGCCACCCTTCCACGCGGCAGCGGCCACGAAACTTCACCACCACCAGTCCGCGTGACGATTCCTTTCCTTGGTTGCCCGTCACCATTTTCCAATCGAGCGCGATTCCCGAGGCTTTGAGCAGATCTTCGGCCTCCCGCTTCATCACCGCAACCGAGTTGTCACCGGGCTTCGAATCGAAATCCATGAAGACCGCCACAGCAGGGCGGGTCAACTCCCCGGAAGGCGGATTCCCAGCAGCCCGCAGCAGCGGTGTGGCCGGGCAGAGAAAGATGGACGCTCCAGCGGCCAGAAGCGCAAAACGCGGCATGGTCCCCAATCCTCACCACCCCTCGCTCCCACGCGAACGGCAATATTGTGGACATGCTAACACAATCGCGGGGAATTCTGTGCGGGACAGAACGAAAAATTTCCGGGCCTGGCGGCGGCGAGCCGGGGAAATGGGGATCAACGAATTGACAAGTCCGGACGTATTCCCTTGCGGAAGCCGATGCCGGGAGAACTGGTTCTGCCAAGCCTGGTGCCCATGGATGCGAGCCGGAGCGAGCCGTTTGAGAAATGGGTGGCGGAGTATCAGCAACTTGTGCTGCGGACGGCTTATCGGCTGCTGGGCGATGTGGAGGATGCGCGGGACGTTGCGCAAGAGGTGTTTCTGCGGCTCCTTAAGCATTCGGGGAGCATCGCGGGGAGCCCGCAGGCATGGCTGTATCGCGTGACGGTGAACGTTTGTAACGATCACTACCGGCGGCGGATTGCGCCTGTGGAGTTGGAGCGGGAGCCGAAGGTGGTGGAGTGACTATTCGAAATCGATGCGCGCAATGACCATTTGCGGCATCACGTTATTCCAACTATCGGGGATAGTGTCGAAGGGGAGGCGGAAGGGCTTCGTGTCGCCGGGAGCCAGTCCGCCGGCTTTGCGGTTGACGATGGGTGTGCGTTGCCGCAAGACGACCTGTCCATAAGGATCGTAGAAGACGCAGTTGATTTCTACGAGGTCCAGGCGGCGATCTCCCAGGTTTTGAATGTTGCCCTTGATCTCGACGACGCGGTTGTGAAAGTAATCTTCGTTGGCAGCCATATCCACGTCGCTGAGCTTGAGGTGGCTGACATACGATTTAGCTTCGGCTGTTAGTGGCGGGGGCGGAGGAGGAGGCTGTTGGGACAGGCGGTCGAGATACCAGAAGCCGGCCGCACCCGCAACTAACAGCACTCCCATCACGATGACGACGGGTGGGACCCGCAGCTTACTTTCCGCCAACCGTCATCTCTCCTATCTTCACTGTGGGCGCCGAGACGGAACCGCGGAATTCGAGGTCCGACCCAACGGCTTCAAGCGCGAGCAGCATTTCCCGCAAATTGGCGGCGATGGTCACTTCCGAAACAGCGAAAGCCAGTTCGCCATCGCGAATCCACAGGCCGGAGGCGCCCTGCGAATAATCCCCTGTCACCGTGTTGCCGCCGTGCCCCTGGATTTCCGTAACATAAAAGCCATTGCGGATTCCACGGATGATCTCGTCCGGGGTTTCGACTCCTTTTTCGAGGAAAAAGTTCCCGTGGCCAATCCCGGGGTTGCCGGCGAGGCCACGTGAGGCGTTCCCGGTGGTCTTCAGGCCCAGCTTGCGGGCAGCGTAGCAGTTTAGCAAGTAGCTCTTCAGCACCCCGCGTTCGATCACTACGGTGCGGCGCGAGGGTACACCTTCGTCATCAAACGGGGAGGTGCCGAACAAGCCGGGGAGCGTGCCATCATCGATCACGGTAACCCGATCGCTCGCGACCTTTTCACCGATTTTTCCGGCCAGAAACGACTGGTGGCGGTAGACAGCCATGCCGTGCACGGCATCAAACACCTCACCGATTAGTCTACGGGCCACGCGGGGCTCGAACACAACGGGTACTTTCTGGGTGGGTACTTTGACGGGATGGAGGCGCCGCAGGGCCCGGCGGGCCGCCGTGAGGCCCACTTGCTCGGGGTCCTCAAGCCCGGCAAAACCGCGGGCGAACGATTCCCAATAATCGCGCTCCATGGAATCGCGGTCGCGCGCGACCGGAACGGCGCTGACCGAGCAGTAACTGGTGCGGTACTCACCCGCAAACCCGCGAGAATTGACGAAGATCTGGCGCCCCAAATGGGAATCGAACGACGCTCCTTCGGAATTGGATATGCGGGGATCGGCGGATAGAGCCGCCGCTTCCGCGCGCTTGGCTGTTTCGATCTTCAAATCAGTGGCGAGAGTGGCAACGTCTGCTGAATAGAGCCGCAGATCGCCGGTGAGGGCGCCCAGTTCTTCGGGATCAGGAAGGAAGGCGTATGGATCTTCATTGGTCACTGCCGCCAGCTCGATGGCCGAGCGCACCAGCCGGTCGATGCCCTCAGGCGACAAATCTGAAGTAGAGGCAGAGCCGGCATGGCGCCCGATCAAAACACGCACTCCCGCTCCGCGAGAGCCCGCCTCTTTTAGATTTTCTAGCTCCCGCATGCGGACACTAGCCGAAAATTCTTCGCCCTCTGCCACCGTGCACTCGGCATCGGCGGCGCCGGCGGCCAAGGCGCGCTTCACCACGCCGTGCGCCAACTCCATTAGATGGTTCTCGGACATGATGACTTTTCCGAGACTCAAGCCGTGCCTCCGACGGTGATTTTGTCGATGCGGATGGTGGGGATGCCGACACCTACGGGGACGCCCTGCCCTTCCTTGGTGCAGACCCCGATTCCCTGGTCGAGCCGAAGGTCATTGCCCACCATGCTGACGTATTTGAGGGCTTCCGGACCATTGCCGATCAAAGTGGCATTGCGAACCGGCCGCGTGACCTTTCCGTCTTCTATCAGGTAGCTCTCCGAGGCGGAGAAAACGAAATTACCGTTGGTAATATCCACCTGGCCGCCGCCGAAGCTGACACAGTAGAGTCCCTTAGGGACCGAGCGGATGATATCCTCGGGATCGCTTTCACCGGCCAGCATGAATGTATTGGTCATGCGCGGCATGGGGATGTGCTCGTAGCTTTCGCGCCGGCCGCTGCCGGTGGGCGCTGCGCCGAGCAGGGTGCTCGAAAGTCTGTCCTGAAGGTAGCCTTGTAGCACGCCATTCTCGATGAGGACATTGCGTTGGGTGGGCTGGCCTTCATCGTCTACATTAAGCGAACCGCGGCGGCTGCTGATGGTGCCATCGTCGATTACGGTACAGAGCTCGCTTGCGACTTTCTGGCCGATTCGGCCGGAAAATGCCGAAACGCCTTTGCGGTTGAAGTCGGCTTCGAGGCCGTGGCCGACGGCTTCGTGAAGAAGAATACCGGGCCAACCGGGGCCGAGGACGACCGTGGTTTCGCCCGCGGGGGCATCGACGGCGCCCAACATGATGAGCGCTTCCCGGGAGGCTTCGCGGGCCAGAGTTTCCGGCGTGTGCTCGTTTTCGAAGAAGCTGAGTTCGACGCGGCCGCCGGCGCCGGAATGCCCGTGCTGCGGCAGGCCGCCATTTTCGCGCGCCAGCACGGAAACGCTGAGGCGGGCGAGGGGCTGGCGATCGACGGTGAGCACGCCGTCACTGGTGGCGATCAGGACTTGGCGTAAATTATCGGCGTAGACGGCCTGCACCTGGAACACGCGGGAATCGTAGGCGCGGGCGGCGCGATCGGCGCGGCGCACCAAGTCTACGCGTTCCAGAAATGCCGTTTCCGCCGGTGCGATAAGAACGGGATAAAGATCGTGGCGGCGCCCCTCTTTGAGGTTGAAGCTTTCTACCTTGCTTGGCCCGGCGGCGATATAGGCCGCGACACGGGCGGCTTTGCGGATCTTCTCGGGGGAAAGGTCGTCGCTGTATGCATAGCCGGTGCGTTCGCCGGAGATGACGCGGACGCCAACGCCCATGGAGACGCCTTGAGCCGCGCTTTTTACGATGGATTCATCAATGCCGATGGAGCTGGTGAGAAGGTACTCGAAATACAAGTCCGCGTAATCGCCACCGTGGGAAAGCGCTTCGGCCAGGTAGCTCTCGAGGTCCTGGCGGGTCAACTGAAAGCGCGCGGCGAACACGGAATCAG
>JASIAM010000023.1 GCA_030041985.1 Bryobacteraceae bacterium | reverse complement strand
TTCACCGGTCTGCGGATCGACCGCGCGGACCGCGCTGTACACATCGTCGGTGGTTGCACCCGGTTTGGGACGGTCGCCGGTAAAACTTTCTTTCTCGTCAAATTCCGGCGGCTCTTCGCCCTTGAAGTAAATCGACGAGCTGTTCTGCCAGGTGGGAATGTAGAACAGGCCGGTGCGCGGGCTGAAAGAAGGGTTGTACCAGTTGGTTCCTCCTTGGTTGCCGGGATAGACCAGCGTACCCTGCTTAGTAGGTTCAATCCCGGGCACGCGAATGGGCCTGCCATTTTCATCGAAGCCGCTGGCCCAGTTGGTTTTCACGAACGGCTTGCCGAGCAGGAACTTGCCATTCGTCCGGTCAAGCACGTAGAACATGCCGTTGCGATTGGCCAACATCATCAGCTTGCGCGGCTGCCCTTGCCACGGCATATCCACCAGCATCGGAATCTGCGTGGCGTCCCAATCGAATTCGTTGTGCGGAGAGAACTGGTAATACCACTTCAGCTTCCCGGTATCGACATCGAGCGCAATCACTGAGCTGCTGTAGAGGTTGTCGCCTTTACGCGCATCGCCGTTCCAATCCGGGCCCGCGTTGCCCGTACCCCAGATCGTGAGATTGGTCTCCTGATCGTAGGAGCCGGTCTCCCAAATGGGCGCGCCACCGTGCATCCAGGAATCGCCGGACCAGGTTTCATTGCCGGGTTCTCCCGGGCCTGGGATGGTGTAGAAACGCCAGACTTCTTTTCCGGTGTTGACATCCCAGGCGGCGATGAATCCGCGGATGCCGAACTCGCCACCGGCCACGCCCGCGATGACCTTATCTTTGATCACCAGCGGCGCATGGGTCATGGAGTAGCGCTGTTTCGGATCGGCCGCCCGCGTCTTCCAAATCTCCTGGCCCGTTCGGGCGTTGATCGCAATCACAGTAGTGTCGAGCGCCGCGAGGAACACCTTGTCGCCCAGCACTGCCAGGCCGCGCGTTTCCTGCCCACAGCAGTTGCGCGCCGCCGCATCGGGCTTGTAGTAATAGCGCCAGATGGTTTTGCCGGTGGCCGCATCGAGTGCGAACACGTCGTTGATTCCCTGTATTGTGTACATGACGCCGTCTACTACCAGTGGCGTCACTTCATGCTTCTCGATCGACCGGGACTGGAATACCCACTTGAGAGTGAGGTCCTTCGCATTTTCCGGAGTGATCTGGTTGAGCAGGCTATACCGCTGGCTCATGTAGGTTCCGGAGTAGGTAAGCCAGTTCTGCGGTTCCTGACTCGCGTGCAGGATGCGCTCAAACGGGACCGGGGTTACATTGGCCTCTTTGTTTGCCGGGCCGTTCTGCTGCTGCGCAGCCGCCATTGCCACGACCCCAAGAGAGAAACACACCAACCGGACGAAACTGCTGGGTTCCGACATGATTCGCTACCGCCTTTCCTCGAAGAAGCTGGTCCGGCCGTTGGGCGCGCCAGCACAGATGAGTATACACTCAGCGGGGACGGTGATCTATGTACCCGGGGCGGGCATGAGGAACCGAGAGCCGTCCGGCGCGACGTCCCAGAACAGCACGCCGGCAGGCACCTTGAATAGAGGCTTGGGGTCTCCGGCCGCGAACGTTCCGCCGGGTTTCACCTCCAGCGCGGTCGCGGTTCGATCCGGCGCTAGATAGAAGATCTCTTTGCCGTCTCCACGCCATAGCGGGGTTCCGCCGCCACCATGAGTTACCACCACGGAAGGGCCAGCCGTGCCCGTGGCTGGATCGAACGGCCGCACCGCAATCTCGTTTTGGCCCGATTCATTCGAGGTATACACAATCCAGCGTCCATCCGGGGAGAATCGCGCTGTGATGCTGGTGAACTGGGGATCAACCAGAGCGATCGGTTTGCGGTCCGATGGCCCCGCGACCGGCAGCAAACGCAAATGAGTCGGCATACCCAGGCTGTAGTAAATCAGATAGCGACCATCGGGCGACCAACTGGTGGGGCCTTTGCCCTCGCTCGATTGGTAAAACAGTTCTTCGGTTCCCGCTCCGCTCGCAGCTTTCACATAGAGGTCATACACGCCGCCGCGGTTGGAGGTGAAAACGATGCGCCTTCCATCGGGGGACCACGTGGGAAAGGCTTCCCAGCCCGGGTCGGATGTGAAGCGCGTGGTCGTACCACTGGCGAAATCCAGTATCCAGATATCGCGATTCTGCGTCCGCGCGTCGGTGCGCTCGAACGCCACTCGCTTCCCGTCCGGAGAAATGGTGAGCGTGCGATATTGACCGGGGTCCCCTGCGGTCCCCACGACATTGCCTCGCCGGTCGAACCAGGTCAGACGACCCTCAACAGCACCTTTCGGCGCCGCTTTGCCGGTTTGTGCGGCCGGCGGCTGCGCGTCGGCCAGGAAAAAACAGAGGCCGGTGACCGCTGCCACGGCCGTGCTTAGAAAAGCCTTGGGCTGCATGGGAATTCTCCGCAGTCTACTGCGCGGCTGGAAACGATGTCAATGCGAGACACCGCCGATCGCTGACTGCCCGCAATGGGCTTGTAGCCGCCCGCTAGAATCGTGTTAGTGTAGGTGCGGGCTCAGCGAGAATGGCTGCTATGGTAGTGCTGGGAATCGATATCGATGGTGCGCAAATTAAGGCGGGAATGGTGGATGAGGCGGGCGCGATCCTGGCCGCTCGTACGATTCCAACCCCGCCGGACCTGGACACGTTTCTGCCGTCGCTGCAGGAAGCGGTCCGGTGGTTGCTCGAAGCAACCGCGTTGCCGGCAGGCGTAGGCATTGGCTGTAAGGGCATTATCAATCCGGACAGCACGCGAGTCGAGACGCTTGCGGGAGGCCTCCACTACCTGGAGGGCCTGCTGCTCTGCGATTTGATCGGACTGCCGAAAGATGTGCCGGTGTTTGCCGATAATGCCGCGCGTGTCGCCCTGGCTGGGGAAATGGTATGGGGTGCAGCGCGGGATCACGATAACGTCCTCATGCTGACCCTCGGCAGGAGCGTGGGCGGAGCGGTGGTAGCGGACGGGCGGCTGTTGCGCGGCCACTCCGGGGTAGGCGGACAGCTCGGCCACATCACCGTGGAACCGGAGGGCGCGCCTTGCGTCTGCGGCGGCCGCGGCTGCCTGGAGACCGTATTTTCCGCGCGAGCCATTGAAGGAGAAGCCTGGTCGGCCGTGCATCGCGGCTGTTCCTCGACGCTGACGCGGCTTTTCCGCGAGCAACCGCAGCTTGCCACCTGCCGCACCATCTTCCAGGCGGCCAGCGAAGGGGATGAACTGGCGCAAACCATCATTTCGCGGGCGATCCGCAGGTTGGGCGCGGCACTGGCCGGCCTGCTGCATATTTTCGACCCGGAACTCGTCATTCTCGGCGGCCAGGTGGCGGATGCGGGCGCGGATTTGCTGGTGCCGTTGCAGGAAGAGGTCTGGACGCTATCGCGCGGTCTGCTCGGCCGCGAAGTCCCGCTGGTCGAGCAGGAAGTGGCGGATAAATCAGGAATTGTCGGGGCGGCCGGCCTGGTGATCGCCCCGCGGAATTAGCGTACGCCACTCCGCCCGGCGGGCGCCTGCGGCAGTTGCACCGAGCGCCCCGAGGATGGGCCATTTGGATCCATGGTCATGTGATATTCGCCAGACTTGGCTTGATCCACGAACTCCATATAGACGTCGTTTCCGATACCCTGAATCCGCTGGTATTTCCAAATATCCAGTGGATATGGCGTTGTGGCATTTCCATTGGGGTGCTCTTCCCGTTCATCGGGCGGACCGAACATAATGTAGATGCGCCCGCGATCTGTCTTCCAGCCGGGAACAGACGGAGATCGGAAGTTATCATTTGCATATTGGATGCGCCGGTAATGCTCTTCCTGGAACTCATTTTCCGGAGTGCCCGGCGTGGGATCGCGGCGTTGCCAGAATTGCGCAATGAACTGCTCGCGCTCGCCGTTGGTTTGGAGATGCTTAAACGCTGCCCGCTCCGGGTCCGTGATGATGTAGGCGACATCCTCGTTCAGCCACTTCATATACGGAGCCGGAACTGAGTGGCAGACAATCGAATTAGCGCTGGTCTCGCACACCTGCGTATCCTGCTCCGCGGGAAGGTTTGGCTTATCCTGCGATTTCGCTTGCCAGGCCATGAGACTGGAAGCTGCGGCTAGCAGCAGTATTCCCGCCAAGACCAGAGGCGCCGAATCAAAACCGGCGCGGCCGCCAGGGATGAGCAGACGGCGAATTCGTTTCATGAGACTTCCTCCTGTTGCAGCCAGGGCGGCTGCGGAGACGCCCCAGCGGGTTTGTTCCAAAGCTGCCAGCGCTTCGGCATACTCGTGCGCATTGCCGCTGAGCGCCACGGCCACATCATCCGAGCAGTGCTCGCGCTCGGCGCGAATCACCGCCGAGATCCACCAGACCAGCGGGTGATAAAACAGCAAACTCTCGATTGCGGTCTGCACCATGTTGATCCAATAATCGTGCCGGCGGATATGCGCCAATTCATGCAGCAGAATGGCTTCGATTTGACTGGCTGGCAGGCCCGCGAGCAGGCCCACCGGCATGAGAATTACCGGACGCAGGTGCCCGATGACGACCGGCACGCCGGCGAAACAGGATTCGAGAAGAACTACAGGCCGGGAGAGACGCAAGCGCCCGGACAGGATGTTCAGCCGCTCCTGCCAGACCTGAGGGGCGCAACAAACGCCGGTTCGCCCCAGCCGCCGCGCAGCCATCCAACTCGCCACGTGCCGCAAGGAAAACAGGACGACTCCCGCCATCCAGAAGGGAGCCAGCCACCCCAGAAGATCGGCGAGGCGCATGGCCGCCCGCGGCATTCCCGAGGCGCTCGCGGGAACAGGCCAGGTGAGCACGATGGGATGTGCGGCTGCGGAGTGGATTTGCGCGCGCGGTATGGACGCGAAGAAAGTGCCAAGAAAGCAGACCAGGATTGCGCACAGCGCCAGGCAGGACGCGGTGTATCGCGCGCGCGCCGAACGAATCACGCTGAGCGCCACGGCCAGAACTGCCGCTACGGCCGCGCCCTCCCAAAGGGAATGAATCAGCGCCCAACCGGCCGCTTGGGCCAGCGGCGTTTCGACCCACCTGACGAGCAATGTCATTTTTGGCGCTCCGTTTTTCCGTCGGCGGATTTCTCGTAATCGTCCAGCAGCTTGCGCAATTCCGCCAGTTCCTGTTTGGATGCCTTGCGAGCGGAAAGCGCCCCCATCAGCAGATTGGTTGCCGAGCCTCCAAACGCCCGCCGCAACAAGTCGCCGGCCAATTGCTGCTGCGTCCGCTCGCGCGCCTGCGCAGCCGCGTAGATGTGGGCGCGCTGCCTCTCATCGCGCTTCACCAGGCCTTTTTCCGTCATGATTTGCATGAACTTCAGCACGGTGCTGTATTGCGTGGGTTTGCGCCGGTTGATTACTTCGTGGACCTGGCGCACGGTGCTGGGGCCGCGGCTCCACAAAACGGTAAGAATTTCCAGTTCGGCATCGGTGGGCCGGGGCAACATATACGAAGACATTACTACGAAGAGTTTTTGATGTCAAGCGGCAGTGAAGGCGGTGTGATCTAAGCTCGCTGCAGTGTGATATATTCGATCCGCCGCTACAACAAGGAGGGAGGACGAGATGAAACTGCGAATCGCCGTTACGGGCGTGGCTGCAATCGGCGCAATCGTTTCCGGCAGCGCGGCGTTTGCGCAAAACGTGCCGTCACAATTCGTCGTGAGCGGCGCGGCAGCCGAAAAGATTCAGGACTTCACCACCATCAATCTGGCCACCGCGGAGCGCATTGCCGGCGCGTGCGAGGCGGCGGCGGCCAAACAAGGCGTGGAGATCAGTGTGATGGTGCTCGATAACGACGGCAATCATGTGTACATGGACCGCATGGACGGGCAGGGCTATCTCGCCATTGCTACGGCCGAGATGAAGGCGCGCACAGCCCTGATGGACCGCCAGCCGAGCAAACTCCGCATGAACCAGGTGATTGAAGATCCGACGCGCGAGATGCAGATCATCCAGCTTGGCTTGTTTGCGAATTCCGGCGGGCTTCCCATCGTGGTCAACAAACAGTTGATCGGCGCCGTGGGCGTGGGCGGTTCCGCACCGCGAGTGCCGGTGTGGAGCGATGAGATTTGCGCCCACAAAGCACTGGAGGAGGTATTGGGGCCATCTGTTCCACCGCTCGAGAAGGACCTGCCGCCGCGGCGAAATCCCAATCGGGGCAACGCTCCGGTTCCCCGCTTTGCGGCTACGACGACTCCCAAGTCGAGCCTGCCGCCGGAATTCGTGGTGAGCGGCAAGGGAGCGGCAGAGGTTTACGACGGCAACCAGATTTCGCTGGCGGCGGCGAAAAAAATCGCGCGCACCTGCCGCGATTGGGCGGCATCGAAAGGCGGCTCCATGTCTCTCTATATCATCGACACAGCGGGTGAATTCGTGCATATGGAGCGGATGGATGGCCAAGTCTTCAACAACATTCGCACCGCGCTGCTCAAGGCGCAGACCGCGCTTAAGACGCGCCAACCCACATCCATCCGCGCGGTCCAGCTCAAAAACGATCCGAGCGGCATTCCGCGGCAGCTTGCCTACTACGATTTCTTCACCAATGCGGGCGGCATCCCGATCGTGGTGGACGGCCAGATGATTGGAGCAGTCGGTGTGGGGGGCGGCGCTGGCGGCGGCGACGAGAATTGCGCGATTGAAGGCCTGAAGGCAACTTTCGGCCAGCACGTAACGCTACCGGTTTATCCGCCGGCGCAGTAGGTGGTCAGCGGGCGGCCGCTGATTCCGTTGGGGGGCCTTGCTCCGGCTCCGCCGCCCCGTTCACCGCCTCCGCCGCCGGGAGCGCCCCTCGAGAGCGCACCGCCATTTCGCGGACGGTGGAATCCTCATCCTGAGCAGCGCGTTCGAGTGCTTCGGCAAACTCGGGCTTACCGATTCTTCCCATCACCCAGGCGGCAGTCCGGCGGAAACTCGGGCGCGCGTCTCGAAGCATGTGCTCGACCGCTTGATCGACCGTCTTCTCACCCAATAAATGAAGGCCGACCAGCGCATTTCCGACCACACGGTTATTGCTGTCCTTCAGAGAGTTCAGCAGGCATTTGCGGGCGGATATGGTGTCAACGCCCCATAGCCCTTCCACGACGCTGGCGCGCACGCGGGCATCGGTTGTCAGAAAATGGCTCTGCAACCAGGCCGCGCTACGGATTCGATGCCCCACCAGCATGGTGGCTTTAGAGGCGATACGCTCATCGGGATAGTTGGCAAGGTGGCCGATCACTTGTATCAACCGGGGTCCGCTCGAAATCGTGTGCAGAACATCCAGCAGACGCAGAACGACTTCTCTTGGTAGCTCGTAATCATCGGAATGCCGTCCCGGAACCAGGCGCGCCAGACGAAGATCCAGCAGATCGTCTATCTCCTTCAAGGCCTGGCAAACCTTCAGGAACTGTTCCCGGCTGAACCACTGGGGCTGTACAAGCTGAATGAGGAACTCGGGACACTCCATCAGTTGCAGGTAGAGGCGGCGGCGGCCAACCGGATGGGACTCCGACTCCAGCAAGGAAATGGCGGCCGGAAGCAGCAACTGCGGACTGCGAGCCGCGATGTCGGGAAACTTCGAGCGGGCCTGACGCCGCTCCTGGTTGCCCAGCGCGTCGCGAAGCTGGGACTCAAAAGCGATTTCCTCCGGTGTTAACCGGCGGCCCAACAAGTTCGGCGTATCTTCTGAAGGCGGCATATCGTCCGGGCGCGGCATCTTCCAGAGTCATGGACCAACGCGCCCGCTACCTCATCTTATCGGCTGATCGCAGAAATTCTTTAGCCGAAGTTCGTCACGAGTGAAGCCGAGGAGCAAGCACTTAAGCCGTTCAGAATCCATTCAGGCTATTTTTTATTTTTTGAGCGGAATTGACGCACGTTCACTGCATCAGCCGCAGGCCGCTCGGGCCGGGGATGGTGCGCACCCAGGCGTTCATTTCCTCTTCGTTTTGCAGCAGGTCGCGCAGGGTGGCTTTGCTGAGGACGTGGTCCACCGCTACCTGTACGGCGCGCCAGAGGGAGCGCACCGAGCAATCGACCGAGCGCGTGCAAATGGCCGCCTGGCCGGCGTGGGTTTCGCAAAAGCTGCTTTCGAAGAGGCGGCCGCCGAGCACGTCCATTACTTCCCCGATAACGATCGATTCGGGCGCGCGGGCCAGCATGTAGCCGCCCTCTTTGCCGCGGGCGGCCTTCACGAAACCGCCTTTGCGCAGGATGCGGAGGATCTTGGCGGCGTAGGCGGGGGAAACGCCCTCTGCGTGGCTGATTTCGGGAATGGTCAGGCTGCCACCTTCACCGGCGTAACCCAAGCGCACCAGGCAGCGCAAGCCGTATTCTTCGTTGGCGCCCAGTTTCATCTCCGAAGCCTCGCTATGGGAATGATGTCTTCGAGGCCCAACGCCAACTTTGCGGCTTCCGACATCCGTTCTTTCGACCAGGGTGGGTCGAAGGTCAATACAAGCTTTACATCCGTAACGCCCGGAACAGCCCGGATAGCACGCTCCACATCGCCGGGCAGGGTGCCCGCAACCGGACAGTTGGGCGCGGTCAATGTCATGCGGATCGCCACTTGCCCTTCGGCGGTAACGTCAACGCCGTAGATAAGGCCCAACTCGTAAATATTGACGGGCATCTCCGGGTCATAGACCGTCTTGAGCGCGATGATGGTGGCGTCCTTCAGCGTCATTCCGTAGTCACCGTTTCTTCCGAGCCGTGCAACGCCGATTTCAAAGTATGCCAGGCGAGGGTGGCGCACTTGACGCGCGCCGGATAATCACGCACCCCGCAAAACACGACAAGCTTACCCAGATCGCGGCTGGCGGGCGTGTCCGTGGTCAGCAGATCATGGAACTTATCGACCAGTTTCATGGCTTCTTCGCGGGTCTTGCCTTTAAGGCTCTCTGTCATCAATGATGCCGAGGCGGTAGAGATGGCACAGCCCGAGCCTTCGAAGGCGGCATCGCTCACGATATCGCCCTCCATCTTCAAATAAAGTTTCAGCTTGTCGCCACACAGGGGATTGTAGCCTTCGGCCTTGCGGTTCGCGCCGGCCAGCGTGTGGTGGTTCCGGGGGCGCTTGCTGTGGTCGAGGATGGTTTCCTGGTACAGGTCGTCAATCATCTCCGAAAACCTCCTTCACCTTGTAAAGGCCAGCGACCAGCGCATCGATTTCGGCCGCCGTGTTGTAGAACGCGAGCGATGCGCGGGTGGTGGCGGGAATGTGGTAGCGGTCCATCACCGGCTGGGCGCAATGATGGCCGGTGCGCACCGCGATGCCTTGATGATCGAGCACGGTTCCGATGTCGTGGGGGTGGATGCCTTCCATGACGAACGAGAGCACCGCGGCCTTTTCGCGCGCAGTGCCGATGATCCGCAGCCCCGGAATCTGTTCCAGTGCCTCGGTGGCGTAGAGCAGCAGTTCGTGTTCGTAGGCGCCGATCTTGTCGATACCGAGACGCGTGACATAATCGACCGCAGCGCCCAGGCCGATACCGCCTGCAATATCGGGAGTGCCGGCCTCGAATTTGTAGGGCAGGTCGTTATAGGTGGTCTTTTCAAACGTGACGGTGCGTATCATGTCGCCGCCGCCCTGATACGGTGGCATGGCGTCGAGCAATTCGGTTTTGCCGTAAAGCACTCCGATACCGGTCGGGCCATAGAGTTTGTGGCCGGAAAACGCGTAGAAATCGGCATCTAAAGCTTGCAAGTCCACGGGCATATGGGGCACAGCTTGGGCGCCATCGACCAGCGTGAGCGCGCCGGCGGCATGGGCCATGCGGATGATGCGCGCCACTGGGTTAATAGTCCCGAGAGCGTTCGAAACATGCCCGATGGCCACCATCCGCGTGTGAGGACCGAGCAGCTTTTCGTACTCCTCCAGGATCAACTCGCCGCGCTCGTCGATAGGGATCACGCGGAGGCGTGCGCCGGTTTCTTCACAGACGAACTGCCAGGGAACGATGTTGGAGTGGTGCTCGAGGCCCGCGATGATAATCTCGTCGCCCTGCTTCAGATGAGTGCGGCCCCAGGTTTGGGTCACGAGGTTGATGCCTTCTGTCGTGCCCCGCACGAAGATGATCTCCTGCTTGTGCCGGGCATTCAGAAAGCGCCGCACTTTCGCGCGAGTCTCTTCATAGGCAGCGGTGGAGCGCTGGCTCAATTCATGTACGCCGCGATGAATATTGGCGCAATCCACTTCGTAAAACTTGACGATGGCATCGATCACCGCGCGCGGCTTCTGCGCGGTTGCGGCGTTATCGAGATACACCAGCGGTTTACCGTGGATGGTCTGGTTCAAGACGGGAAAATCCGCCCGCACCCGCTCCACGTCAAATCCCGCTGCAATTACGGCTCTATCCAGCGTGTTCATGGAATTTCTCAAAAAGGACCGCTTCGAGCTGTTGCTTCAGTTGGGGCACCTTGATGCGGTCGAGGATGTCCTGCGCGAAGGCGTAAGTCAACAGATCGCGCGCCTGGCGTTTGCCGATGCCGCGGGACTGCAGATAGAACATGGCTTCGGCATCCAACTGGCCGATGGTTGCGCCATGCGTGCACCGCACGTCGTCGGCGAGAATCTGCAATTCGGGCTTGGTATTGATGACGGCATCGTCGGAGAGCACCAGGTTTTTGTTGGTTTGCTTGGAGTCGGTCTTCTGCGCGTCCTTGCGAACGATGATGCGGCCATTGAAAACGGCGGTGGCCTGTTCATCGAGAATGCCCTTATAGAGTTCGTGGCTGGCGCCGTGCGGTTTGGCGTGGTCGATTTCGGTGTGGTTGTCCACATGCTGCCGGCCATTGACGATGTAGAGACCGTTCAGCGTGGCTTCGGTGCCTTCCGACAGCGTGAGATTGACATCGTTGCGCACCAGAGCGCCGCCGAGGGAAATCGAATGCGAAGAGAAGCTGGTGCTACGGCCGAGCGCGGCCTGCATGGTCGCGATGTGATAAGCTTCGAGCGATTCCTGCTGGACCTTGTAGTGGTCGATAACAGCGCCATCACCGGCCACAATTTCCGTCACCGCGTTAGTGAAATGGCGGCCCTCGCCGGCGTAGGTTTCCACGATGGTGCACTGGGCGTTTGCGCCCACGATGATCAGCGTGCGGGGATGGTAGCTTTGGGCCTCGCCTTCCGGAGGGTTGTACACGATTTGAATCGGTTCTTCCCATACGGCGCCGCGCGGCACCTGCACGAAATTGAGTTGATCGAGGAAAGCGGTGTTCAGAGCCACGAAGGCATTGCGCTCGCAGCGGGCGTATTGCGCGAGGTGGGAGCGGGCGCCGGGCGGAAGCCCGGCGGCAGGGCGGAAGCCCTGACCCCACTCGGTCCGCGCAATCGGGGCTGTATTGGTGAAGCGCCATTCTTCTTCGTGCGTAGTTGGAAAACCAACTGCGAGGAATCGCTGGAGCGCGGCTTCCCGCAAGGCCTGCAGCCACGGCTCGGCAGGAGGCTGAGCCGTGAAGTGCGCCAGCCAGTTGCCGGTCTGTTCGGAAACCGCGGTCATACCTTGCCGACCGCCTCCGATTCGTCGTACACGCCCAGGGAGGCATAGCCACCCTCTTCCAGCTCGAGCGCCAGTTCTTTGCCGCCCGACTTGATAATGCGGCCCTCCGCCAGCACGTGGACGTAGTCCGGCACGATTTCGTTGAGCAGGCGCTGGTAATGCGTGACCACCACCATGGCGCGCTCGGGACTGCGCATGGAGTTCACACCGGCGGCCACGAGCTTCAACGCGTCGATATCCAGGCCGGAATCGGTTTCATCCAGGATGGCGAGGCGCGGCTCCAGAACGGCCATCTGAAAAATCTCGTTGCGCTTCTTTTCGCCGCCGGAAAAACCGGTGTTGACGGGGCGATTGAGCAGCGTCTGATCCATTTTCATGGCCGCCATCTTGTCGCGCACCAGGTTCAGGAAATCCATGGCATCGAGTTCGGGGAGGCCTTGATTTTTCCGTATGGTATTGAGCGCGGCCTTTAGAAAATACATGTTGCTGACGCCCGGAATTTCCACTGGATACTGGAAAGCCAGGAAAATGCCTTCGCGCGCGCGATCCTCGGGCGCCATATCAAGCAGGTTTTTGCCGTTGTAACTTACTTCGCCACCGGTAACCTGGTAAAGTTCGCGGCCGGCCAACACCTGCGCCAGCGTGCTTTTGCCGGAACCGTTCGGCCCCATGATGGCGTGCACTTCGCCCGCATCTACGGAAAGGTTGATTCCGTTGAGAATTTGGCGCTCGCCCACGCGGGCGTGCAGATCTTTGATTTCGAGTAGGGGCATTTGAATCAATACCTAACTGTGGTAGATACTCCCAGCGCGCGTTTCGAGCACGACGAGCCGCTCCTTAACCTCTCCGAGGTCCTTGCGCACTTCACTTTTGAATTGGGAAAGTTCCGTTTCGACCCGGGTCAGACGGGCGAGAATATCTTTAAGCAGCATCGATTCGCGCAACCACGCGGCAACCACGATGAGGATTAGCGGCACGGTCCCGTAAAATACCTGTAAGGCTTGGTTGTCCGGCATCACCTCAACCGACGCTTCCTTCGAGCGAGATCCCCAGCAACTTCTGCGCTTCCACGGCAAATTCCATGGGCAACTCGCGGAACACTTCCTTGCAGAAGCCGTGCACGATCATCGAAACGGCGTCTTCCGTCGAGATCCCGCGCTGGCGGCAGTAGAAGATCTGGTCCTCACCGATCTTGGAAGTGGAGGCTTCGTGCTCCACCTGCGCGGACGTGTTCTTCACTTCCAGGTAGGGGAAGGTGTGCGCACCGCACTGATCGCCCATCAGCATGGAATCGCACTGCGAATAATTGCGGGCGCCGGTGGCCGATTTCAGGATTTTTACCCCGCCTCGATAGGTGTTCTGCCCATGGCCGGCCGAGATGCCTTTCGAAACGATAGTGCTGGTGGTGTCTTTGCCGATGTGGATCATTTTCGTGCCCGTATCGGCCTGCTGGTAATTGTTGGTGACCGCCACGGAATAGAACTCGCCCACTGAGTGATCGCCCATCAGCAGACAGCTCGGATACTTCCACGTGATGGCGGAACCGGTCTCCACCTGGGTCCAGGAGATTTTGGAATGCACACCGCGGCAGGCGCCCCGCTTGGTGACGAAGTTGTAAATACCGCCCCGGCCTTCTTTATCGCCCGGATACCAATTCTGTACAGTAGAGTACTTGATTTGCGCGTGATCAAGCGCCACCAGCTCCACCACTGCGGCGTGCAACTGGTTGGTATCGCGCATGGGGGCAGTGCAGCCTTCGAGATAACTGACGTAGGCGCCTTCGTCGGCGATAATCAGCGTGCGCTCGAATTGGCCGGTGTCCTTGGCATTGATGCGGAAGTAGGTGGAAAGCTCCATAGGGCAGCGCACACCCTTGGGGACATAGCAGAACGAACCATCGCTGAACACCGCGGAATTCAAGGCTGCAAAGAAATTGTCTGAAGACGGGACCACCGAACCCAGGTATTTGCGCACTAACTCGGGATACTCCTGCACCGCTTCGGAAAACGAGCAGAAGATAACTCCCATGGCCTTCAATTTTTCTTTGAAGGTGGTGGCTACCGAGACGCTGTCGAAAACCGCATCCACCGCCACCCCGGCAAGCATCTCCTGCTCTTTGAGGGGAATGCCCAGTTTTTCGTAAGTTCGCAGCAGCTCGGGATCGACTTCGGCGAGGCTTTTGGGAGCGTCCTTTTTGGATTTAGGCGCCGCGTAATAGATGATGTCCTGGTAATTGATCGGGGGATAGTGTACGTTGGCCCAGGTTGGCTCCCGCATCGTCTGCCAGTGCCGGTAAGCTTTGAGGCGCCAATCCAGCAGCCACCCAGGCTCCTGCTTTTTGGCCGAAATCAGACCAATCACATCTTCGTTGAGGCCGCGCGGGATGGCATCAGCCTCAATCTCTGTGACAAAGCCCCACTTATACTCCTGAGTGGTGAGGGTTTCAATCGTGTTAGGGGAACTGCTCAACGGTATGCTCCTCCTATTAAATGCCTGTTTGCCATCAGATTAGCCAATCTGTACTTCTTAGTCAAGATTAACACCTTAATGGATGCGTAAGCGGGGCGAATGGGTGCGTGGAGAAGGGAACGGGAATCACCGCGATATAGTGGTGGTGTGAACTGGTCCTGGCGAACTGTGACTCTGATGGCAGCCTTCTGCGCTGCCGCGCTTTTACCAGCTTCGCCGGATGACTACGCCACAGCCAAGGCGAAGATCGAGCAAATTGAAAACGACCGCGTGGCCCCCGGTTCGCGCGTGACATTCACCCCAGCAGAGTTGAACGCCTACATAACACACGAGACTCCCACGGTAACGGACGGTGTGCGCAATCCCCGGCTGGAACTCTGGGGCCCTGGCATAGCACATGGGTCGGCGCTGATTGACTTCGCTAAACTGAGGGCCTCCCAGGGGCACCCGCCTGGTTGGCTGCTCTCCAAGCTGTTGGAGGGGGAACATCCGGTGGCGGTGACAGCGCGCATCCAATCCGGGGGAGGCCAAGCCACGGTGGAGGTCCAAAAGGTTGAAATATCGGGCATCGCGATTGACGGGGCTACGCTCGATTTTCTGATCCAGCATTTTCTGCTGCCCTTGTACCCTGATGCGGTGGTGGGCCGGCCATTTGTGTTGGGCCATGGTATGGAGCGCGTGGATGTCCAGCCTGGTGGCGTTACAGTAGTGTTCGGGCGGGATACGAAAATACGCTGAAGCGGGCCTTGGGGCTTACGAAGTTACCGTGTCCACCGCGACCATTGGTCGCGCTAATTTTCGCGTAAATCTTTGGGGCGCTAATAGAACAGATATTTCCGCCATTGCTCATCGCCTTTGCCGAGCATGCGCATGAGATGGCGGCTGGTGTGGAGGCTGAAAGGGCGAGGCTGGCGCGCCAGCCTCATGCCCGCTTCTTCGGGCGTGCGGTTGCCCTTGCGGTTATTGCAGGGATGGCAGCAGGCTACCAGGTTTTCCCACGCCGATTCACCCAGGCGCGAGCGCGGAATCACGTGATCGAGCGTGAGTTCGCTCGAAGGCAAAGTGCGATGGCAGTATTGGCAGGTGTAGCGATCGCGCATGAGGATGTTCTTGCGCGACAAGGCTCGGGTCTGATGCGGAATGCGGCGGTATTCGAGGAGACGGATGACCGAGGGCAGCCGGACAGCGTTGCGCGCCGAATGGATTGCGTGGAGCGATTCCTCTTCCGCTGAAGCCACGCCTTTCAAAACCAGAACCAGCGCACGGCGGGCAGCGCAAATATTGATCGGCTCATAGCTGGCGTTCAATACCAGAACAGGTCTTTGCAGTCGATCACTGGCCATTAGGATTTATCCTCCGGGTTCAAAGTTGGAAGGGCGGACAAACGCCGGTCTGCTCGAGCGACGGTGAGCAGCACAACCCTGTCCGCGCCGGCGCGATGGAGGGCGGCGGCGCAAGCAGAAGCCGTAGAACCAGTCGTCAGAACGTCGTCAATCAGTAGAATCCGCTGGCTGTTCAGGTTTCGGCGCGGGGCAAATACGGCTGCCACGTTCTTGCGGCGCGCGCTGTGGCTCAGCGCGGTTTGCGTCACCGTGTAGCGCAAACGGCGAAGCGCCCGGATCACAGGGATACCCCATTTGCGTCCCAAACCGCGCGCCAGCAAATCCGATTGATTGAAGCCTCTCTGCCAGCGCCGCCGCCAGTGCAGGGGAACGGGAACAAGGGCATCGAATGGTTCGCTGCGGGGCAGCGCTCGCGCCAGCAACTCGGCCAGGGGCTTGGCCATGGTTCTAATGCGGCCGTACTTGTATAAATGAATCCATTCCCGCAGGCGGCCGTCATAGGAACCGAAACAATACGCGGCATCGAAACCGCGGAGGCCGTGGCGGCATAAACCGCAGAGACCCTCGGCATCCAAGGGAAACGCATTCCGGAACGGTGTTCCGCAGCGTGCGCAGAAAAACTCGGCCGAGAGCGGCTCAGGAGCTCGCAGGCACCCGGAACACAAGGGAATTCGGGAGGCTTGTTGCAATGGCCGTCCGCAAATCCGGCAATCGTCAGGGAAAAGGAGGGAAAAAAGGGCGTGGAAGGGTATCTGAACCGCTGAGGTACAGTAGCTGGTTAGTCTGCTACTCGAGAAGACTCACCTCCGTACTCCAAGTTTCATTATACGGGGCGGCGCGGGAATGCACAAACGGAGCTTGCGCGCGCGTTCATGCGATAATCGGGCAAAACCAATTCTGAGGGTGCCCGGTCATGAAAGCTCGCGTATTCGTGTCCTTCAAAACCACGGTTCTCGACCCGCAAGGCGCGACCATCTGCAATGCGCTGCACGGTCTTGGTTACCCAGCCGTGGCGGATGTCCGGCAAGGAAAGTTCTTCGACATCTCCGTTGGCGATAACGTGTCCCGCGAACAGGCGCAGAAGGATATCGAAGTCATCGCTCACGAAGTGCTTGCCAATCCCGTCATAGAGGAGTACCGGGTCGAGATTCTGGAGTAACGAAAATTTATAATTAGAAGATATGTGCGGCATAGTTGGTTATGTCGGAACGCAGAAGGCTGTTCCCATTATTCTCGACGGGCTGAAGCGGTTGGAATACCGTGGTTACGACTCGGCGGGGCTGGCAGTGTATTGCGGCGAGGATCACCTCGAGGTGCGGCGGGCGAAGGGCAAGCTGCGCAACCTGGAAGATGCCATCCGCCTGAATCCGGTAGACGGTTCGTTTGGCATTGGCCACACGCGTTGGGCGACTCACGGCCGGCCGACGGAAGAGAACGCCCATCCGCATCGCGATTGCAAAGGCAATATCGTGGTGGTGCACAACGGCATCGTGGAGAATTACCTTTCGCTCAAGCACCAGCTTCAGGAAGAAGGCCACGAATTTAAGACAGAGACCGACACGGAAATCATTGCCCACCTGGTGGAAAAATACTTCCGCGGCAACCTCGAAGACGCGGTCCGCGCAGCGGTCGAGCAGCTTACCGGGGTGTTCGCGCTGGCTGTGATCTCACGCGAAGACCCAGACAAAATTGTGGCAGCGCGCAATGGGCCGCCGGTAGTGATCGGCATTGGCGATAACGAATATTTTGTCGCCTCGGATGTGCCCGCGATTCTGAGCCACACCCGCGACATGTTTTTCCTGGCCGATGGCGATCTGGCCGTGTTGACGCGCGAGGGCGTGCGCCTGAGCGATTTCAACGGCCGTCCGGTGAAGCGGCAGGTTTCGCATATCCTATGGGACCCCATCATGGCCGAAAAAGGCGGCTACAAGCATTTCATGCTCAAAGAGATTTTTGAGCAGCCGCGGGCCGTGCGAGACACCACGTTGGGCCGGGTCGGGCAGGAATCGGGCCACATTTTTCTGGATGAGATGGAGATCGCGCCTGCCGAATTCGCGAAGTTCCGGCAGGTGAAGATCATCGGCTGCGGGACGGCTTGGCACGCGGCCCTGGTGGGCAAATTTATCATCGAAAAGCTAGCCCGCATTCCGGTGGAAGTGGATTATGGGAGCGAATTCCGCTACCGCGATCCTATCGTCGCACCGGACACGCTGACCGTGGTGATTTCGCAATCCGGCGAAACCGCCGATACCCGCGCGGCGCAGCAAGAATCCAAACGGAAAAGCTCCCCCACGCTCGCCATCTGCAACGTCGTCGATTCAATGATCACGCGGGAGGCGGCGGGCACGATTTATACGCATGCCGGCCCGGAGATCGGCGTGGCCTCCACCAAAGCCTTCACCGGTCAATTGACAGCTCTGTTTATTCTGGCGATGTATCTCGGGCAGGCCAATGGGCGCCTAGATGAAGGCACGTCCCGGTGCCTCGTGCAGGAACTGCTACGCGTGCCGGGCAAGCTCGAGACCG
>JASIAM010000235.1 GCA_030041985.1 Bryobacteraceae bacterium | reverse complement strand
AATCCGTTCAGCGCGGATGCGAAGCAGTCTTATAACGGAATCAAGAACACCTTAATTCGCGCGGCCGATAAAATGCCGGCTGAGAATTACTCCTTCAAAACCGTTCCCGAGGTTCGCACCTATGGCGAAATGATCACGCACATTGCGGACGTCCAGTTCATGCTGTGCGGTCTGGCGAATGGAGAGCAAAAGCAGATGAAGGCGCCCGCGGAAAAAACCAAGGCGGCCGCCAGCGCTTACCTGAAAGAGTCTTTTGATTACTGCGATGGAGTCTACAACTCCATGACCGACGCCAATGCCGCCACCAAGGTAAAAATGTTCGGCCGCGAGATGACCAAGCTGGGCGTGCTCAATTTCAACCTCCAGCACGATAACGAAATGTACGGAAACATGGTGGCGTTCTTGCGGATTAAAGGAATCGTGCCGCCATCGAGCGACCGGCGGCCGTAGGCAAGACGATGTCTACGCGGCGGCAGGTCTGCCATCCGGATAGCGGACGATTAACTCATGGGTAAGCACCGTTTCATGGCCGTCGCGGTGTATGATTTTGGCGTAAAAGCTGAACGTTCCAAAAGTAAAATCGTCTAGGCGAAAATTGGTCGCACGGTCGCTAACCTCGCGGACCGGATGGTCAAAGGTCCAGTCTAGGATGTACATGACATGGTCGATCGAATCCAGTTCTTCCGCGGAACCATCGATCCATACCGACCAGTCCCAAGAGGTGCCCCGGTATCGTTGATTTTCTTGAATGGAGAGCGCCACCGTTATTCCTTTATATGTATAGCCACAGTATCCAACAATTCGTAGTCGGACCGCCACGTGCGCCCGCGGACGGAAATAGCGATCCGGACCAGTTCTCTCTGCGCGAGGCCCCGAATTCGAACAAATAGGCGGCCTCCAATAGGAAACACAGGAATTCGCCGCGGAGCCGATTCCGCAACACCACGAAGCGTTTGCCAGGTACAAACGAATGACGGATCGTCCAATAACACGCTGACCTCATCCACCGCCCCCGGCGGCCCCAGCCGTACCGTGATTACCTCGGTCATCTCACGTAGCCGCCTCAAGGCATGAGCAATCTTCACAAGACATCCGGCCAGATCTTCCTCCCGGTAATCGATCCGCTGGGCGTTTGCCGATTCCAGGATCCCGCCTGGAGAAACCACGCCCTGTTCCCGAATCTCTACCCACGGAATCTGCGGCTCCTGGGCGTGGGCTATCAACAGTTCCTGCACCACCCAATCATGCGTCCGGTACTGGCCCTCGCCGATGGATTCGCGGCGCGTGGTGAAGCCCAGTAGAGCATCCGACGACCGGATGGCCTTCATCACTTCATCCGGCAACACCCCGCCGTAAACCACTCTTCCATGTACGGCCTCACATCCGAATGCCGCGATCAGAGGAAGAACGCAATCTTCCACCCACCGGTCACGCTCGTGGTAACCGTAAGCCACAAAGACACGCATGCTGGTGTTTGCCTGTGCTATAAGTTAACGCAGTATTGTAGCGGAAAGAGGTACAGGTGTGGACTCAACCGCAAACCAACTCCGCCGCCGCGAGTTTACTTCTCTAGCCGCAGGCGCTACTGCATTGGCGGCAAGCGCGCTTACCCTTCCCGATCCGCTCATAGCCCAGGGCGCCACGGCCAATCCTCCGCTCGAGATCGCCGAGTGGAGTTATTCCTGGATCGGCGTTGAGCATGCCACCCTGGCCCGCGGCACCATGTGCAACGGCATGCAGATTTACGTGGAGCACTGGGTTCCCGCGCAACTACGCCACCCCTATCCCGTTGTGCTGATCCATGGAGGTTACAGCCAGGGCAGCCAATGGATCAGCAACCCCGATGGCCGCCGCGGTTGGGCTTCGCTGCTTTTGGAGCAGGGTTACAAGGTGTACGTGCTCGACCGCCCCGGCCAGGGGCGCTGTCCCTATCATCCCTGGGTCCACGGAAATTTCGACCGCCAGGCGCCCACCTTCGAGCGCGTCGCCGCCGGCATCCCGGGCGCGAGCGAACGCGAAATTGCGCAGACCCTCGCCACCCTCGGCCAGCCCATGGCCAACAACCCCATCACACAAAGCGTCTGGCGCTCGCGCGGCGCCATGCTCTTGGACAAAATCGGCCCCGCCATTCTCGTCACCGACGCCGACGGCTGTTTCTTCGCCTGGCTTGCCGCCGACGAACGCCCCGCGCTGGTGAAAGGCATCGCGACACTCCAGGCCCCGGCCCAAGCTCTCGAAAGACAGCCTCCGGAGCGGAGAGCGCGTCTGGCCACGATCCCATCACTCATCCTGGAAAAGAACGATAACGATGCGTTTCCGGCCGTACTGCAATGGATGGACAGCAGCATCACCAAAGCCCCTTCCCCAACCACCACCGGCGCCGATCCCAATCGCAACACCGAATCGACTGCCCTCCAATTGGCCGATCAGGGGTGCTTCTGGGTAGGCGTTCAGCGCAAGCCCATGTCCTACGGAACCATCGCGCTCGGACAAATGTATGTCCAGTATATGATCCCCGCGCAAAAGCGGCATCCGTACCCCGTCGTCATGGTGCACGGCGGCGGCGGCCAGGGAACCCACATGATGGGCATCGGCGGCCGCCCCGGCTGGGTGCATTATTTCGTTCAGGCCGGCTATAGCGTGTATTGGCTGGACCGCCCCAGTTATGGCCGCTCGCCCTACCACCCGGATGCCCTCGGCCCCAGCCATCTCCCCAACGTGCCCCCCTTCGAAGGCCTCATCCAATCGCCCGCCGTCTTCAACACCGCCCAGTGGCCGGGGCCGGGCGGCATGAACGATCCCATCGTCGATCAGTTCATGGCCTGCGAACAGGGCAACGTATCCGACGAAGCCTTTCACAGCGACCTCGTCTGGCGCGGCGGCGCCGAACTGCTCGACCGCATCGGCCCTTCCATTCTATTTGTGCATGCCTTTGGAGGATTCTTCGCCTGGGGCGTGGCCGATCGCCGGCCCAGCCTGGTGAAAGCCATCCTGTGCATGGAAATCAACGGCAACCCCTTCGCCGCACAGCTCCGCTGGGGCCTGACCGCTGGCCCCATGACCTACGATCCGCCCGTTACCGACCCCTCCCAGTTCACCCTCGCCGACCACACCGAACCGCCCGATTCGCCCCGCCCTGTCCCGGCTTCTTATAAGTTGCAGGTTGAGCCCGCGCGCAAGTGGAAAAACTTGCGCGGCATCCCCATCGGCTGGCTCACCAGCGAGTTCGGCGGCGGCGGTTCCCCTGTAGCCAATGTCGCCTTCCTCAAGCAAGTGGGCTGCGACGCCGAAATGATCCGCTTACGCGATTACGGCGTCCTCGGCAACGGCAACCTGATGCTGCTCGAAAAGAACAACCACGAAGTCTTCACCGTTCTCCGCGACTGGCTGGAGAAAAAAGTGCCGCCATCGAGCGACCGGCGGCCGTAATCCGGCTGGGCAATCCGTTTCTCACGCCGCAACTGGGGAGAACACAGTTAAACACGCAGGAAAGTGAACTTACTCGTCTTCGTGATCGCTCCCCGCAGCCGCGGCCGGGGCTGCCAGAGTAGCCAGCTCTTCGCGGCTCAGGCGCCGGGTCATCGGGGCGTGCTTTTTATCAGATGCGGGTTCCGCCGCCGGCTCCAGCACAAACTCCCCAATCGATGCCAGCTCCTGCTCCAGGTTGAAATCCGGCGTACGGCGCAACGCCGGAACCTGCGCTATGCCGTGCTCCGTGATCACACACTCCAACCCGTTGGGGAGCTGGAACCGTATCTTCAGGTTCTGGCGAACGGAGAGCTTGCGGAGGTCCGCCAGCTTCATCGATCGGCTTCCTCGTACTCATCCACCGGTTCGCCGAGAGCGGCCCGGGCCGCGATATTTTCCTGGCAGCTAACGCAATAGCGCGCCCATGGCACGGCTTCCAGGCGCTTGGCTGAAATCGGCTCGTCGCATTCCAGGCAGACGCCATAAGTGCCGTGCTCGATGCGCTCGAGCGCGTCCGCAATCTCGCGCAGCAGTTTGATATCGATCGTATTGCGGTTCAGGAAAATCCACTCTTCGTGATGCTGCTGGCTCAGATCGCCCTCGTCGGAGGGGACGTCCAACCGCGAAACCACCTGCGCCGCCTTCTGGGCGGACATACTCCGACGGACTTCATCTGCCTTCTTCTCGAGCATCTTCCGGTAATTATCGAACTTGAGTCCGTTTTTCATTGTTTTCACCATTTCGTAATGCACCCGATCCGTATCGGATCAGATAAATAAGACACTGACTCCCCCCCGAAAGTTGCAAACTCCGGGAAGCGGTAAATCGTTGCAGTATAGCCGGAACAAAGAGCTGAAGTCAAGCGGCAAGAATAATTTACAGAGATTTACATAGAAAGCACCACAATTGGGCGGTGCGCGCCTTTCTAGTACTCTTCCCAAAACTGTGCCGCGATCCGAATTTTTCCGGGTGTCAGCCGCGAAAAAAACCGAACCAACTATCCCCGTGATCGGAAATCCAATCAAAAGGTGTTTACACACCTCCTCTCATTGCTGAGATCCTGAATACCGGGCCGCTGCCCCATGCGGTCCGGTATTCTTGTTTTCATGCCCAAATACGTCGGCGCTGTGGATCAGGGCACTACCAGCACGCGCTTCCTCATTTTCGACCAAACTGGCAAACCCGTGGCATGCGCGCAGAAAGAGCATGAGCAAATCTATCCGGCGCCGGGATGGGTAGAGCATGATCCCGAGGAGATCTGGTTCCGTACGCAGCAAGTTATCTCTGAAGCAACCGCGCAACTGAGGATCGAGCCACGGGAGTTGGCCGCCATCGGGATCACCAATCAGCGCGAAACCACCGTCCTCTGGGACCGCAAGACTGGCCGCGCGGCGCACAACGCGGTGGTATGGCAGGATACCCGAGTTGGCGGCCTGGTTTCGGAGTTCGCACAAAGCGGCGGCCCCGATCGCTTCCGCGCCAAAACCGGCCTGCCCCTCTCCACTTATTTCAGCGTGCTGAAGATCCGCTGGCTCCTGGACCACGTGCCCGGCACGCGGGAGCGGGCCGAAGCGGGGGATCTGCTGTTTGGGACCATCGACAGCTTCCTGGTGTGGCGGCTTACCGGAGGATTGCACGTGACCGATTGCACCAACGCCAGCCGCACCCAGCTTATGAACCTGGAAACGCTCGACTGGGATGTGGACCTGCTCGGGAGTTTCGGCATCCCGCGCGCGATTCTGCCCGAAATCCGCTCGAGCAGCGAAGTCTATGGCGTCGCGAATCTCGAGGCCGTGCGCGGCGTTCCGCTCGCGGGCATTCTGGGCGATCAGCACGCCGCGCTGGTCGGCCAGACCTGTTTCCAGGCCGGTGAGGCCAAAAACACATACGGCACAGGATGTTTTCTGCTCATGAACACCGGGCGCGAGATTGTCCCTTCCCGTTTCGGCCTCCTCACCACGCTCGCGTACCGTTTCGGCAACCAGCCGGCCTGCTACGCTCTCGAAGGCAGCGTAGCCATCACGGGCGCTCTGGTGCAGTGGGTGCGGGATAATTTCGGTCTGATCCGCGAGAGTTCGGAAATCGAAGCGTTGGCCCGCACGGTGGAAGATAACGGCGGCGTCTATTTCGTGCCGGCATTTTCCGGTTTATACGCGCCTTACTGGAAACACAACGCGCGCGGCATTATTGCCGGCCTGACCCGGCACAGCAACAAAGGACACCTGGCGCGCGCGGTGCTCGAAGCCACCGCCTTCCAGACGCGCGAGGTAGTGGAAGCGATGGAAAAGGACGCCGGCCTGCCAGTCACCACGCTGCGCACCGATGGCGGCATGGTAGCCAACGAACTGCTGATGCAGTTTCAGGCCGACATTCTGGCGCGGGAGGTTGTCCGCGCTGCGATTCCGGAAACTACAGCCTTAGGCGCAGCCTACGCGGCCGGTCTCGCCACCGGCTTCTTTCGCGGCCTCGACCAACTGCGCGCGCAATGGTCGGTGGACCGGGTCTGGAAGCCGTCAATGGAAGATGGCCGGCGCGAAAGCCTGTACGCGTTCTGGAAGAAAGCCGTCACGCGGTCCTTCGATTGGCTGGAGTAGAGGAAATATGAAGCGCACGATTCAAGTCCGTATCTTCCGAGGTGATCGAAAATTTGTGGCCGAGTGCCTCGATTTGCCTGTGGTCACGCAAGCAGACACCCTGGATGAGCTTGCCCAGAACATCCGTGAGGCAATAGCCCTCCATCTGGAAGGGGAGGACCTTGCCGAAATGGGGCTGTCTCCCGATCCGACGATTCTGGCTACATTGGAACTCCCAGCCGTCTCCTGATGCCAGCCTTTGCTGATGTCAAAACTGCGAACGCTCCTCTATGCCGGCTAAAGCAGCGTCCGAGCGCGTCTCAATCCCGTTCACGCCCCGTCCGCCTTCAAGAACGTCCCTCGCTCCAGTTCCTGAAACGCCTGCCGCAGTTGCTCCTGCGTGTTCATCACAATCGGTCCGTACCAGGCCACCGGCTCTTGCAGCGGCTGCCCCGATACCAGCAGGAAACGGATGCCATCCTCGCCGGCCTGCACGGTGAGTTCGTCGCCCCGGTCAAACAGCACCAGCGAGCGGTTATCCACGTGTGCGGGAGGCGTGGTCTCTGCCCATCCTACCGGTTCTGTAGGCACGGCAAGCGGACCCGAAGCGTTGCAAAAATTGCCCGAGCCGCCGAACACGTAAGCGAATGCGTGCCGCGTAGTCTCGATGGGCAGCGTTTTGCGGCGGCCCGGCGGCACCGATACATCAATATACATAGGGTCGGCGGCGATGCCATCCACCGGTCCGGACACACCCCAGAATTTGCCGCAAACCACGCGCACCTTGGTGCCGTCATCATCCTGCACTTCTGGAATGTCGCCCGCTTTTATTTCCTGGTACCGAGGCTCCGTCATCTTGAGAGAAGCCGGCAGATTCGCCCACAACTGGAAGCCGTGCATGCGCCCGGCCGGATCGCCCTTGGGCATCTCCTGGTGAATGATGCCGCGCCCGGCGGTCATCCACTGCACGTCGCCAGCCGCGATCGCGCCGCGGTTGCCCATGCTATCGCCATGTTCCACCGTGCCCGCCAGGACGTAAGTGATCGTCTCGATGCCGCGGTGCGGATGCCACGGGAATCCGGCAAGATAATCCTGCGGAACGTCATTGCGAAAATCATCCAGCAGAAGAAACGGATCGAAATCGGTGGTAGTGCCGAAGCCGAACGCGCGCCGCAGGTGTACGCCGGCGCCTTCGATGGTTGGTTTCGACTTGATCAGGCGTTTTACGGGACGAAGCGACATTCGTGTGGCCTCCTGCTAGGTCCATATTGCCACACGCACCTTCATTCCGCCTTCAGTGCTTCCACCGGGTCGACCGCTGCTGCGCGCCGCGCCGGGAGATAGCTCGCGATGATCGCGGCAGCCACCAGAACGCCGGGCACCGCTATGTAAGTGAGCGGATCGAGCGGGCTGATTCCAAACAGCAGTGACTTCATGAGCTGCATCAACCCACAAGCCGCCGCGAGGCCCACCACCACGCCGATTCCCGCCAGCCCAACCGCGTGGCGGACGAACATGCACTGCAATTCGCCTCGCTGCGCGCCCAGCGCCACGCGAATGCCGATTTCCCGCCGCCGTTGGGAAACCGCATAGGCGATCACTCCGTAAATCCCTACCAGACCCAGCACCAGCGCCATCGAACCCGCGATGGCCAGCATCACCAGGGTGAAGGAAGTCCGGCCGAGCGAGCGATCGTAGATTTCCTGCATGGTCCTCATCAAAGCCACAGGCAGACTGGCGTTCACCGACCATACAGCCTGCCGCACCTGGTTGAGGAAGCTTTCGGTGCCCGCGCGGTCGCTGCGGATGGCGAAGGTGACCGCACGCCAGCTCGTCGGCCCGCCAATCCCATACATATCGCTCATCATCGTCGGCCAGTAAACCATTTCGGGTGTTTTCTCCTGCACGCCGCGCTGCCGCACGTCCTGCACCACGCCGATGACTTCATACCACCCCATGAAGGGTCCCTCGCGAATGCGCTTGCCCAACGCGGCGGAAGGCGATCCCCACAGCTCGCGCGCCAGGCTCTCCGAAATCATGGCGATATGGCGCAGACCGTATAATTCGGTCCATGTCAAGTCCCGGCCAGCGATAATGCGCGTTCCCATGGTGTGAAAGAATCCCGGCGAAACATATTGGTACAAGCGTAGGGGCGGAATTTCATCGGCCCGATAATTCTTGTCCTCCGCCATGATGACGTCCCAGTTGGCCTCCAGACCTTCCATCGGCAGCGAAGCAGCGAACCCAACCGAACTCACACCCGGAATTGCGGCCAGCTTATCCAGTATTTCGTTCTGCGTGCGAACGACCCGCTCCGGTTCCGCGATCAGCGACGGTGGAATATAGATCTGCATGGTTTGCAAATGCTTGGCGCCGGTAAATCCGGGGTCGACGTTGCGCAGCGATTGGAACGTGCGGATCATCAGCCCGGCGCTCACCAGCAACACCAGCGCGAGCGCGACCTGTACAACTACCAGAGTATTGCGGGCACGATGCCGCTCGCGGCTAAGGCTCGCAGATCGTCCCGCGCCGCGAAGGGCGAGGGCCGTGCGCGGACCCGCATATTTGAGCGCCGGGATCAATCCCAACACGAGTCCCGAGGCCAGTGAAACCACCCCCGCGAAGGCCAGCGCCCGCGGATCGATAGAGATTTCATTGAGGCGCGGCAGATTTGCCGGACCGAGCCCCACCAGCAGCCGCAGGCCCCCATAGGCCACCCCGACACCAAGCACACCGCCTGCGAGGCCCAGCATCACGCTTTCCACCAGCATCGCTCCGACGATCCGAGCCGCGCCTGCGCCCAGCGCCGCTCGCAACGCCAATTCATGCTGGCGTGCTTCCGCGCGCACCAGCAACAGATTGGTCACATTGGCGCACGCGATGAGCATCACCAGGCCGATGGTTCCCATGACCACCCACAAGACATCGCTCACCTCTCCGACTACCTCTTCCTTGAGAGGGCGGATGGCGGGCGTGATGCGCCATGTCTCATAAATGTGCCCATGGGAGCCAGGGCCATTCGTCCAGGAATCCATCCAGACGGGAAGCAGGCGGGTGAGGTCGGCGTTGGCTTGCGCAATCGTAACTCCCGGCTTCAGGCGGGCAATCCCGTTAAGACCGAAGCCCGCGAGAATGATCCGGCCGCGATCGAATGCCTGCGGCAGGATCAGGTCGAACTCCGTATCCACCACGCGGAAGCCTTGAGGCATCACGCCCACAATCTCTCGGGGGCGCGAATCCACCGTAATGTTGCGTCCGATCACCGAACGGCTTCGGCCGAAGCGCCGCTGCCAGTACCCATAACTCAGCATCACTTTGTTGGAACGGCCGTTGAAGCCGATGGGCTCGCGGGCGATCGGAATCTGATCGGCGGGGGAAAGCCAGCGGCCGAGCGCGGGCGGAACTCCCAGCGTTTCGAGCACGCCGCCGCTGATATAAAGGGTGCGTACTTGTTCCGGCTCGGCGAGTCCGGTCACGCTCACGGTGGCGGCTTGCCAGACCCCCATCGATTGAAACGAGCGGTTGTGCTCGGAGTAAGTGAAATACATGGAAGGCGAGAGCAGCAGGCTATCGCGGAAACTGGCGAGGCCCGCCGCCCCGGGCGCGATCTGCCGCAGCGCCACCAGTTCCCCCGGTTTGGGATACGGTAAGGGGTTCAGCAGCACGCTGTTCACCACGCTGAACACCGCCGTGTTCGCGCCGATTCCGATGGCAAGCGTTAACAACGCAACCGTGGTAAACGTGGGATTGTGCCGCAGGGCGCGCATTCCGTAGCGCACATCGTGGCCCAGCGTATCCAGAAACGCAACCGTATTCATGCGGTAGATCTCCTCTCGCAGCAGCGTGGTGTTTCCCAATTTGCGGCGCGCGACGGCGTGTGCCTCACCGGGAGGCATGCCGCGTGCGATGTTGTCGTCGGTCTCCATTTGCAGGTGCGATTCGATTTCCGCTGCCCGCTCCCGGTCCCATTGCGCGCGTCGAAAGAAATAGCGGAAGGGCATGTTCATTCTTCGGCTGGTTTGAGAATGCGGCCGATCGCCTCCACTACCTGCTGCCAGCGCGTGGTCTGCGCATGCAACTGCTTGCGGCCCGCGGGCGTGAGCCGGTAGTATTTCGCCTTGCGATTGTTTTCCGAAGTTCCCCAAAAGGATGCAATCCAGCCGCGCCCTTCCAGGCGATGTAGCGCCGGGTACAGCGATCCATGTTCTACCTGCAAAACCTCCTGCGAGCCGTGCTCAATGGCATAAGCGATGGTGTGCCCGTGCGCAGGACCCAGAACCAGCGTCCGCAGAATCAGCATATCCAGCGTTCCTTGCAGCATCTCGCTTTCGAGAGGGGATTCCCGTCTTGGCATAGGCGTCAGTATACTCCACTCGATGATCGACTGGAGTGCACAACGATCATACGTTTGACGGCTGGTTTTGTTCCGAAAAATCTTAGAAAGATAATCGAGCCGAGCCCAACTCGGAGCCGCGACCGTCAGGGAGCGGTGGCCAATGTCTACCTGGGACGCTTACCGGAGAAAATCGCCAGATCGATCGCGTCGGCCATCGCCTGGTAGCCCACGTCATTGGGGTGCAGGTGATCACGGATGTTGAAATCCGCCCGGATCTGCTTGGGATTGGCGGCATCTCGCACCACAGCGTCGAAATCCACCGCCGCATCGAAGGCGCCGCCCGTGAGGATCCAGCGATTCACCGCTTCCCGCAGAACCTCGCCTGCCTCGCTGTAATAAGCAGCGCCCTCATAAGGTGTCAGCGTAGCTCCGAGCACTTTGATGCCGTGCAGATGCGCGCGGTCTACAATCTGCCGCAGACCCGCAATCACATCCTCCGCGGTCACTCGATCGCTCGCCTGCGCCGCGTTCTGCGCGCCTCTACCGATGTCGTTAATGCCTTCCATTACCGCCATCCACCGCACGCCCGGAACGCTGAAGACGTCGCGGTCGAGCCGCGCCAGGGCGTTCGTCCCCGCCACGTCCCGTAAAACCCGATTGCCCGAAATGCCTTCATTCACTACCGCCCAATTCGCCGTAGCCGGATTCGCGAGCACTCTCCGCGCCAGCAGGCTAGGCCAGCTTCGGTCGGCGTCCACCGTGGAAGTTGTGCCATCCGTGATGGAATCGCCGAAAGCCACGATCACGCCCGTGTCCGGCGGGGCCGCTACATCGATGCCCGATAGAAAATACCAAGAGCGCGAGGTCCTCGCGTCCATGAGATTGGGAGCGCCGGTGAGATTGCCCGTCCCGATATAAGTGGTGTGCAGCCCCGTGGCATGCTCTGTCGGAGGGCCGGTCTCCCCGGGCAGGTACAGGCTGATCACCAGGTCACCCAGTTGCGGCACATCCAGATCCACCGGGTCGCTGAGCATCTCCGCTCCCGGCGGAATTGTGCAGGAGGGCTGGCCGCTGAATGCCAGTGCCCGATCGCTCGCGGCCACGATGGCCGAGTCCTTTTCCCGCAACGCCACGTGCGCGGCCCCCACCATCAGCGGCTGGGCGCCGAACGCGTTCGATAACTCCACGCGCACACGCCGCCCACCGATACTGGTGCGCACGATCATGCGCACTGTCTGATCGTGAAAACTGGTAATCGGCGGCGCGGGCGCAGCATCCTGCTGGCCGCGGCCGTTCGGCGCAGGGGCCGCCGCATTGGGCCGAGGCGCGAACGCACGCGTTTCCTGTGGCGAGGCCGCCCACGTGGCTACCCAATGCTCCTGGGCGAATGTAACGGATGCGCAAGCGAGCAGCAGGGCGCAAATCCGGGAATGACTGACGCGCAAATGAGTGACCGCCGTCATATTTCCTCCACCCGTGCTTTATACCACAGGCGCTACGGATTTGTTGCCTGCGCGGGGGTCTTTTAGCCAAACGTGAATGAGAACGCCTCCGCGCCAGCGTCCAAAAACTCGATTTCGAATGTGCGGTCTTCGAGGGTGTCCTTCTGGCGGATCAGTTGGTATAGCCGTTGTTCGGTGATCTTCCCGTTCCCCTGCGCGTCGGTGTCTACGCCGTGGTTTGGCCCCGGAGCCTTGCCGTCAATTTTGACCCGGAAGCGAATCGTCTTGCCATCCGGCGGAGGGCCGAGAACGAGATGCAGGTCCCGCGCATGAAAACGAAACACGATCCGGCCGGGCGCGGAGTCGAGGTGCGCCGATTGGGCCCGGTCAGTCCACTTGCCGGAGAGTCCCCATTGATTCAGTTCCAAATGTGCAGGCGCGGAATACACATGGGAGCTGTCCTGCTGTAGGCCGCCGGGGGGCATGAAGCTGTCGGCACGATCGTACCCGATATATGTCTCGGGCGATTCCACATCATTATCCGGAGGCGCTTCCGCGCCGGTCCCCGAGACCTGGACAAAGCCGCTTGCAGCCGATCCACCTTGCTCTTGGAGCAGCGCCTGGATCTGCCGTTCCGATTCATCGTATTTGCCTTCGCCGAAATGATGGTAGCGGATGCGGCCCATGCTGTCGATGAGATAATCCGCCGGCCAGTACGAATTGTGGAACGCCTTCCAGATCCGGTAGCCGTTGTCAATTGCGACCGGATAGGTGACCTGCAGCTCTTTCACCGCGCGGCGCACATTATCCAGATCCTTTTCGAACGGAAACTCTGGCGTGTGGACACCGATCACCACGAAGCCGTTGGATCTGTATTTATCTGCCCATGCTCGAATGTAAGGCAGCGTGCGCAGGCAGTTGATACAGGAGTAGGTCCAGAAATCGATGAGGACGACATGCCCCCGCAGCGCGCTCGGGCCGAGCGGCGTAGAATTCAGCCACGCGTCCGCCGTCAGTTCCGGCATCGTCTGCGGCCCCGGAGCGTTGCTCGCGGAGGTTGAAGACATCATCATCATGGCGCCGGAATGATCAGACTTGGCGGGCGGTTGCACGCTGTCTACAAGCGATTGCTCCAGCTCCGACGTGCTCGTCAGCGAGACTCGCGTCAGTACGCCACGGTCCAAACCAAACGCAATCGCGCCCACGCCCGCGAGCACCGCGAGCCCGAGGATAGTGCGAACCCAGGCTTCCGCGTGCAACGACCGCTTGAGTCCAACCAGCAAGCGGCCACCAGCCAGTAACGCTACAGCCAATGAAACACAGGCTCCGGCGGCGTATGCCAGCAGCAGAAACACCGTGCGAACCCGGGCGCCTTCGAGCGCCGCCCCGGTCAGCACCAGGCCCAAAATCGGGCCTGCGCAGGGGGCCCACAGCAACCCGGTTCCAACACCCAATAATACGGAGCGCCAGACGCCAGGACGCGAATCGGGACCAGCGGATTGGGCAAGGCTGCTTCCCAAGCGCACCAGGGGCCTTGTTAGCCACGCGGCCAAACCCGGCCAGACCAGCGTGAGACCGAGTAAACCGACCCCAATCAGCGCCGCGATCCGTCCGTATTGATTGGCGCGCACGACCCACCCGCCGCCGGCAGTCGCCGCTCCCGCCACGGCTGCGAACGTCACCGCCATGCCCGCCAAGAGCGGCAATCCGGTTCTCCGAAAGGGTTGATCCGCCCGCGCAAACACGAACGGCAGCACAGGCAGGATGCACGGGCTGATGATCGTCAGAATACCGCCCAGGAAGGCAAGTAGCAGTATCGCCATTGCTCGTCTTTTTTATATTACCTCGTCCAGTATACATGGCATTCGGAGGAATGAAGTGATATGATCTGGGCATGCAGAAACCTACAACGTCCGTCATGCGAGCCATTTTTCAGGCAGGTTTCATCAGCATGACCGCCACGGCTATGCTTTGCGCGGCCAGTCTTCCGAATCCCGCCGTTGACCAAAACAAACCCCAGGTAAAGTCGGAAACTGCGGTGTTCGCCGGGGGATGCTTCTGGGGCATCGAAGCAGTGTTTGATCAGGTGAAAGGTGTATCGGACGCAGTCGCGGGATATGCGGGAGGGAGCAAGTCGAACGCTCACTACGAGATCGTAAGCACGGGCACCACCGGCCACGCGGAGTCGGTTCAGGTTACCTTTGACCCATCGCAAGTCTCCTTTGGCCAATTGTTAAAGGTCTATTTCTCGGTGCACGATCCAACGCAACTGAATCGCCAGGACCCGGATGACGGCACTCAATACCGTTCGGAAATTTTTTACACAACGCCGGAGCAAAAGAGCGTTGCCGAAGCGTACATTCAGCAGCTCAGCGCAGCCAAGGTCTTTCCGAGCCGCATCGTGACGAAGGTGGCCCCTCTGCAGGCCTTCTACCGCGCAGAGGATTATCACCAGAAGTACGTACTTCATTGCGAGCAGAACTCGCCCTTGTGTACGAATAAAGGTTACGTCTACCGGTACGACATACCGAAGGTGGCGAACTTCCGTCAGCAGTTCCCCCAACTAGTGAAGGGAGGCAGCCTATGACCGGGAACCATTTTTCGAGACCGCAGCGGCGGTTCTTTCTAAAAGTTTTGGGTGCTGGCCTGCCGGCCGCATTCAGTATCCGGGCGTCGTCCGCCGCGACCAATGGGAAGGGCCTTGTCAAGATCGTGGAGTTTGACGCGGCGGGAGTCCGTACCGGCGTGGTCGAGGTGGAGAAGGTCGAGAAGCCTCTGGCCGAATGGAAAAAGCAACTAGCCCCGGAGGACTTCGAAGTCACCCGCCGCGCCGCGACCGAGCGTCCCTTCACCGGCCGCTATGCCAACAACCACGCCGACGGCCTTTATCACTGCGTCTGCTGCAACACCTCCTTATTCGACTCCAAGACCAAATTCGAATCCGGCACGGGTTGGCCCAGCTTTTGGCAACCCATTGCCAAAGAGAATGTCAGGTTGCGGTCTGACGACTCTCTCGGGATGCATAGAACAGAAGTTCTCTGCACTCGCTGCGAAGCCCATCTCGGCCATGTATTCGACGATGGCCCGCCCCCCACGGGTTTGCGCTACTGCATGAACTCAGCGGCCTTGCTCTTTACGCAGCGGGCAAAATCGGGATCAAAACCTTCCTGAGATGTATCAGTCATGCCGGACCTCAGACCCGAGTACGGCCTTGGAAATTCCGACGAGATCGAACGGCACGTAGCGGCGCTGCGGTCTTGCACCAGGCAGTTGGGGCCGTCCCATCCACGGACTCTCATGGCAGCGAAAACGCTTGCCACTGCGTTTTGGCTTGCCGGCTACACGGACCGGGCGATCGCCTTACTGGACCAGGCTCTCAATTTCCTGACCGCAACTCCGGCACGGGAACACCGGATGCGAGCCGATCTGCTGAGCACGCTCGGCGAAATCCTGTTCGAACAACGCCATCTGGACCAAGCCCATGCGATTCAACGAGAAGTGCTGGAATATCGCATTCGGGACGGGGGACCGAATCACGCAGCTTCTCTGGAGGCTAAGAGTGACTTGGCGGCCATGCTCTACGAAATGGGCCGGGACGAGGAAGCGAGCCGGCTTGAGCACGAAGCATGGGAGGGGGCGCGGAAATACCTCGGCAAGACTCATCCCGTAACCTGCGTTCTGGCCTGGAATCGCGCCATGAGCTGTGAGCGCGGGGGAGACTCGGATTCCGCCCAAAGCATCATCAGTGAATTGGTATGGCTCCTGGTCGCGGAACCATCTTGCTTGGATCCCGACCAGAACGCCATTCGAAACCTGCTGGAGCGCCGCGTACACTGGGCAGAGGCGGCCACATGTTGAACCTCAGTTGTCCGCTCTCCTGGGAAATACTCAGCGCTTATGTAGATGGGGAACGCGAGCATTTCCCCCCGGCCACACCTTGGAATCACATTGCGGCATGCCCGATTTGTTCGGAAGCGTGCATGCAAATTCGCAATCAGAACAGATTGATTCGATCGTTCGCTCCCTATCATTTGGCGCCCCGCCGTTTGCGCAAGTCGATTGCAAAGACGGTGCGCTTCTAGCGTATCGGCGGCCTGGCGATAGCTTCTGTTTCGATTCCTCTTCTTTTCTGGGTCCCGTCAGGGGTCCGGCCCTGCCGGAGGAAACTCATGCCGGGTTTTTGATACTGTTGATTCGAGATGAGACTGGAAGCTGCCGCCGGACCAAAGGCGTCCTGCTGAATCCGCGGCATTCGTAAGACTAGGACTTCGGGCATTTTCCCGCTGATTTCTTTTATAGGATATGCCGCGGCACAGATGATCTATCGAGCCAGATGATAACCCGGATTGGAAAGTACACGGTCGAGAAGGAAGTGGGTCATGGCGGCTTTGGGATCGTCTACCTCGCCATTGACCCCGATGTCGGCCAGCCTGTGGCGATCAAAAGGCTGCGGGCTGAAGGCGATCCTGATTTGCTCAAACGCTTCCAGTTGGAGATCCGCACCACCGCCAGTCTTCGGCACAAAAACATCGTCACGATTCACGCCAGCGGCCAGGAAGCGGGCGATCCATATCTCGTGATGGAGTTTCTAGAAGGCCAGACGCTGAAACAAGTCATTCAAGAGCAGCGTCCTCTCACCCTGCTGGAGAAGGTTCGCATCATGACGCAGGTCGCTGATGGCTTGGCCTATGCTCATTCCAAAGGTGTGGTGCATCGGGATGTGAAGCCCGAGAACATCATGTTGTTGCCGGACGACGGCGTAAAGATTATGGACTTCGGGATCGCGCTCGGCCCCGAACGAAATACAAAAGTGACTCAGACTGGAGGCCTCATTGGCACTCCACTCTACTTTGCCCCGGAACAGATCGAAGGCTATAAGGCTAACGAACAGACGGATATCTTCTCTTATGGGAATGTGTATTACGAGCTGCTCACGGGAGTCCATCCTTTCGTTGAGTACAAGAACGATTGGAAGTCCCTGCAGCTCGCAATTCTGAGCTACGAACCGCGCTCGCTTGCCGAATTGGCGCCCGGCTGTCCGGAATCGCTCGAGACACTGGTGCACCGCACGCTGGCGAAACAGCCGGAGCTTCGTTATCAGAAATTCGACGAGATCCAACTGGATAGCGAAGCGATCCTGGTTGATCTGAAACATGAAGGAGCCGCGGCAATCCTGCGGGACATCCCAGGCCTCGTGCAATCGGGCAATCTCGAAACAGCGGAGAGCAAAATTCGCCAAGCCTATCAGTTGGAGCCGGGGAACCGGGAGGTTCGCCGGTGGCGCGAGGAAATCAACCTGCTCATCCGGGAGTCCCAAAACCAGCGCCGCGTCACGGAGTTGCAGGCGGAAGCCGAACGGCTGATGAGTCAAAAGCGCTACGCCGAAGCGGTACAAAGCCTGGAATTAGCAAGCAAACTGGATACCAAGAACGTCGTCATTGCCGATAGCTTGCAACGGGCTAAGGAATTTCTGGGCGATTATGTCAAGGCCAATCGCTTGGTTTCCGAAGCCCGTCTCCATCAGCAGCAAGGCCTCCTTACCGAGGCGAACCGATGCTTGGGGCAGGCGCTCAGCATCAACCCGGAACATACCGAGGCCAAGCGTTTGAGCGAGCGGATCCAGAAGGATCTGCGGCAGCGAGAGATCGAGCAGTTGCGGCAGCAGGCGATTCGCACCGCCCGCGAGCATTTGGCAGCCCTGCGATTCGCCGAGGCGCTGGCCGTATTGAACGGCATCGAACAGGCGTTGCCCGGAGCCGAGGGTGTAGCCGAGCTGCGCCAGATGATCCTGGAGAAGCAGCAGGAGGAGGCCAGCCGCGCCCGGGCGGAACAGTTCAATCTGGCGCTCGAAAAGACGCGTGAGGCGTTGCAAGCCGGGGATATCGAACGCACCCGGCTGCTGATAAACGAACTCGCTGCAAACTTCGCTTCCGAACCCGGAGCAGCGGCAATTGTTCGCGAATGGCAGCAGCGCCTGGACACCTTAATCCAAGCTCGAGAGATCGCCCGATACCAGCAAAACACGCGGGATCTTTTGAAGCAGGAGCAATTCCAGGAAGCGTTGGACCTGCTGGCCGAGGCGCGGCATAAATTCCCCGATGACAGTGGCCTCGCGCGCTTACATGATTTAGCGCAGGACGCCTATCGGGCGCATGAGCGCTCCGAAGCTATTGCGGCACTGGTGAAGGAAGCGGCTGCGAAACGGGACGCCGGCGATTTGGAGGGCGCACGCGATGCGATTGTAACCGGACGCAAAGTCCTGGGCGACGATGCCGTATTGATGCAGTTGGCGCGCCAGCTCGAAATGGAAATCGAGCAGCAGCGGTATAGCGCCGGCCTCAATAAACTGCTCGCCGGCGGGCGTGCCCTGCTGGCCGCGAACCGGTATTCCGAGGCAGTCAGTCTCCTTTCCGGCGCCACAGAATTTGTGGGTGAACTCGAGATTCGGGCATTGCTGGATTCGGCCCGTGCGGCTGTGGCCATCGAGCAGGAACGGCAGTTTGTGGAGGAGATCCTGGCCGCCTCCACGGACCTTCAATCCGGCGGGAACTGGAACGAAGCCCTCGACACCGTGAAGCGGGGACTGGAGCGATATCCTCACAACGCCACTCTGCGCCAGCGGGCATTGCGTCTGCGTGATTGGGTGGAAATGGAACGGCGGCGCTCCGTGATCGCCCAACACCGCGCGGCGATTCGGGCCGCCATCGATGCCGGCCAATGGAAACAAGCGGAAGCCCTATTGCTTCAGGCGCGAGTCGAATTTCCCGGTGACAACGCTTTTGACGACCTGAGCGAACAAGTGCAAGCCGGTCTCTATGAGGAGGGCTGGTGGGAATTGGCCGCCCGCGTGAATCAGAACCGTGCCGACCACAACCTCGTGCAAGCACAAGCGAACCTGGAGGAGCGGCAAACCCGCACGATCTATGCTAAGGATCCGCGGTGGCAGGCCCTGAACCAGGAGATTGCCAACGCGATCCAGATAAAAGATTCCGAAGCGCTACGCCAGCAGGAAATCACACGGAAAGCCGGCGAAATCCGCGAATGCCTCCAACAGAATAATCCGGCACAAGCCGCCCTGCTGCTGGCCGCGGCCCGCGCCCGGTATCCCGGCGAGAGTCTTTGGAGTGACTTGCAGCCGGAATTGGACAAGCAACAGGAGATACTGCGGCGGCAAACGGAACTTGCCTCGGCCGAAGCGGCGATCGTGCAAGCGCTCAATCGCGACGGCATTCAGCAGGCCCGTGCTGCATTGAGGGCAGCGCGCGAAAAGTTTCCGGGCGAGCCTCAGTGGGCCGCGTTAGAAGCCAAGATCCAGGCTCGGGAAGATCTCCTGAAACGGCAGGCGGAAATCGAAACCGCCGCTCGCAACATCCAGCAATGCCTGCATCGCGAGGCTCCGGCAGCCACTCTGCAACTTTCCTTTCCGGCAAACGCCAATCTCCTGCTCGGCAGATGCCGGGAAGATGTGCTGCAGGCGCAGAAGGAATTGGATGGCGCGCGCGCGCGGCATCCCGGAGAAAGTTTGTGGGGGACGTTGCGAGCCGAAATAGACGCGCGGTGGGCATTCCTCGATGCGGAAGCCGAGATTGCCGAGCGCCTCAGCCAAGAGATGGAACGCGGTGAATTCCTGGAAGCCGAAACGCAGCTCACCGCAGCTCGTGCCAGTTACCCGGATGAACCGTTCTGGAACCTCTTCGCAGCGGAACTCGTGCGGCGCCGTCAACAAGCACTCGAGCAGGCATCCGTAGCGGAATTCGAAGGACGTGTTCGGGAAGCATTGAAGCAACAGGACACTCAGACGGCGCGCGCGGGGCTGGATACAGCCCGGCGGAAACATCCGGAGGCGCCGCTGTGGAATGGGCTGCAAGCCGAAATCGAGTCATTGGAATCGCTGCTTCTACATCAGGCTGAGGTGGACAAGCGCCGCCAGAGCCGCGACCGGCTGTTGGCCATCGAGCAGCAGGCCGCAGCCGAGCCGCGCCAGCGGAAACGGGGCGCACTGGACCGCGAAGCCCAGCGCCTTGCGGAAGCCTGCCCGAACGATCCCGAGATAGCGGCCGCAGCCAATCGAATCCACGCGCTGGCTGCGGTGAAAACGAGCCAACCCGTCAAGCCTCTTCCGCGGACGCTCATCGGGGCCGGCATAGGAACAGCAGTGGCGGCTGTGGTGTTAGTTTTGGTTATCCGGAATCATACGGGCGATCGCAAAAGACCATCAGAGCCCTCCGCACCCACTCCGGATGCCTTGATTGCCGTTGAGATTCGCACCGATCCGCCGGGCGCTTCGGTGCATGTGGCGGATCGCTCCTGCGTTACGCCCAACTGCCGCTTGGATCTCGCCCCCGGGGACTACCAGGTTCTCGCGGAACTGAAGGGCTATGATCCCCGCCAACAATCGATACGGTTTGACTCGTCGAACCGGCTCGTCAGTATGACACTTAATCCCGTGGCTGTGGCGCCTCAGCCGTCCGAACCCATACCCGCAACCGTGACTACTGGCACGCTGGTCGTGCAGGCGGGTGTGCCGGATGTGGCCGTGTATGTCGATAACATCAGGCAACGCACGCGCACCAACCAATCCGGATCCGCAACGCTCTCCCTGGAAGCCAGGGATCACGAGGTGCGTGTCGAGCGTGACGGATACGAGAAACCGCCGGCGCAACGCGCCACGATTCCGGCCGGCGGACAGCGCACCCTCAGATTCCAGATGAAGCAGGAATTGGCGCGAGTGGAGCGGGTTGTGCCGGCCGCTCCGCCAACCGTGACAGCCCCGGTACAGCCGCCCGCGCCGCCAACCGTTTCCCCAAAGGGCAACACGCAAACCAGCCCTGCACCACCGGCCGTGAAGAAAGGACCTACGCCGGAAGAAATAGAAGAAAGCGATTGGCAGAAAGTAGATCGTGCCGACCTGGCGCAGTTGCGTGCATTCGTTGTGCAATATCCCGGCGGCAAGCACCAGAAGGATGTGCAGAACGCGATCGATCGTCTGGATGAGCGGGCCTGGTCCAGAAATAATCAGAAGGACGACGCGAACGCGCTAAGAGGATACCTCACAGACTTTCCTAAAGGCCTACACGCATCGGAAGCTGACGACCTGCTATGGAAGGCAATTGATCCAAACAACATCGAACAGGTCCGCAAGTTTGCGGAAACATACCCCAACAGCGCCCATTTGCGGGCCGCGCAGCGGATGCTCGACGCGTTCGATACCAAGCAGGAACTCTTTCGCAAGCTGGTGCGGGAGACCATACAGCGTTTTAATCAGGCCATCAAGAAGAAACCCATCAAGGAAAGCGATCTGAAAGGGATTTGGACTGGTAAAGACCGGAGCGAGAAAATTATTCTGGACAACTTGAATCATGCGGCTGAGCAGATCAGCTTTACCATTCAGGAGCCCCCAAACATCCAAAGCGACACGACCGCTATCGTGCGCTGTACGATGACAATGGCGCTGACCAACAAAGTCGACACCGTGGTGGTCGAACTTCGAGAGGCGGGCGGGGCCTGGATGATCGAACGGATCAGAACCCCGCAGTAGAGTACCAGCGAAGCGGAAGGCTACTGAGAAAAGCTGTAGCCGATACCGAATAAGGGTGAAAAGCGAGCGGTGAGCCCGTTGTTATCGAGTCGAATCAGGGCATCGAAATAAGCAATCAGGTTGCCTGCCACGCGCGCCTTATATCCGAATGACGCATTGTACTGGCCATAGGAAACCCTGCCGGTGGCTACTAAGCCACTGGCGGAAACAGTGGCCGGCGTGGGTCCGGCGCTTCCATCCGGATTGAAAGGAAGACTTCCATTGGGACCGGTGGGATACGACAGGTTGTTAAGAGTGAGTGTCTTGGTGTTCTGAATTCCGTGAATCCAGCCGATCTGGTTGCCGAGGACATCGGCGACAATCGTGCTGCGGTTACCCAACGCGATTTCCGCACCAGTGGACCAGGAGAACACGTCGGGGAGATACGCCTTGGAAAAGGAAAACGGTGCCCCTACGATTCCACTGGTTGATAGTGACGTGCCTTCTAACTGTCCGGCGAGAATGCTCTTCCCTGAGAATTGCCATCCCGCATCCAGATGCGGCGAAACCACCACGCCATTGTGGAAGGGTTTCGAAAAGAAAGATACTGCAGCGAAGGGTTTGACGCTTGTGGTTCCCACACCGAGATAGTTGTTCACATCACCGGTTGCGAAGCGCAGGTCGGATCCGAGTCCGACTACTGTGTGCGAGCCTTTGCTTCTGAAGACGGTTACTTTTCCCCGGACGAGCAAGTCGCCAAAACCCGTCTTGCCGTAACTGGCTTGGCCGATTTGCGGTTCGAGCAAGGTCGGGGCTCCGGGCGTAAAGGTGCTTGTGCACCAGCAGGTGGGGCTGCCATAGCCGTTTCCGGCGTAGATCACGCCGCCGTAGGTCCGTGCCGCGACGGCGGAATGGACAACGGGAATTCCTACGGACAAGTCGAAGCGGTCGGTGACTCCGTAAGTGAGAAAGGTAATATCCTGGGAGAGCCTCACATCCATACCGACTCTCGCAAGCGCAGGGACGGTTCCCAATGCCGTTCCGTTCACGTTCAGTGCGGTTGACTGGCCGCCGCCATAGAAGACACTCAGTCCGTTGAGGGAAGCTCCATTGAAATGAGTGAAGTGAAAATCCTGGTTGGAGAACCCGATATAGAATCTGCCTTTGCCAAGGGTCTCTGCGCGTTCCGTAAATATCGGGCCGAGGGTGGCGCTTTCATCCAACTGCAGGCCTGTCACCGGATCTTTTCTCAGGATTACACCGGATGCCGGCGACGCCAAGGGGACGATGGAGAGCGCGGTCGCGATGCTCCCATTTAAGGCGCCCAGCAAACTTCCAAAACTCTGGTTGACCGTGTAATTGCCGGCGGTGCCAATGGTATTCACCGCCGCCGCACAGGCCGCACCACATGAGGCAGCCCCGTTCAAATACTGTAGTACTGGCCCCAGATCCGCCGTCTGCTTCGTTTCGCTGAAAATACTCGGAAACGCCTGGCCAGACCCGCCCGCTGCATTCGCCGGGTTAATGGCAGAATAAACCAGCACCTGTGACACGTTCGGCGGGCCCTGCGCCGCTCCGTTTCCAGACAGAAGGAACAGAAACGCGCCGGCAAAAACAGCGATTCTTGCACTCATTATCCCTCCCTCGAAAGTTCGATTTCGTACGGCGAGGATTAGAAGAGTAGCAGATGTTTCCCGCTGGCGCAACAAATCTAGTGACTATCGTTTTTCCACTCGACGAGCCGTTGCCTTGACACATCCAAACGTTTACCATATAATCGATCGAAATAGTTGTGATTGTATTTTAGTGTTAAGTCGGCACGAAAAATGAGTAACTTACCAAGAATCTCTATGGATTGGTGGTCGGTCATAGCCTCCGCCGCGGCAGCCATTCTGATCAAGGCCGGCGTGATTACACGAATTCCGTGGTGAGTTGGAGCGCCAAAAAAGGACATCAATCATGAGCCAGGGAGCAGCGCAGCAGGCGGTTCGGGTCGAAGTTAGGCCTACCGGTTTCCTCGAGTTGATCCCGGGGGTACTTCTCCTGGGAGTGATAGGCTTCGCCGGGAAGGTTACCGAGCAGTCGATCGCAGCTTACGGAGCCTCACACCACATTGCTTTACCGAACATCGAATACGTTCTATGGGCAATACTTTACGGATTGCTCATTTCCAACGTAGTCGGAATTCCCGGAGTTTTCCGGCCGGGTGTGGCGACCTACGAATTCTGGCTTAAGGCGGGTATTGTTCTGTTAGGAGCGCGATTCGTGCTGGGGGACGTCTTGAAGTTAGGCGGTATGAGCCTGGTGCTGGTCGCAATTGAGTTGGGGATATCGATTGCGCTGATGACTTGGCTGGGAAAGCGCTTCCAGTTGACACCGAAGTTGACCAGCCTTCTGGCGATTGGTTCCTCAATTTGCGGCGTCTCCGCAATCATAGCCGCGCGGGGCGCGATTGACGCCGAAGACGAAGAAGTCTCCTACGCGATCGCCGCCATTCTTACGCTTGGCGCCTTCAGCCTCTTTGCGTTTCCGTTAATTGGCCATGCGCTGGGAATGAGCGACCGCGCGTACGGCCTGTGGGCTGGTTTGGGCGTGGACAACACCGCCGAGGCTACCGCGGCCGGGGCGCTGTTTTCAGACGCCGCGGGGAAGTTCGCCGTCCTCGCGAAAACCGCGCGCAACGCCACCATTGGATTCGTGGTCCTGGCCTACGCCATTTACTGGGCGCGCAAGAGCCAGGCTCGCCACATCGCGAGAAAGGGCGCGTTTCTGTGGAACAAATTTCCGAAATTCGTGCTCGGCTTTCTGCTGATCTCGGGATTGGCCACCATCGGCTTTTTCAGCAAGGCCCAAATTGGCAGTCTGGCGAATCTCTCCCGCTGGGCATTCCTGTTGACTTTTGCGGGCGTTGGGCTGCAGACGGACCTTCGGGCCATGCGGCGTCAGGGCCTTCGCCCATTCGTTGTCGGCGCTATCGGTGAGTTTGCCATCGCGGGACTAACCTTGGGATTGATCCTGGCCGGCGCCAGCGTATTGCATTTGTAGGAATCGCCTCCTCACTGATTCCAGAATCCGGTTACGGAAGCGATCCGCGCCCGCGCATCCAAAAGGTGGCAGCTTTAATCCACGCCGGCGGTTACACGCCCGCTAGCGGGCCGCGAATCACGCCCAAAGATGCGGCCGTCATGATAATGCCGACGCAAACGATGATGGCCGCCGAAAATACGGGGACCAGGCGGAACACAGGATGAGCCGGGCTTTTCTTACTGTCCGGCAACAGGTGCTTGGCGTAGAGCACCGCGAGACCGATAGCCATTAGCACGCCCGCCAAACCCAGGCTGAAGGCCACCAGCAGGATCAAGCCGAGGCCCACGCGGCCGAGCGCAATAGCGCTCAGCAGCACCACCAGCGCAGAAGGACACGGCACCAAACCTCCGCTCGCGCCCAACGCAATCAGGCTGCCCAGGCTGACATTGTCCGGCACGTGGCTATGGACATGGCCATCGTTATGATCGTGAACCAGGGGCTGGGGACTAGGGATTGAAGACTGGTGGTGATCGTGGGCGTGGGCATGCGCATGGTCGTGCTCATGATCATGTGTATGCCCGTGATGGTGATGCGGGGTGATCTGGCGCGCCGTACGAATCCGCTGGTGGAGCAGGATCGCGCCAATCCACACGATGGAAACTCCCGAGATGACTCCCAGCACCGGGTAAATCTTCTCCGGGAGCACGAAACGGGAAAGGAAAAGCGTAGTGATACCGAGAAGAAACACACTGATGGTGTGGGTGAACGTGACCATCGCGCCGAGGAACACGGCGTGGGCCGGCGTGCCGCGCGTGCCGACCAGATAGGCCGCAACGATGGTTTTGCCGTGTCCGGGCGAAAGCGCATGAATTGCGCCCAGGCCGAACGCTACCACCATGCCGATAGCAATCGTGGTCCAGCCGAGCTCGCCCTGGTGGAGCAGGCGCGCCAGGTAATCGGTTTGCGGAGCAGGCGCGGTTTGCGCCCGTAACGCCTCGGCCAGAAAAACAGACAGTGCCAGGCAGCGTTTCATTACAATGGTCCTTATTGTATAGCGTTATGAAGCAGGTGATCACAGCCCAGGATGTTCCGGCCACTGGCGAGCTGAAGGTGCTGCGGGGCGCGATTGTAACGGCAGTAGCGCGCGAACTGATGGCAGCCCGGGGCGTGCATCTGCTGGAAGTATCTGCCGAAGAAATGCCCGCTGCGCCGCCAGAGAAAACCCTAGCATTGGGCGCTGATCATGGCGGCTACCGGCTCAAGGAAGGCCTCAAACCGGTGCTCGAAGCCCTCGGCCTGGCTATTCGCGATGTCGGCGTGCATGAGGAGAAGCCGGCGGATTATCCGGATGTGGCGGTCCTGGTGGCTGAGCTGGTGGCCTCCGGCGCGGCGGCGCGGGGCGTTTTGATCGATGGCGCGGGCATCGGCTCGGCCATCGCCGCCAACAAGGTTCCGGGAATTCGCGCCGCCCTCTGCTACGATCAGCCCTCTGCGCGCAATAGCCGGGAACACAACGACGCCAACGTGCTCACGCTGGGCGCGCGCCTCCTAACCGCTACTCAGGCGGAAGATGTGCTGCGCACCTGGCTGGCTACGCCGTTCGCGGGGGGACGCCACCAGGCAAGAGTGCAGAAGATTCACGACATCGAGCAGCGCTACCGGAAAGGGGCCTCCCGGTGACGCCGGCGGAGCTGGACAGTCTGGTAGCGCAGATCGGTGAAGAGATTCTGGCACGCATCGGAGGGGGCCTGCCTGCAAGGAAGGGCGAAGGTCTCAACCTGCCGGACCAGTCTTGTCCCGGGTGCCAGCAGCGCTGCCCGCAGACGTGCGTCCGCAATACGAAAGAAATCGTAGCAGCGGGCGCTGATCGCGTTTCCGCCAGCGAGCGGCTGACGAAAATCGATCCGGCGATTGCGGCTCTCATCGACCACACCATCCTCAAGCCCGAAGCCACGCGCACGGATGTGCTCAAGGTGTGCCGCGAAGCGCGGCAGTACGGCTTCGCCAGTGTGTGTGTGAATCCCTATTGGGTGCCCATGGTGCGCGCGGAACTGGCAGGATCGCCGGTCAAAGTCTGCACGGTGATCGGCTTCCCTCTGGGCGCCACCAGCACGGAAGCCAAGGTGGCCGAGGCCGAAATTTGCTTGCGGGCAGGAGCTACGGAACTCGATATGGTGATCAACATCGGCGCTTTGCGGTCGGGCGGCCACGAAGCGGTGAAGCTCGATATTCAGGCGGTTGTGAAAGCGGCCCATCAAGCGGGCGCTATCGTGAAGGTAATTCTCGAAACGGCCCTGCTCGATGATCATCAGAAGGCTGTGGCCTGTAGCCTGGCCAAACTGGCGGGCGCCGATTTTGTGAAGACCTCCACGGGTTTTGGGCCAGCGGGAGCGAGCGCGCACGATGTGGCCCTGATGCGTGCCGTGGTCGGCCCGGAAATGGGTGTGAAGGCCTCCGGCGGCATCCGCACCTTGGAAGATTTGAAGGCTATGACCGCCGCGGGCGCCACGCGCATCGGAGCCAGTGCCAGTGTGAAAATTGTGGAGGCCACCGGCGCCGGCGCCCCGTCTGCCCATCTCCATGCCTGAGCCTGTCCCAGCACGCAAACCTACCATCCGCTTCCGCGAGCGATCCGAACTGCTCGATTTCCTGCTGGAGGTGTCCGCCGCTACCGCATCCACGCTGGATCTGGATCAACTGTTGAGCAACGTCGCGCGCATTATCCACAAGGTTCTGCCGTACGACCTGTTCGCCATTCTTCTCTACAGCGAGCGCCAGCAGCAGTTGCGCATCCGCTATGCCGTCGGCCATCGCGAAGAAATAGTCACCAATCTGTCGCTCACGTTGGGTGAAGGCATCACCGGCGTGGCGGCAGCGCGCCGCGAGCCTGTTCTGGTGGGCGACGTGCGCAGCGATCCCCGGTACCTGAACAGCGTGGATGCCGTGCGCACCGAGCTGGCGGTTCCCATGACCGCGCGTGGCAAGCTGGTGGGTGTCATCGACTTGCAGTCCACGCGTGTCAACGCCTATAACGAGTACGATCGGGCGCTGCTGCGCCTCATCGCCGGGCGTGTCAGTATTGCTATCGAAAACGCCCGCTTGTACCGGCGCGTGGAGCGCCACAATCGCACTCTGCGGACACTGGCGCAGCTTTCGCGCGAGTTTTCCTCCATCCTGGATCTGAACGAACTACTGCGCAAAATCGCCAGCACCATGCGCGACCTGATCAACTACGACGCATTCAGCATATTGCTGGTGGACGCGCAGGCACACGCGCTGCGCCACCGCTTCAGCATCCGCTACGACCAGCGCGTGAATATCGATAACATCGCTTTGGGTAAAGGAATCACGGGCGCGGCCGCGGAATCGCGCGAAGTGATTCGCGTGGACGATACCGAAAAGGACCCGCGCTACATTGCATCACACCCGGATATTCGCTCCGAACTGGCGGTGCCGCTCGTCTTGCAGGATCGTGTGATCGGTGTAATGGATCTGGAGAGCGAACGCGTGGCCTACTTCACCGATGAGCACGCGCGCACGCTGGCGCTGCTCTCTCCGCAGATCGCCACCAGCATAGAAAACGCCCGATTGTACGAGGAACTGGCGGCGCGGGAACGGCGCATGGAGGACGATTTGCAAGCCGCTAAGGAATTGCAGCGCGTCCTGCTGCCCAGTGAATGTCCGCTGATCGAAGGACTGGCGTCCGCGGTGCAGCTTCGACCCGCGCGGCTCATCAGCGGAGACATCTACGATATCTACGAACACCGCGACGGGCAAACCGTAATCACCTTCGGCGACGTGAGCGGCAAGGGAGCCGCCGCCGCTTTGTACGGCGGCCTGATGAGCGGCCTGCTGCGTACTCTGGCTCCGCGCTGGCGCCGTCCCGCGCAATTGTTGCGCGCTTTGAATGATGCCCTGATTGAGCGCAAGGTAGAGGCCCGCTATGTAACCCTTTGCGTGCTGCTCTGGGATCCAACAGCGCGCCAGGTGATCATGGCCAATGCCGGAGCGCTCCCACCGCTGATTTGCCGCGGAGATGAAATCCTGCGGATGAGGGTGGAAGGCGTTCCCCTGGGCCTGCTGGATTCGCGCGAATACGAAGAAGTGCCGTTCCAGGCCGAGAGCGGAGACGTGATAGTTCTGTATTCGGATGGGATCACCGACCAAATCAATACGGAAGGAGTGGAATACGGCAGGGCCCGGCTGGCTGCTCTGGTGCGCGCGCAGTGCCCAAAATCACCAGCGCAGATCATCACCGAGATCTTCCGCGACCTGGACAAATTCGCCATTCATGCCTTCGACGACCAGACGTTATTCGTGATGAAGGTGCAGTGAGACATTCACCCGGCCAACACTCTGGCAAAACATCGCGATCGACGTTGCCGCCGCTTAGAATGAGCGCCACGCGACTACCGTTCATCCGGCTGCGTTCCTGAAGGAGGGCGGCCAGCGGAGCGGCTCCAGCGCCTTCCGCGACATTGTGCGTATCCGAGAAGAGGCCGCGCATGGCCGCCTCGATTTCCTCGTCCTCGACCGTGACCACGCGGGCCGCGCCTTCCCCTATGACTGCGAGCGCCGCCGGGTCGGGCACGCGACAAGCCATCCCATCGGCAATGGTATCTCCCACCGGCGCGGAAACTGGCTGCCTGGCTGCAAATGAGAGGGCATAGGCGGGCGCTCGCGCGGCAACCACACCGATCACCTCCGTCTTCAGTCCCAGGGCGTTGCGCGCCGCAATCACACCGCAAATGCCGGAACCCATGCCAATCGGAACGTAAACGGCGTCTAGATCGCGCACCGCGCCAAATAGTTCCAAGGCGTAGCTGGCGACGCCGCAAACCAGCGATTCATCAAAGGATCGCACCAGGTGCAGATGTTGGGCTTCTGCCAGGCAGGTTGCATGTTCGTAGGCCTCCTGGAAATCGCGGCCGTATTCGAGTAATTCTGCGCCGAGCGCGCGCATGGCCGCATTTTTCTCACGGCTGTTTCCGTGGGGAACTACAATCGTGGCGCGTAACCCCGCGGCCGCCGCTGCAAAGGCGACGCTTTGCCCGTGATTGCCGCGCGTAGCCGCAATCACACCGGTTATGGCCGGTTCCCGCCGGCGAAGCCTATCCATGTAGACAAGACCTCCCCGGAGTTTAAATGCGCCAACTTCCGTGTGATTTTCGTGCTTAATCCAGACTTCCGCACCTGCCCGCGCGCAGACCAGCGGCCAGCGGATCTGCGGCGTGGGTGGGATTACCCGGTGAACGATTCGGGCCGCGCTTTCAAGCGCGTCGAGGGTAGGCAAGGGCATCTTCTGTTCTTATCTTCGCCGGCATACCAGGCAGGCGAGAGCCTTACCCCGCCGCCTCGCAAGCCTTCCGCAGGGCCTCTTCCAGCACCTCCTGCCTGCCGGCATCAATCTTCTTGCGATCCGCGGTGATATAGAAAACATCGATGGCTTTATGCGCCTGGGTGTCTATCAAAACCAGCTCAATATTGCAGCCATGAGACGAAAATGCGGATGCGAGGTCGTAGAGCAGCCCCGGCCGGTCTTCGGCCACAATCTCCACCAGGGTGGCGCTCGCGCTGGCTTGGCTGTCGAAGCTCACTTGGGCCGGAATGCGGGCATTGCGCGTGGGCAGTGTGGGCTTGGGACGATTGCGCAGCAGTTGGCGGACATCGGTCTTGCCCGCGATTACGCGCTCGGCCGCGGTGCGCAGCCGGTCCATTTCCGTCGGGTTCAGCTCCAGCGTTCGGGAAGGATCGGCAAACGTGAAGGTATCGAGAAGCAGGCCGCGGTGGTTGGAAAACGCTTCGGCCTTTAAAATATTCATCCCAAAACTGGAAAGGGTTCCGGCAGTAGCGGCGAATATTCCAGGCCGGTCCTCGGCGGCCACCATGGTCAACTGGTAAGCGGAATCCAGTTTGCGAATTTCCACCGCCACGCCGCGCCGGTGACTCTTTTCTTCGAGCGCCATGTGCCTGTCGATTTCCGCTTCGCTATGGGTGCGCAGGTAGCGCACGGGAAAGCCTTTCAGAAACTCGACTCTTTCCGGCGGGCCGGAGGGATCGGCTTCGATGCGCTCCGATTGCAGCTCGCGCGTGAGCTCGTTATAAACCATCAGGTAAAGCTGCCACAACTGCTCGGCGCGCCAGGGCGTCATGACATTGGGATTTACGGCGCTGATATCGGCATAGGTCAGCAGGGTAAGGGCTTTGAGGCGCTCCACGGTTTCCACCTGGTGGGCCACATCGCGAATGGTCTGGGGATCGAACAGGTCGCGCGATTGCATCACGTTCGAAAGGTCGAGGTGCCTTTCGATCAGGAACACGACCATATCGCGCTCCTGCTCGGACATCAGCACGCGGGCCATTGCGCTCTGCGCGTATCGCAAGGATCCGCCGACGTGTCCTTCGCCGGGCACGCCCTTGCCGGCGTCGTGAAACAGCAGAGCGAAGACCAGCGCTCCACTATTTTGCATTTCGCGAAGCAGGTTCCCGTAGGATTGCAGCGGCGCTTCATCGGCGTTGCGCAGCTCCCACAAATTCTGGAAAGCCACCAGCGTGTGCTCGTCCACCGTGTACCGGTGGTAGAAGTCGCGCACCACCAGGCACTCCATAGATTCCAATTCGGGGAACATCGCCGTCAGCACTCCGGTTTCGTGCATGGAACGCACCGCTGCCGGAGCATAGGGAAGAGAAAAAATCGTACTGAGGGAAGGCCAGACCGGCTGCGGTTCGGCGAACTGGGCGCGCAAGCGTGCGCGCCGCGCTTCGATCTGCTGCTCGGCCTCATAGGAGGCGCGAATGCCGTGGCGGGCGATGAATTCGAAAAAGCGCAGCATCAGTTCGGGCCCGGCGTCCAGGCCCTGGGGCGCGCGGAAGTGGGCGCGCTCGCGGTGCACACTGATATCCGTATTGGCCAGCCGCGAACGCCAGTCGCGAAACTGGGCAAACAGCGAACTGGACTGCGCTTCATTGCTCTCGAGCTGGCGGATGGCGTTGCGGTAAACAGCGCGCGCGTGGCGGTAGTATTCGCGCATCCAATCGGCCGGGTCACCCATGCTCCACTGCGATGCGGCCAGGTCCTGCGCCTCGAAGGAAAGCACGTTGTTATCGCGCCCGGACTGGCAATGCAGGTAACAGCGCAATCGCGCCAGGAAACGAAAAGCCTGCTCGAGGGCGGGAGCGGTCTCGGCTACGCCCAGCCGCGCAGGTTCGGTGTCCCGCATCTGTGCCAGCCAGCAGATGAGCTGGTGATCCCGCAAACCGCCGGGGCACTCCTTTACATTAGGTTCCAGATGATAATACGTGTTGGCGTATTTGCTATGCCGTTCGCGCGTAAGCTGCGCCAGATTCCGGATTAGCGTGTCGCGGTGCGCCAGGATGAAGCGCGGCATTTTCTCCACCAACCCTGCGTACAGCATGCGATCGCCGGTGAGATAGCGCTGGTCCAGCAGGCTGATGTTCAACTGGGTATTGTCGTCATGCACCTCGGTGCACTCGGCGGGTGTGCGGACCGAATGGCTGACACGCATGCCCGAGTCCCAAAGCCGCTGCAGAAACACGGATATGCCGTCCTTATTGGCAACCGCCAGGCGCTCGGTTTCGTACAGCAGCAGCACGTCCACATCGGAATACGGGAACAATTGCCTGCGCCCGTATCCGCCCACGGCAAGCACAGCCAGCCCTGCCGGCGTGGCAGGAAACAGAAAATTGGCGGCCGCTTCCGTTACCAGGCGGTCCACCTGCCCGGTGCGCTCGGCCAGCGCGGTGACAGAATCGCCTGTTGCCAGAAATGCCCGTTGAATTTGTGTCGTGCTAGAGAGCTGATTCCCCGCGGTCATCGTTTCGAATTCGGATGGCTTCAGCGACGTCATATACAAAGATTTTCCCATCGCCGATCTTGCCGGTGCGGGCAGCGCCAGCCAGTGTCCGAACGACTTCCTCGGCCCGCCCCTCCGCAACCACCATTTCCAGTTTTACTTTCGGCAGAAGATCGACGTTATACTCCTGGCCACGGTACACCTCTTTATGCCCCTTCTGACGCCCGTGCCCGCGAACCTCACTGATGGTCATTCCGTCGATCCCAATGCCCTTCAAGGCTTCCTTCACTTCGTCCAATTTGAACGGCTGTATAATCGCTTCGATCTTCTTCATGGCTCTATCGTAACCTTTCGCACCAATCCGTCATGTGCCACTGAAGTTACGACTCGAAGATATACCCTTCTTCACCATGTAAGGCAACGTCCAGCCCTTCTACCTCGCTTTCCTTGCGCACACGAACTCCCAGGATCGCATCGCAAATTTTGAGGACGATCAGAGTCCCTACAATCGCCAGGCCCCAGGAAATCGCACAACCTAAAGCTTGGTTCAGAATCTGGGACGCGTGGCCATCGGCTAAACCCAGCGGCAGAACGTGGCCGGCGCTATCTTTGAAACTATCATTCACCGCATTGGTGGCGAAAACGCCGGTGAGCAGCGCGCCCAAGGTCCCTCCGATGCCATGCACGCCAAAGGCATCGAGCGCGTCGTCGTATCGGAACTTCCGCTTTACGGCAGAGACCATGAAAAAGCACACCACGCCGGCCGCAAACCCGATCAGCAGGGCGGGAAAGGGTTGAACAAAACCAGATGCCGGCGTGATGGCCACCAGGCCCGCCACACACCCCGAGATGGCGCCCAGCACGCTGGGTTTGCCATTGCGCACCCATTCCGCCAGCACCCATCCCAAAGCCGCCGCTGCGGCTCCGAAGTGCGTGGCCACAAAAGCGCTCGAAGCGAGCCCGGAAGCCGCGAGCGCGCTACCCGCATTGAAGCCGAACCAGCCCACCCACAACAGGCAGGCGCCAATCACGCTGATCACCAGGTTGTGCGGCTTCATGGCGTCGCTCGGATAGCCAATCCGTTTGCCCAGATACCGCGCACATACCAGGGCCGAGATACCCGAGGTGATGTGCACCACCGTTCCTCCGGCGAAATCTAAACACGGGATTTTGCCGCCCAGCGAGGCACTCAGCAGCCCTCCTTTGCCCCATACCATGTGGGCCATGGGGAAGTAGACGATCAGCGACCATAGCGTCATGAAGAGCAGCATGGCGCTGAATTTCATTCGCTCCGCAAAAGCCCCCGAGATGAGCGCCGGCGTGATGATAGCGAACATGAGCTGGTACACCATGAACGTCTGCTGCGGAATGGTGGGCGCGTAATCCGCGTTGGGCGCGCTTCCCACGTTGTGCAGGAACGCGAATCGCAGGTCTCCAATAAAAGGCGAATCGCCGCCGAAAGCCAGACTGTACCCCACGACTGCCCAAATCACCGTAACTACCGCCATCAGGATGAAGCTGTGCATCATCGTTGAAAGCACGTTTTTCCTGCGGACGAGGCCTCCGTAGAACAGTGCGAGACCGGGTCCGGTCATCATCAAAACCAGCGCGGCGCTGGTGAGCATCCAGGCGTTGTCACCCGCGCTTTGTGCGGACTTCGTGGCCGCTTCCAGTGCCGTGAGCCTGGCCTGAATATCCTGGCCAGTCTGGGCGAAAACGGATAGCGGGAACGCAAACAGGGCGGGGAGAAGCCATTTCCAAAATCGTTTCATTCTCTTCCTTCGCAGACAGGGCGATGGGTAACGCCTTTATTCTCTTATGCCGACCTAAAGCCCTCAAAGCGGAACCTTTCTATTGACACCATTGAAAAATTTGATTGGTGAGCACAACCGTTGAGTGGTTGGCGTCAAGAAGCGGGAGACTCCGCTACAATGCGGATCAATGGCCACTGCCTTGGTGAAATCTCCTGCTATCCAACCCCAATACGCTTGTTTCCGGCTCGCCATCCGGGAATCGAGAATCCACCGCCGCGGCGTTTATGCGCTGGAACCGATCCCCAAGGGGCGGAAAGTGATCGAGTACACCGGGGAGCGCATCAGCCGCCGGGAAACCAAGCGCAGGGGCCAGGGATCCATCACATATTTGTTCACCCTGGATGACTACTGGACAATCGATGGAGCGATAGGGGGCAGCGGCGCGGAAATCATCAACCATAGTTGCGAACCCAATCTCTACACCCGCATCGTGCGCGGCCACATTCTGTACATGAGCAAGCGCGACATCCGCCGTGGGGAGGAGTTAACTGTGGATTACCGCTTTTCCGACAAGCTCGATCCGGTGCCCTGCCGCTGCGGCGCACGTGGCTGCCGTGGCACGATCAATGTAAAAGAGTAGAGTTGTTTCGCATTTTCCGTTTTGATGCCTCAATGCTTGCCCTGTCCCCTATGTCCCCTATTGACACCGGCCCCTGATCTTGATAATTATCGCGGGCATCGGTGCCTCGTGAACAGGAAAGATCTGATTGGTAAAATTGCTTCGGATGCGGATTTGACGAGGACGCAGGCGGCCCGCGCGCTCACTGCGTGCCTCGAAGGAATTCGTGCTGGATTGGTCCGTGGAGACCGCGTAACCATTTCCGGGTTTGGAACTTTTGGAGTGTCGCATCGCAAACCGCGCACGCTCCGCAATCCCAGGGACGGCAAAGCCATGGAGATTGCCGCCCGCCGCGTGCCGCGTTTTGCTCCCGGCAACGAGCTGCGCTCCGCGATCCAAAACGGCAAGGCGGAACCGTGCTGATTTCCCCACTGGCGTGTAAACTGCCCGTTCGGCGGGCGGATCGCTTATGAAAACGGCTACCAAAATCAAATTGGCTTGCAAATACCGGCGTCTGCTTTGGAGAGGGAGAAAGGTTTATCGTTACCGGAGGGAACTGGCGATCTTCGCCGTGGCCGGAGCCGTATTGGCCATCGCTGTTTTGATCCCATATCGGGCAAAATAGAGGAAGTGTCTCCCGGCAAGAGCAGCAAGCCAACCCCAGGCAGCTTGGGCACTCTCCGCATTTTCGGCGTGCCCGTGCGCCTGCACTTCACCTTCGTGCTGCTGCTGATTTTCCTGGTGTTTATCGGCATCGGGGATCAGCAATCGGGGGCGTTCACAGTTTTGTACGTGCTCGCCCTCTTCGGTTCCGTGCTGCTCCATGAAGCAGGCCATGCGGTGATGGCCAAGCACTACGGCATCGCCACTATCGAAATTGTAATGTTTCCCATCGGCGGCGTATCGCGTTCCGAACGCGCCCCCAAAGCCCGCGAAGAACTCTGGATTGCCCTGGCCGGCCCGATAGTCAATCTGGTAGTTGGTGTCGCCCTTTGGTTCGGCTTAGCTGCCCGGCAGGGCTTTGTTTCGCTCGACGGCCTTCGCCAGCCAACCGACGCCAATCTCGCCGAACGCATTGCTATCGGAAATCTCATCCTTTGCGCGTTTAATCTGCTGCCTGCGCTGCCCATGGATGGGGGCCGGATTCTGCGTTCGCTGTTGGCTCACCACCGGTCCATGGAAGAGGGCACTCGCGTGGCGGCGCTCTTCGGGCGGGCGCTGGCGGCCATGATCGGGCTTGCCGGCTTGCTGCTCAGCAATTTCATGCTGGTGTTCGTGGCCCTCTTTGTGTATCTTGGGGCGTCTCAGGAAGGGGCAGCCGCGCGCGGCCGTCTTCTTAGCGCGGGGTTTCCGGTTCGTGCCGCCATGATTACCGATTTCCGCACGCTCCAGCACGGCGATACCGTCCGCGATGCCGGCAACCTGCTGCTCGCCACTTCGCAAGCCGATTTCCCCGTAATGCATGGGCAAACTGTAACTGGCCTGCTTACGCGCTCGCTCCTGGTGCGCGCCATGATGGCTAACGGAGCCCAGGCCTATGTCGCCGGCGCTATGGAGCGCGAATTCCTGCGCCTTTCCCCCGAAGCCCC
>JASIAM010000234.1 GCA_030041985.1 Bryobacteraceae bacterium | reverse complement strand
AAGCGCGCATCCGCGCCACGCTGTTTCTGGCGTATCAATTGCGGCCGTGCTTTGTGTGCGGGATGCGCGGGCTTCTGCGGCCACCGGGAGCCGACAGTGGAGTGGGCGGCGGCGCCGATCGCGGGCGGGGGGTCCGGGGCGCGCCAGCGGCAGCGAGCGCCAGCGAAGCAACGCCAGCCCGGCACAAGCCGACTGCGGTTGCCGGCGCAAAAGCAAACGCAATGCGGCCGCCGCGCGCGTCAGGAGTCCCCACACCAGCGAATAGCGCGGCGGCCAACGATCACCGCTGCGCGCGCAGCCACCGAATGGAGTGGGCGGCGCCTACCCCTGATGGGATAGGCGGAACACCTTACTGCTGTGGGAGCTTGAGCTTGTCTTCGATGCGGGCCAAGCGCTTGTCGAATTCGGCCTGAATCTTAAAGAATTCCTTGAGGTCCGCGCGGATGTCGCGCAGATCTTGCGCGAATGCGTCCATACGGTGGTTAGTGTCGTCGATGCGCTTGTCGAGCTGGGCGAAACCGCGCTGGTTGATGAGCAGCGCAACTACGGCGGTGAGGAACGTTCCTCCGGCGCTGATGAGGGCTACGGTTACGGCATCGGTCATGGGGTGCTTTTAGGGCTTGTCTTCGAGGCGCTCGATGCGATGTTCGTGGGCCTCGGCGACGCGGGCGAGCTGGTTGATGAACGTAAGGGTCTCGGCGAAGCGCGCGGTTACCTCGGCGAAGCGCTGGGCGGTCTGCTGTTCGAGGTCGCGGTGCATCGCTGCCATCAGTTCCAGTGATTGGGTGAGCGCTTCGATGCGCTCGTCGATAGTGGGCTTTTGGGGTTCGTCTGCCATGCGGGTGCCTTTCTTAGTGTAGTTCGCCGGGTGAGCTGGCGGTAGCTCACCCGGCTACGGGGTGCGTCACTTGTGTTTGCTCCGGCTGTCGAGTTCGGCTTTGATGGCGTGCTGCTCGCCGGTGATTTCCAGGAAGCGGCGGCGCAAAGCGGGAACGGACATGCGGCTGAGGGCTTCGGCCTTGCTCGCGGCTGGCGTCTCGGGTGGCGCGTAGTCGCTCGCATCGGCGAACTCGCCATGGTTGTCCGCGCGCCGTTCGGCGGCGCGGTGAGTGCGCGCGATTTCTTCGTCGCGCGCCATCCATTCTTCGTCGGTCTGCGGCTGGCTGTCGGGAGGTATCGGAAGAAAAGATATAAATTCGCTATCGCTATAAAGCTACCCAGAGGCCCCGCCGATTAATGAACTGGCGGAGGTGCTACGCACTTGCACAATGAGCGGAGAAGGAGCCTGCTGGTCGCGCTTCTCCAACATGCCGGCTGGCTGATTTTCACGCTATTGGGGGGAGGGCTGATCTCGTCGGCGCTCGTACGGCACGCTCCCGGTTTTGGCGCGGACGAACGGATGCTGAATCCGCTGCTCAGCCGTAACAGCATCCAGGTTCTTGCTGGCAGACAGGCCCAACAGTCTAATGTCGCGACTTATTACGTTGGCTATCTTCGACGGCTTTTCCATGGGGACTTAGGCGTCTCGGTATCAGTGGGTAGGCCCGTGAAGGATCTACTGGCGGAACGCATCGGGGTAAGTTTACGGACCGCGTCGGCCGGTCTTGCACTGGCTTGGGCGATGGCGCTGGCAATGGTGGTTGTATTGGAGATTGTGAGGCGTCGCTCTGTGTTGGGGCTGTGGTGCGATCGGGCGTTCACAACCGTAACGGGCGCCTTGCTATGCCTTCCCATTGCGGTCCTGGCTATAGGCTGCTTCTATTTCGGCGGGACTCCGCCTCTAGCGCTTGCCGCTATCTTATTTGCGCGCGTATTCCGTTATATGAGCAGCGTAGTTCGCCAGGCTGCTGGTGCCAGCCACGTGCTGACGGCGCACGCGATGGGCGAAAGCGCTCTGCGGATTGCGGGGTGGCACGTCATCCGGCCGGTTCTACCGGAATTGGCAGCGCTGGCTGGCGTTTCGATAAGTCTGATGGCGGGCGCTCTGATTCCGGTCGAAGCCCTTTGCGATTCCCCGGGCGTGGGGCAACTGGTTTGGGAAGCGGCGCTGGCGCGCGATCTGCCGGTAGTAGTGAACATTACCCTTCTGATTACTGCCCTTACAGTGGTTGCCAACTTCTTTGCGGACGCGTTCCGGACCATGGAGGAAGCGTAAGGTGCGCCGTGCGGCTGCCGCTCTCCTGATTTTGGCCTTCCTGGCCGCCGCCATGGCGAACTTCCTGGCGCCTTATCCTTACTCCGAACAGTTTCGCGATCTGCCGGACGCTTCCGCCTCCCGTAGCCATCTGCTCGGGACTGATGAGCTTGGCCGTGATCGTTTTTCACGGCTGCTCTATGGCGCCCGGCTCTCTCTCCTGATGGCTCCCGCGGCGGCACTGCTATCGGTGGGACTGGCTATTTTAATCGCCCTCGCGGGGGTGGTAGCGGGCCCGTGGTGGGAGCACGGGACACGGGCTGTTGCCAATCTATTCCTGTCGATGCCTTGGATTTTTCTCTTGCTGGTCGCCCGGTCCCTTATGCCGCTCAACACAGCACCCGCTGCTGTGGGAGTGATTACCTTCGCTTTGCTGGGGCTGCTAGGATGGGCAGAGCCTTCGCGGGTCATGGTCGCAGCGGCGACGCGCTATTTGCGGTCGGACTTCGCGCTTATGGCCCAGGCATCTGGCTGCGGCCGGTTGCGACTGGCCGTTGTGCACCTTGTGCCCAATCTCGTTCCTCTCGCAATGGCACAATTCTTGATTGCTACACCTACGTTTCTACTGGCCGAAGCGAACCTTGCCCTGCTAGGGTTGGGAGTTCCCGAACCCTTGCCGTCGTGGGGCAGTTTGTTGCGGGAGTTGGAAAGTTTGGGCGCCATCTCAGCCAACGTGTGGACTCTAGCACCCGCGGTCCTGCTGCTTTTGGTCGTGAGCTGTTTCCATTTGGCCGTTTCGTCCGATAAGTGTGTTCTATGAGATGCTCCAGCCTGGTTCTCACATTGCTATCTCTGGCAGTGTTTAGTGTAGCCGGTGTGTCCGGGCCCCGATGGGGCGGCGAGCTGCGAATCTCGATTCACAGTGAACCGCGTAGCCTAAATCCGTCTCTCGTGGACGATGACCCCGGGGAGACTTACCGCTACCTCACCGGGGGCGTGCTGGTCCGCGTGAACCGGGTCACCCAGGAACTGGAACCGGAACTAGCCGCGTCGTGGACCGCGGAGGAAGCCGGCCGTGCAATCGTATTCCATCTTCGCCAGGGTGTTTGTTTCTCCGATGGAACGCCTTTTTCCGCCGAGGATGTTGCCTACACCATGCAGGTTCTGACGCAGCCCGGCCTTCATTCGCCCACTGGCGACACTTTCCGGGTCGGATCACGGCCGGTCAGGGCTAGTGTCATCGACAAACATACCGTCAAGATTCTGTTCCCGGAGCCGGCTGCGGATGCGGCCCGTCTCTTCGACCAAGTGGCTATCCTGTCCAAACAGTCGCCGCTCAAGGAGAACGCTGTGCTCGGTCCCTTTCGCCTCGCGGAACACAAACCGGGAGCTTACATCCGGCTCGAACGTAATCCAAACTACTGGAAGACCGAGGGTGGCCGGCGTCTGCCGTACCTGGATGCAGTACGCCTCGAAATCCAGCAGAACCGTGAAATCGAACTGCTCCGCTTCGAGCGAGGCGAGTTGGATCTCCTTTCGGGCATCGACCCGCAACAATTTGACCGGGTTGCCGCCAACAGCAAATTATGGTCTCGCGACGTAGGTCCCAGCTTGGAAGGTGAACTGATGTGGTTCAATATGAGGCCCTCGGCACCGCTTCCGGATTTCGAGAAACGCTGGTTCTCGTCACGTAATTTCCGGCTCGCCATTTCACACGCCATCCGGCGGGATGATCTGAGCCGTATCGTGTATCGCGGTCACGCTCAGGCGGGAATCGGCCCGTTCTCTCCCGCCAACCGCTTCTGGTTTGACACCAAGCTGGCGGCGCATCAGTTTGACTTACACCTCGCCCAAGAGTTGCTCGCCGGCGCTGGTTTTCGCAAGGAAGGCGCGATGCTCAAGGACAGCGGCGGCCATGCGGTCGAGTTTTCGATTCTGACCAACTCCGGGAATCGTTCGCGCGAGCGCGCCGCGGCGATGATCCAGGAAGATCTGGCTGCTTTGGGAATGCGGATCAATGTGGTGACTCAGGACTTCCCTGCCCTGATACAACGAATCACCCAGAATTTTCAGTACGAAGCCTGTCTTCTCGGCCTGATTAATGTGGACTTGGACCCGGACAGTCAAATGAACATCTGGCTAAGCTCGGCCGCTGACCACCCGTGGAACCCCAATCAGCCCGCCCCTGCTACGGCCTGGGAAGCGGAAATTGACCGCTTGATGCAGGCGCAGGCAACTTCCCTCGATCGCGGCAAACGAAAAGCTGATTTCGACCGGGTTCAGGAGATCGTCTGGGATCAAGCGCCCATGCTCTACCTGGTCAATACTGACGCGCTCGTGGCGGCTTCGCCGAGGCTTCGTAATCTTTCGCCTTCCGTATTGCGCCCCCAACTGTTATGGAACATTGACCAGCTCTATTTCGAAGGGAGCAAATGATGATATCCGACCCGCTGCTCGCCGTAGATATCTCCGCGCACTATCCAAACAAAAAGAGAGTGCTCGAAGGCATCCGCTTCAGCATCGAACCTGGCGAGATTCTAGGTCTGGTAGGGCAAAGCGGATCAGGTAAGAGCACCATTGCACTAGCTATCCCCAGACTGCTCGAACTACGCGGGGGACAGGCAGAGGGCAGCATCCGCTTTGCGGGACGCGAACTGCTAGCGGTGCAGCCCAGGGAACTTCGCCGCATACGAGGGAGGGAAATATCGCTGGTCCTGCAAAGTCCCATGTCGGCGCTCAATCCCGCTCTGCGCATCGAGAGGCAAGTGCGCGAAGTATGGCGAGCGCACCGCGCGGAGCCGTGGCGCGCCGGCAAGGCTCATGCCTCGGACTTGTTCTCTCGGATGGGTCTACCCTCCGACGAGGATTTTTGGCGCCGTTTGCCCAGGCAGTTGAGCGTGGGGCAGGCCCAGCGCGTCGTAATCGCCATGGCTGTGCTCCATCGCCCCAGTCTGGTGATTGCGGATGAACCCACGAGCGCATTGGACCCCCATTCGAGCGCTGAAATATTGGAGATCTTCCGCTCGCTCAACCGGGAGTTCGGGGCCGCCATTCTTTATATCTCCCACGATCTCGCGAGTGTCGCCAAGCTTTGCCATACAGTCGCCGTCCTGTGCCAGGGCCGGCAAGTGGACTACGGGACCGTAGAGCGGATGTATCGGGGCCTCGAGAACTTGTGCCAGCCGGCGTAGCCTGACCTTCGCAGTTCCCCCCGCTTTTCGCCAGAGCGTAGGTTCCAAACCCTTTGGCCTTAACACGAGTTCGCGGAAAACCGCTGAGTGAAGACCTACCCTCTTTTCTTCTCCGCCAAATTCTGGCATTCTGCTGCTTCCGATGTTTTTGCGAAGCATCAACTGAAGAAAAGACGGCAAGGACCACCGGCTACTTCAGCATTGTCGAGAATCATTGCCTGTCCGGTGGCAAGACGGTACAACGAACGATTCTGTACCTGGGCGAGATCAACGAGCAGCAGCAGGCCGCCTGACGCAAACCTCTGCAGGTATTCGTCGAGGACGAGCAATGCTACGCCGCCATCAGTCTGTTCCCGAACGATCGGGAACTGCCCGCCGATGCGCTGGACAGTATGCAGGTAAAACTGAGCGGGTTGGAACTACGGCGGCCGCGCGTGTTCGGCAACTGCTGGCGTCGTTAGCGGTAAACATTGCCATCGCGGGTCGGAAAACCCCTGCCTCCAGACGCGAGAACAGCCGCGCTACTTTCCACCCGTAAGGAGTGACGAAGTAGCGATGGGTTCCGCGTGGACGATAGATCAGGGCCTTCAGCCGCAGTCGGCGGAGATCGCAGGTCATCTGGTGGCAGTGTATTCAGAAATCGGTACTCCCAGCAGGTCTGCTACCTGCTTTCGCGGATCCTGATTACGAAACCCGTCGATGAGATGCTGGAACAGGGTGAGCGCCAGCAACAAGGCCATCACGCGCGGTTGGCCGAATTTCAATCCCGGCGCCGTTTTGCCGTCCTCTGTCACAGCCGGTTGCACCACCTTTTGGAGGCTGTCGCCGCTCAGACCGCTGTTGTGGCTGACACGTTCGACTTCCAGTAAGCGCCGATTGATCTGCCGGCCGATCTTCTGCAGGTACGGCAAATTGACCAATCCCTTGTGGATGCCAAAATCATTGGGATTGCGAAATGTTCCTTCTGTCCGGCAACCGCGTCCTTCCTTGAAATACTGTTTGAGGTCAAAGTTCTTATAGTTGATGTGCAGGCTGGGGTGCACGCCATCTTGAATGACGCGCGTGCGGAAGTGGCCGGATGTTTTCTTGGTCACCACCCGGTCGAAGATTAGTGGCACGCGGTCCGGCCGCCCCAGATCCAGGTTGTCGCCGATGATTTCTTCGAAGAACTCTCGGCCGCGCACGGGCCGGTCGAAGATCTGCGTCAGGCTGACCTCCATCTGCCAGATGGACAGGTCCCAGTCGTAACCTGCACGCCGGCCTTCCGTAGTCAGTGGCAGTGGAATCCGACGGAGCCACTTCCGGAAAACACGGTCGATGTCCTCCGGCCCCAGCGAGTCGTAGATCTGTTGTAGTTTCGCCGGCTGGACACAGGACAAAAAGCCATTGTCCAGTGCCTCCTAGCGGATACCCCGTTTGTCCAACTGTCGTTTGGCCCATTCGTGCCGCCGAGGCGATCGCTCGCCGGTTTGAGGTCGAAGACCTCATTAGCTTCTAGCCAACCCGGTATCCTCTGTTCACAAACTGGAGACCCGAGCAGGTGTGATATTCTCAACAAATGCGTGGGCGTGGTAGTCTTGGTAAATCTTTCCGACGGGTTCTCGGTGTCGACTACGCGATCAACAGTTTTAAGGGGCGAGAGAAAGGCGCCAACCCTTGGGGGGGACAGACCGGAATCCCTTTCGCGCTTGGAAGTGATCCGGGGGACCATGTACAGCTTCGCCAGCGAGTCCTCAATCGACCTCCCTGTTCACGGACTCGATGTTTTCCGCGCCCGCCTCGCCCGAATGAGGGCCCTCGCCCGATTCGGCGGCTCGGCGGTGCACGTCTGCAGCCCCGAATCAACTGGGCAAGCACCGCGAGAGGCCTTCTTGATCCAAGTCGGGAAGTACGGGAAGAGTTGCGACGAAGGTCGCGCGGCCGGAAACACCCCGGCATAACGCTCCCGTGCTGAACTGAGGCTAATTTGAGTTTGACCTTAACTCGAGTATGTCGAATCCGCTTCTGATCACCGGTTTCTTGTCACTTTGTCAGCTCACCTTTTTGCCGGGATGGCTCCTTCTAAAAGCATCCAGATGGCACTCCAGAAGCTTTCTGCAAACCTGTATCTATAGCTTTGCTCTGACGATCCTGACTAACTATCTGATTGTGATGGTACTGTGTGCCACACGGCTCTACTCCTTGCCTGCAGTAGCCTCCCTGGTTGCGCTGGAGTGGATCTTGTGGCTCTATATTTTGGCCCGTCGGTGCCCCGGCTTCGACATAGCTGTACCTTCGAGGGAGGACATCAAGCTCTGGCTCCACAGCTCTAGCCCCGGTTCACTGAACCCCGTGCTGCTAGTGCTCGCATTGGCTGCCCTCTTCGCTATGGTGCAGATGGCTACTGCTAACTTTGGCACGGCATTTCACTTAGGGGACGATCTGGCTAATTGGGATCGGTGGGCTGTTGCGTGGGTTAAAAAGCAGTCGGTTGGCGATTCGAGCTACTACCCACAGTTAATTCCCTCGAATTGGTCATTGACTTATGTGCTGATGCAGAGTACCGACATTAAGCTTGTTGCCAAGGCTATCATGCCCCTCTTCCCTTTAGCCACGCTACTTTTGTTTCTGGATGTGTATCTAGCCACGGCGCGTCGCGAATGGTTGCTCGGCCTTGTTTGGTTCTCATTTCTGCTTCATTACCTGTTCGATCCCGATTTCCTTACTTCCGGTTATGTCGATTTGGCCGTCAGCTTTTTCGGCGCCCTAACGATCTATTCCATTCTCGATCATGCGCGAGCATCGAAGAGTAACGGAACGGCCGCCCTGCTATACCCCGCCGTGTTTGCGGGGACGGCCGCCCTCTGTAAGCAAGCAGGACTCTACACGGCCGTAGTCGTGGTTGTCTGGCTAATATCGCGTGCTGTGGGGGGCCGGCATTCGAAGACGTGGGGCCGTGTCGCCATAGCCCTCGGGGTGATATTGGTTCTGGACTCGTGGTACGTGATTGTGCATTGGAACGTCGTTCATGGCACAGCCGTTTCGAACATCGGCTATCTCACCAATGATATTTATGGAGGTCGTAGTTATAGCCAGCGCTGGATCGCAGCCTTCCGCGAGATCTCTAGCGCGCGAGGATCAAGCTTTGCCCCGTTTGTTTGGGCCGCGATTACATCTCTGTTGCTGTCTATCTTCCACCAACGGGGGCGCTGGGCATTGGTCGGTCTGTTCGTACCATATTACTGTTGCTGGGCATTTCTGTTCAGCTATGACATCCGAAACATCGCTTTAGGACTGCCTATCGGCGCTTATTGCTGTGGGTGCGGTTGTCTCATACTTGCAGGCTTTCTGAAAGGCCGAAATACGTGGTCGGTGAATCCGCCTCGGTTAGTGCGGAACCTGCATGGAACGAGCCTGCTAGCGGCTGGTGCGGCCCTGACCGCAGTGGCTGTCGTGGTGGCGCCTGGATTACAGCGTTGGGTTACTTGGGTGACACGGTCCGATTGGGTTCGGGAGAGCGTGGACTTGTTTACTTGGCCACTGCTGATCGCGGGATGTTTGGTGGCACTGATGCTGCTCGCATTGCGTCAGGGACCGATAAAGATCCGCGTGTCCCTCCCGGCCATTCTCATATGCATTGGCAGTATGTCGATCGCGGCAGAAAAGAGCGGCCTAATCGATCGCGGCTTACTGACGATACAGCAGCGTGAACAATTGAAGTTGATAGGAATACCGTCGCTCAACCGTCACATCTACGAGTATGCGGAAAGGCGCGGAATTTCCGGTCCCATCGCGACTGACTACCGGATGCTGACGGTCTTGCCGGGTCTAAAAGAGCACAACTTGACGATCTCCTTTCCTCCTACCATTACCGACAGCTTTTTGGAGGAACTGTTCCGCAGAACCAACCCCTGCTGTCTGCTGACGAGCGCATCGAGATTTCCGAGAGATGTCACCCACTGGCTCGCAACCAACGGCTACGAGACCGTCTTCGAAGAGGATGGTTGGCGGTTCGTCGCCCATGGCCAATCGACCGGACCAAGCATCGCTCCCGAGGACCTTACCGAGAGGGCGGATGAGTTGTTCAATTCAGGAAAATACAAGGAAGCGCTGGGCCCGTATGAGCTTTTGGTTGCCATTAACCCTCGAGACGCTACTTACCAGTACCGCTTTGCATTTTGCTCTCAGCTCTCCGGTAAGCCTGACGATGCCTTGAGCGCTTACGCATTAGCTTTGGACGAAAGCCCAGAGCTCGAACAGTGGGTACGCTACAACCGTGGTGGACTGCTGTTGGCCCTTGGACGCCTCCACGAGGCTGAGAGCGACCTCCGTAGGGTCTTGGAACTCGCTCCCGACAACATGGGCGCTAGGCAGTATCTTTTAGAAGTGCAGCGCCGACGTTCCGGCGCCAAGTAAAAGTACAAGACTCGCAGGAATCCGCTCTTAATCCGCTGGCTGTTCTCTTAGGCGCTCCTCGTTCGGATCGAAGACGAAAATGCGTTGGACTGAGAAGGTCAGCAGCGACAACACCGTATCCGTTAGGATCTTGGCAAGCAAAACGGGAACCCGAAGTTCCTGTGAGAGAGTGCGAATGATGAGATAGGAAAGGCAGGTGACAAGGGCGAACAACATGTAGTACCTTGTCACCGATCTCACGAACTTCGCTGAGGCTTTGAATACCAGGCTACGGTTGAGAGAGAAATTGACGAACGAACTCAGGACTCTTGCTGCAGCAAGGCTAACGAATAGCTGGTGGGATGCTGCATATGCGATATAGAAGGTAATTAAGTCCACGAGGCTGGCAATCAGCGAGGAAGAGTAGAATCGTAGTAGCACCATATAAATCTGCATGGAATCCCGAAGTGGGTTGAAGTGGGATGAGCGATTTCCATCTAGATAGATGGTCGGGATAGGTATTTCAGAGAACCCAAACCCATGCCGAGATCCCGTCAGTAGCATATTCATCTCATACTCATATCTTTCTCCAGGAAGTGGCAGGAACAACGGGACAGCGGTCTTTGGAATACCACGCAGACCGGATTGAGTGTCATATAAATGCTGACCGGTCACAAAACGTAAGGCGTAGCGCGTAATGGTGTTACCAATCTGACTTCGCAATGGTACGCTACCGGAGAACCTGCGTGTCCCAATAATGATTGTTTTCGAGATCCGTAACTTCCTGGCGATCG
>JASIAM010000022.1 GCA_030041985.1 Bryobacteraceae bacterium | reverse complement strand
TTCAAACCGGTGCCGCCGTGGCTGCTCCGATCAGGCTCGGTTCCGCAGGCGAGCAGGTTTATTTGTCGCTGTTCGGAACGGGCATTCGCAATGCGGCTGCGGGCAGCGTTTCCGTGCGCATCAACGGTGTCAATGCCGCGGTTTCCTATGCCGGCCCGCAACAAGTCATGCCCGGCCTCGATCAGGTCAACGTCCTGGTGCCGCCGCAACTTGCGGGCGCGGGAGAAGTGGGCGTCGCGCTCACGGCCGGGGGCCACACGGCCAACACCGCTTACGTCCTAATTCAATGAAGGACACGCCGCAGCGGTCCATCCATTACTACCGAACCGGATGGTCGATGCCACGTTGTTACCGGAAGAATGCCAGACTACCCACACCGAGCCATCAGTAGCGGCGGCCAGTCCGTAGACGAAATTCACTCCATCGGCAAGGAGGGGGTTCGCGGTCAGATAGGTGGCGTCCGCGAGAGATCCCTGGGAATCGAGATGCAAAAGGAAGCCCGCCGAGTCACCTGAGTAACAAGCCTCGGGCGCGGATGGCGTGACGGGGAAGCCTGAGCCGGTGATGCCTCCGAGGTAAACGTCGCCTGAGGGACTTACGGCCATCTCGGTGACGCCAGTAGCGAGACCCTGATCCGCCGACATTACGTAGGTGGACCATACGAGCGCACTCCCGGAAGCAGCCATCTTGAAGGCGAAGCCTCCAGGGTAGCCTTGACTCCACGATTGAAGAACCGGTGTTGGCTCGAAGGCCCCGGGCGTAGTGGGGAAATCGAGAGAGTTGGTGGCCCCAGCGACATAAATGTTTTCGGCGGAATCAGTCTGAACAGCCGCCGGCGTGTCGGCGCCGCTGCCGCCCACATAAGTGGCGTAGGTAATCTCACCCGTTGGGTCGAGCTTCACCACGAAAATATTCTGCCTGCCGGCGAGCTTCGGCTGAAGCGCACCGGAGGTTACTGGAAAATCCGGCGAGGAAGTCAAGCCCACGACGACCGCATTGCCCGCTGGATCGATGGTTATGGCAGTGCCCTCTCCGGAAGCTAAGTTCGCGCCTCTCTCAGCGGCGGTGAAGCGGAGAGCCGGGCGATGGACCTCAGGCGGCATCAATGCCAAGAAAACGTCGTATAGGATCTCCGAACCATCGGGGCTTAGTTTGATTACGTAAGGAACTCCCGTCGGGGATTGGCCGGTGATGTAAGCATTATCCTGGCTATCGATCGCTATGGCGGCGGCAGTCGCCGCGGTATCCGGCAGATAGGTGGAATACAAGAATGCGCTGCCATCGGGGCTCAGCCGGGCCGCGAAAGTTCGAGAGGTGGCGCTCGCGGGAATGGCCGCGTTTGGTGTGGTAGGAAATTGTCCGCCCGTAGATCCCGTGATAAAGACACTACCCGCCGAATCTACAGCGAGCGCCGAACCGGAGTCCGCAGTAGGGCCTCCGAGCAGAGTGCCGTAAACGACATTGCCCGCCGGGTCAACTTTGACAACTCCTGCGTCCGGGCACGCCACGGGAACCAAGCCCACCGGGTACGCCTCAATAGTGCAGCTCCCACCTCCAGGCTGAGTTTGCGCAGCGCCGGAGGTAACTGCTCCGCCTAAGTAATACGTGTTTCCCGATGCATCAAAGACGGCGCTGCCGGAAGTTGGTTGAGAAACGGTGGTCATGCTTGCCGGTATCGGCTGCGATCGAACGGTCGCGGATAAGCCGGAAAGCGTAAGGACGACGCCTATGAGCCGAGCGGACTCGCGAAGCGTCTGATCCAGCATATTAATTGTCCGTGGGCGTTTTCTCCAAATGATCGACGACGATGGTCTCGACCGGCAGTTTGCGCGGATCGAGTTTCAGCCCCAGCTTTTGCAACGCAGCGAATACGGTGCCGGTTGGAGCATCGGCTGTGGCGATGGGGCTACTGATGCCCGGCCCTTGCGAAAGCGCCGGAAAACCGCCTTGCGCGGGCATGCCCGGACCGATCGGCAAGCCGCGAGATCTGGCTGCATTCATCAGATCGCCGATGGAGAGTTCCAGGGTCACTTCATAGGTTCCTTTTAACCCGGTCTGATCCACTACGGGGCGGTCTACGAAACTCGACAGCATATCGCTAAACGCCGCCATCGTGATTTTCGAGGCTTCCATATGCATGGCGCCATCCTGCCCCGGCGACACTCTCATAGTGCCGATTTTCGGACCAGTGACCACAGCGCCGCGGCCTTGTCCTGCGGGAGCAATCGTTACCTGACCGCCACCAAGCCCGTCCGGAATACTGAGGCTGCGGGCAGCGGCAGAATCGGGAGGTGGCGGGGGTGCAGGCGCCGTATCGGGTGCGGATTCCTTCAGTTTGGGTCCGCCCTTGGCGGCAATCAACGCGTATACGGGATGCTCCCGGTCCTCGCGGTGGAAGGCGAGCTTGAAGCGCTCTACCAGCAGCGTCTGTAGCATGGCCGGTATCTGATCCTCGGTGGCGCCGTCCGGCAATTTAGCGGCAATATCGAATCGCTCGCTTTGAATCCAATCCGGGCCGGCGATCTGGTATGGTTTCACACCGAACGCCTGTCTCAGCAGATCGGCCAACGGTAGACCGCCAAAATCCACCTGAGCGCCATCCATCTTCATACCGAGGCGCACGCGGCCGGACCGAAATCCCTCCGGAGTGATCGGCTCGGCCGGCTTGATCGAGGCCACTTCAAACGAAGGGCCAGGGGGCTGAGACTGCGCCGCCGCGATTCCTACGGCGAGCCACAAACAGCCCGTAGTGATTGCCTGCGATTTCATGAACGACAAAGCTTCCCCTGTTTATCGGACGCTACCGAAGCGTCGATGTTAGCACCTGGCGGCCCGCTAAATCGCGCCGGACCAATCCTGAACTTCATGCGTCGAGCGATGTCTTGACTCCACTCTCCCAGTGCGCGAGCATCCTCTTTCCAATTTCAGCGAACTCCGGGTGCTGTTTGCGGTAAGAGCGCGCCTCTGTGGCAACTTCCCCAATCGCTGCGGCAACGCGTTCTAATATCTGCCGGATCTTCGCGGGCGTTCCTCCGGCGCGTGTTTCGCCCAGTTTGCGGAGTTCCTTTCCAGCCGGCCACTGAGTTGCGCCGTTGAGAGTCAGGGCCAATCGATCATGGGCGAGGTAGACGGACGTCGTCACGAGATCGTACACCGGCGCGAGCCTCGCTTCGCCCTGCACATCGTCATACAGGATGCCAAAGTTCTTGAGGTGGGCGTCGCCATTGCGAAGCGCGCAGTTCAGTGCAATCAGCGTAAATAGCTTCTCCATATCTTCGTTGACATGCGTGGAGTTGGCGAACTGAGCGAATCGCTTCATTACCGACGTTTCGTAGCTGCCGCGGTACTTCTCGTCGGTCCTGCGGGCATTGAGAACGCAGAAATCTTCGAAGCCTCGATTGGAGCCATCCATCCGTAGATCGAAGCGGTCGATCACCAGAGCCATGCCATCTTCGGCCAGCCGGAACGGCGGCACATCGAGCCCGCACTTGCGCGCAGCCATCAGGCAGAAATACTCGTTGGCGGCCAGTTGCGGATACTCGTTAGCCTCCCAAAGCTTCACGATGTGGGTGGCGCCCTGGTAGCTTTCCGATAGCCGGCGGCCGGCGTGCTCCCTTTTCTTGAAGGCGGATTCGTCACGCACCAGGATCTTGGGCTGAACGCCGCTGATCCCGGAGAAAGCCGCGAACTTTTCGAGCAGGTAGCGAAATAGGTCGCCTCCGCGCCGGCGTTCGAGAATCTCATCCACCGATTGAAATGGCACGTCTTCCTGCAATTGGTCTTTTTCGCCGCTATAGCGTATGCGGCCCACCTGCGAGCGGCCAACGATCGATAGTAGGTCGAAATCATCGAAGGTGCCCGTGGCTTTCGCAAAAGCCAGGCGCAAGCGCTCGCGCAGGAAGCCTTCGGGCAGATTCATCTCAAAAATGGGAAGCAGGCCGAAGGGCACACTCCACGAAGGAAGGCGTACAGGCATGGTGACCGAAGCCGCACGCGCACCGGGCGCTTCCGGCAGGTAGGCGAATGTGCTGCCGCGTTCGCCGTAACGGTCGAGGAAGCCTGCCTCAGCAACGTCAGTCCAGACTTTAATCATTGCGGTCTTCTTCGAGCAGTTCGTCGAGGGTAGGGCGATGCGCGCGTGCCGGCTGCAGCGTCAGTTCAAGCCCAAGAGCCGCGAGGAGCCTGGTAATCTTGGAGAAGCCGAGTTCCCCGGAGCGCCCGTTTTCGAGCGCGTCGAGCGTCGCGCGGCTGATGCCTGCCTGACGCGCAAGCGCGGCTTGACTCAGTTTCAGGGCTTTGCGGCGATCTGCTCACCCAGACGAACCAAGTCCTTCATATGCCTAATATATTAGGCAACCCACCCCTTTTCAAGCGATTTGCCTAATATATTAGGCAATCCTAAGAAGGCGTTCGGCATTTCCATGCGTGATCTTGTCGAAGTCCTCCGGCGGGAGCGAGAGGGAATCCAGAAAAGCGCGGCCCACATCGTTGCCGGAAAAGGGATAGTCGATGGAGAACAAAACGCGATCGGGACCCAGGACTTGGAGGGCCAGATGCAGCGGCGGCGCAGTGAAAAGGCCGCTGGTGGTGATGTGAATATTGGTTTGGAAATATCGAGCGGGGTCTTGCCGCAGGTTGTTCGCTACGCGGCTGAGGGCTTGGCCGCTGCGGGCTAACTGAAAAGGAATCATCTCGCCCATGTGGCCGATGATGAGCTGCAAGCGCGGAAACCGGTCGAATGTTCCCGCGGCGATGAGGCGCAGGGTATGAAGGGCGGTTTCGGCGTGCCAGCCCCATCCAGCGGTGGAAAGCATGAAAGCGATGGCCGGTTCCAGATCCGAAAAATAACTATTGAAGACCGCTTCGGGCGGTGGCGCGGGGTGGAGGTAAATCGGTACACCCAGCGCTTCGGCGCATTCCAGAATGGGAAAGAAAAAGGGGTGGTCGAGGAAGCGGCCTTGGCTTACGCCTTGGATCATCGCGCCTTTGAACCGCAGTTCGCGAATGGCGCGCTGCAGTTCTGTGGCTGCGGCGCGAGGGTCTGCCACGGGAAGCGAGGCGAAAGCGGCGAACCGGGTGGGGTATCGCGAGACCGCCTCGGCTAATTCGTCGTTTACCCGCTGGCACAACGGAATCGCGCGGTTCGGCTCGAGAATTTCCGGCGACGGGACAGTATGCGAGAGGACTTGCAGATCAATGCCGTTCTTATCCATGTCGGCAATGCGCTGCGCACCGATATCCGCCAGACGATCGGCGAATGGACCGCCAATGCCGAAGCGGTGGTAGTAATGGTCGCCCATTTCCTGAGCGTATTTGCTTCGATAGTGCTCTTCGAGCGTGATGACCCTCATCTCTGTTCCTATGTACTAAGATCACTCTTGCCGGTTTGTGCGGCTTCTACGTGCTGGCCGTTGCTCCGCCGCTGCTGCAGGAGCGCGCCGTTCCGCCAGAGCGTAGGCGTCTTCGAGAGCTTTGGCCACGCGCCGCGCCTGCGCTTGGGGATCGCGGTAATAAAAGATGCCCAGCAGATGGGCGCGCCGGTGCGATGGAGACATGAGGCTCCATCCTTCCCAGGCGCGCGGGTTGCGCGCAAAGGCCGTGCGAATCATCGGCGGCAGTTCGATCTCCGCTTCCATGGTGGCCAGCAGCCGCTCGGCAATCTGCATCGCGCGGCGCTCGCGGGCCGCGGCGCTCTTCACATCGGCTACCCATTCCGTAATGTATTTGCGCATGGAAAAGTTCAACCCGTTGAACCAGCGAACGAGCGCGCGATCTTCGGAGAGGACGCGCGTCAGTTCAACAGGCGCCGTAATGCGGCGTTCTTGTGTGTCCGGTTCCAGCCGAAATTGCGCCGTTCCTCCAAGGCCTACCTTCGCGCCCTTTTGCATGCGCTGGTTCACCAGTAAAATGTGGCGGCCCGTGCCATCCGGGAACAGCGAAGTTTGAAACGGGAACCCGTTGATCTCGCCGCGCACGCGAATCTGTCCGCGCGTGCCCCACAATTTTGCAGCGTCGAACGGGACACGGACAATGGTCCAGCCAAGGCGCTGGTTACCGCGTTCGAGGGTCGCCGCAAACGGCCGGGCTTGGCTCTTCGCTGTGGCCGGCTTAGACATGAGCGGCGCGTTGCTCAATCCACGGCAAGTAGGCAGCGCCGTAGATGCCGGCCTCGTTGCCCAGAAGCGCCTGTTCAATGCGCGTGGCGCCCTGGCTGAGGCGATAGGTGGCGGACCGTTGTTCCACCGCACGCAGCATGGCGGGCGCAAACCGGTCCCAAGCCGGCAGCACACCGCCGCTCAACAGGTACAAGGGAAAGTTAAACGTATTTACCATGGTGGCGATGAGGGCGCCCAGGCTCTCACCCATCACGCGCCAGATTTCGCGTGCTTTGGCCCCCGTATCGTCGTTGCGCGCTGCCAGGTCATCCACCTGTTTTGCGCTGAGATTGTCACCCAGGTGCAGCAGGCGCGCCATAGCGGTGACCGCGGTTGCCGAGGCATGTTTTTCCGTGCAACCCTGGCTCCCGCACCCGCAGGGATTGCCATTCGGTACGATGACCACGTGGCCTAACTCGCCTGCCATGCCGAGAAAGCCTCGAATCACACGGCCCCCGGAGATGATGCCGCCGCCGATTCCGGTGCCCAGAGTGAACAGCACCAGGTCGTCCACCTGCTTGCCCGCGCCCATCCATTTTTCGCCCAGCGCCGCTGCGTTGGCGTCATTCTCCAGAATCACCGGAGCGCCCAGCCGCTTTTCGATTTCGTCGCGTATGGGAAAGTTCTCGATGAAAGCCAGATTCGGGGCTTTCCGCACGATGCCTTCGCGGAACGCAATGAATCCCGGCACTCCCACGCCAATGCCGGCCAGCCCGCCGGAACCAAATTTCGCGCGCAGTTGGGAAACGGACCGGACCATTTCGGTTAGCAACTCTTCCCGTCCGGGAGAGAAATGCGATTCCATGTCCTTCTCGAGCAGCTTGCCGGAGCGATCCATGGCGGCCGCGCGTAGATTGGTCCCTCCCAGATCAACCCCAATCGTGTACTCGGGCATGATAGGGCAGAATAGCACGGCACGGAACGCTCGCCAGACCGGATAGCGCGCGCCCGCGACACAAACCGGGCTGCCATGCGGCCGCCACGCCCGATAGCCTAGAATGGCAACCGGAGGGGTGGTGGGCCAGCGGATTTGGCGGTCGCTACTGTCGCTAGCGGGAGTAGCCGCGGTAACGATAACCGGTTATCGCGTGGTTCCCGTCAACGCTACCACGGCAGGGTTCGCCTACCTTTTGCTGGTGCTTGTCCTGGCGAGCACCTGGGGATTCGTAGAGGCTGCCATCGCTTCCGTAGCCGCAACCCTGACGTTCAACTTCTATTTCCTGCCTCCCGTGGGCACGTTCACCATCCGCGATCCGCAAAACGTGGTAGCGTTCTTCAGTTTTTTGACCACTTCGCTAATCGCCGGGCGGCTCTCCGCCGCCGCCGAGCGAACGGCCTTACAAGCTATTGAACGGCAGAGCGACGTGGAAAGACTGTACACCTTCAGCCGCGCGATTTTGCTGATCGACGATTCCACGCCTTTTGGCAAGCAGCTCATTCAAAAAGTGGCCGAGGTATTCAAGCTGAATGCCGCCGTGCTCTACGAGCGCCATACGGGATCGTTCTATCGGGCTGGCCCTTCGGATTTCGATGGTTTGGACGATCAGCTTCGCGATGCTGCGCTGCATAACGCCACCTATTCCGATCCGGAAAAACGGCGGCTCATTACCACCGTCCGGCTGGGCTCGGAGCCGATTGGCAGCGTGGCCCTGCAGGGAACGTTGATGCCGGATTCGGTGCTGCAAGGCATGGCCAACCTGGTGGCCATTGGCCTGGAACGCGCCAAAGCGCAGGATCTGGCGCAACAAATGGAAGCGGCACGGCGCAGCGCGCAACTGCGAACCGCATTGCTCGACGCCATGGCCCACGAATTCAAAACGCCTCTAACCTCGATTAAGGCAGCCACCACCGCGCTGCTGGACAATCCCGCGCAGGATGCGGCAAGCAGAACCGAATTGTTGCGCATCGCCGATGAGGAGGCAGACCACCTGGGAGGCCTGATCGATGATTCGCTGGAAATGGCCCAACTGGATGCCGGGCAGTTCGAAATTCACCGGCAACCGGTCGATGTATGCGCCGCAATCCATGAAGTGATTCACTCGCTTCCTACCGAGGGCCGCCGCATCGATGTCTTTTGTGACGAAGGCCTGCCGGGAATCGCCGCAGACGCGCGCCTGCTGCGGCTGGCGATGAAACAAGTGCTGGATAATGCGCTCAAATATTCGCCGCCGGCTTCCGCGGTAACGGTAGCCGTGCGCCGATCGGGCGATTCGGTGGCCATCGGCATCACGGATCGCGGCAAAGGCATTCCGCCACACGAGCAGAGCCGCATTTTCGAACGGTTCTACCGCAGCCCCTCCGCGAAGCGGCTCATCCCCGGTTCCGGTCTGGGCTTGAGCATCGTTCACAGCATTGTGCACGCGCATAATGGAGAATTGAGTGTGGCCAGCGGCCAAGGGGAAACTACGTTTCAGATTCTACTGCCCATCGAGCAAAAAGGAGACCGCAATTGAGCGCCGCCCGCATTCTGGTAGTGGATGACGAACCGCAGATCCGGCGGATTATGCGCACCACTCTGACCGGCGCCGGTTATGAAGTGGACGACGCCAAAACCGGGGAAGAGGGGCTGGAAAAAGTGCGCTCATTCCGGCCCGACCTGGTGCTGCTCGATATTAATATGGCGGGCATGGGGGGCATCGCGGCCTGCAAGGCCATGCGGGCAGACACGCATGTGGCTCTGATCATGCTGACCGTGCGCAACACCGAGGCCAGCAAGGTGGAAGCGCTTGATGCCGGAGCCGACGATTACGTGACCAAACCTTTCAGCACACCGGAACTGCTGGCCCGCATCCGCGCTGCGCTGCGCCGCGTTCCGGCGTCCCCGCACTCCTCTCCCGCGCGCATTCGCATCGGGCCCCTGGCAGTCGATTTCGCCAGCCGCACCGTGTCCAACGGTTCCGGGACGGCGCATTTAACACCTAAGGAACTCGATCTCCTTCGCTATTTAACCCTGCACCCCAACGAGGCGGTTTCCCATCGCCAACTGCTGCAGGCGGTGTGGGGGCCGGACTATGGCGATCAGGTAGATTACCTGCGCGTATTCATCATGAATCTACGAAAGAAGGTGGAGCTGAATCCGGAAACGCCCGAATACATTACGACCGAGCCGTGGGTCGGTTACCGATTCAACGGAACACCCGAGCCGTTGTGATTCGCGTCCCCCAACTGATCCGGGTTGCGCTCGATAGCGTGACGCTCGCCTGCTGGGATTGGCCAGGAGAGGAACCAGCGGTTGTCTTCGCGCATGGCACCGGCTTTCACGGACGGTGCTGGGATCAGTTGATTCATCACCTGCCGAACCGGCGCTCGCTCGCGATCGACGCGCGCGGTCACGGCCGCAGCGGCAAGCCGGAGCCACCGTACCATTTGAATATATTCGGCCGCGATCTGGCGGAAGCCGCCGCGCAGTTGGGCATCTCCCGCGCGATCGGCGTTGGACACTCAATGGGTGGGCACAGCATTACCGCGGCAGCCGCCCGGCGGCCGGAAACGTTCGCCGCACTATTGTTGCTGGACCCGGTCATTCTGAACCCCGAGCGTTATAGCGCTCCGCCTCCGGACACCGCGGGCATTCGCCGGCGGCGTGACCGCTGGCCTTCTCCGGAAGCGATGTTTGCCAATTTCCGCGAACGGCCGCCGTTTGCCCGGTGGCAGCCGCAAGTGCTGCGCGATTATTGCGACTACGCGCTTCTACCCGCCGATGGCGAATACCGGCTGGCGTGCCCGCCGCACGTCGAGGCCGCAATCTTCGATGGGGTGAACAAACCGGAGGCAGACCTGCACCCCGTCATCCCTTCGATTTCGTGCCCCGTTACCGTGCTTCGCGCAGGGGCCTCTGCCGGGACGTTTCCCGGATCCAGACCCTCTCCTACTGATCCCCAATTGGCCGCTTGCTTCCCAAACGGGCAAGATGTCTGCCTGCCCGCCTATTCGCATTTCATCCCTATGGAGGCGCCGGAGCTGGTGGCGGACTATATCAGCGGGATGATGGCGGGCGCTGGGTAGCGCGGTAATTAGCATTCGATGAATCCCAATTATTCGATGGAAGGGAATGATAGAATCGATATCCCGAGTGTGCTGAAATCAGCGGCTCCGCGGGGCTTCGACTGGTGCGCACCGCCGTGGATGGGTTCTGAAATGCTGGAGTGAGGTCTACTGTGAAGTTGTTTTTAAGTTGGTCCGGCCCATTGAGTCAAAAAGTCGCGTACATATTGGATAATTGGATTCCCTACGTGATACAAGTGGCGGTGATATCAGCAAAGGAGAGCGATGGGGTGATGTACTCGAGCCGCGGCCCGTTGCCTAACCAAGCCACGATTCTGGCACTGTGTATTGTGGTTAGGAGTATACTCGTATCGAATCGCAAGCGGTGTCGTCTTCTATTTTGCTCGACGCATCGTAGTGATCCCTCGCACGCGCCGTTGACGGATTCGGATTGTGTGCGAGGCGCGGATAACAAAGCGAAAGGAATAACGAGTCATCATGCAAGTGAACGGATTCAATCCAGATGAACTGACCCCTTCTTCTGGAAGTTTCATCGGAGGGCAATACATTCCGGGCGATGGCACGGAATATGAAGTCATTCGTCCCTCAGACGGCCACTTGATTCGTACCGAGAGAGGAGCTAGCGCAACCCTGGTTGACCGCGCCGTTACCGAGGCTGCGAAAGCCTTTAAAACGAGCGGTTGGGCGGCGCGGCCGCCACGCGAGCGAGCGAAAGTTTTGTTTCGGTGGGCCGGCTTGATCGAAGAGCATCTCGAAGAGATAGCAAGCTTGGAGTCCCTGGCGTCCTGCCGCCTCATTAATGAAACGCGACATTTAGACGTTGGGGTAACTGCAGAAGGGATTCGCTTCTTCGCGGAAGCGATTGACAAGCTGGACGGCAAGGTGCTCGCCTCCGAAGAGAATGTCATGAGCATGGTCGTTAACGAGCCCTACGGCGTAGTTGCGGCCATATCACCGTGGAACGTTCCACTCGTGCTGGCGACTCTGAAAATCGGACCTGCTCTTGCTGCAGGCAATGCCGTTGTCCTCAAACCGTCGGAGCTCACCCCTTATTCCATTCTCCGTGTCGCCGAGCTGGCTCATGAAGCCGGCGTACCTGCGGGCCAGCTCGCAGTTCTTCCCGGCCTCGGTCCGGAGACAGGCAGCGCGCTTGTCAGGCATCCTCTAGTGAATTACGTGTCGTTTACGGGGTCAACGGCCACCGGCAAGCAGGTCATGATTGACGCTGCGAACACTGGACTGAAGCCCGTCTGCTTGGAGCTTGGCGGAAAGAGTCCACAGCTAGTGTTCCGCGACGCGCCCAGTCTCGATCGAGTCGCGGACCGTATTGCCGGAAGTATCTGCTTCAACGCGGGACAGGTCTGCTTCGCGGGAACGCGCCTGGTGGTGGACGAAAAGATTGGAGACGAACTGACGGAAAAAATTGCTCGGCGGTTGAAGAATCCAAAGCCGGGACCAACCTGGGACACGGAAACCACACTTTCTCCGATCATCTCCGCGAAACAGGGCGCCCGCATTGCGGACATTCTGAGGGACGCCAAGACAGCGGGAGCCGAGATCGTGATGGGTGGCAAACGGGAAGAAACCGGCAACGGTGGCGTCTTTTTTCAACCGACCATCGTGCGAAACACGAAGCCCGATAACGCTGTAATTCTAAATGAAGTATTCGGCCCCGTCCTGGCAGTGCAGAGCTTTTCCGGCGTCGAGGAAGGGATCGCCCTTGCGGATCATCCGGTCTACGGTCTTGCTGGCGCGGTCCACACGAGCGACATCAACAAGGCGTTGCTGGCAGCGAAGTCGATTCCCGCGGGAACGGTATGGGTGAATACGTTTGGCGAGCTTTCGCTTAACGCGCCGTTCGGTGGATACAAGCAGTCGGGCTTCGGCCGCGATTACGGAATGACTGGCCTTGCTAAGTACCTGAACACTAAGACGATCCATATTCGGCTGAACTGAAGATCGACAAGATGAGCAGGCTCGCGGTAGTGCCCATGGCAGCTATCTTAGCGCCCGAAGAGCCGGTTAAAGAAGTCGCGCGTGCGCCGGCGGATTTCGCGCAGCGTGGTATCGCATCTCTGGTGGTGCAGGTGTTCGGGCGTCCAGCGCTCGACCAGGTCCGAAAGTGTGTCGAAGTGCGCCTGGGCGGTAGGGAGATTCCCTTCGGCGTGGCCCGATATGACCCTCTGGCCGTGGTCCAGGGCGCGGTAAAATGTCGCGGCTTCGCGCAGGAAATCCGCGTCTTCGCGCTCCAGGTGGCCCATCTTTTCGATCACGTCGATGCGCTCGGGTGTGTTCAGCACGGGATAGAAAATGCCCGCGCCCTTCAGCCGCAAATACATCAGCGCGAAATCGATATCGTAGTAGCCGCCCGAGCCGGCCTTGAGCGGATTGCGGGGACCCTGCTCGCGCTCCACCCTGGCCCGCATTTCCGCCAGCTCTTTCTTCGAGCGCATGCTTTGGCCGTAGCGCCGCCAGTCGATTTGCTGCAGTCCATGCAGGAACTCCGTGGCCCGCGCCGGATTGCCGGCCACCGCGCGCGCTTTCATATAGGTGATGCCTTCCCAGGCTTCCGCATGGCCGGCAAAATACGCCTGGTACGCTCCCTCGGTCTGCACCAGGTCGCCTTCGCGGCCGTGGGGCCGCAAACGCGGATCTACCGCAAACATCACACCCTCCCCTGTGTAGGAACTGAGTGTGTGAATGATGTGCTCGGCTACTGCCAGCCAGTACTCGTGTTCTCCCGCATCGGCGTCCGGAATCACGAATATCAGGTCGGCATCAGAGCCCAGATCGAACTCCTTCATGCCCAGGCGCCCCAGCGAAATCACCATCATCTGGTCACGGGGCACATAATCGGCACGGGCCGGCCACGGCGACTCCAGAATGGCAATCCGGTAAGCCGCCTGGATGACGGTATCGGCTAAAGCTGAGGTGTTGGCCAGAGTATGAAAGATGGGGGCGCCGGAAAGGATGCTTTCGCTCTGGATGCGCAGCATCTGACGGCGGTAGAAGCGCCGCAGCGAACCGCCATCGTCGAGGCGCTCGGCTTTGTATTCTAGTGGCTGCCGCACTTCTTGCAATAACTCGGGGTAGCGCAACAGTTGGTCCGCCAAATAAGGGCTGTGCTCGAAGATATCCAGAGCCGCGCGAGCCAGTCCGCTATCGGCGTCCAGGCGGGCGAGCAAATCGCCCTGTGCCAGTGCTGTTTCGAGAAAATGCTCGAACCGGTCGCGCCCGCGGCGGAGATTAGCGGATTCGATGGCTCGGGCCAATTGCGGCGCCCTCTGGTCCAGAAAGCGTGTCAGGTTACTGGGCAGAGCAAGTGATTCCACTGCGGGCGCAGGCTCCGGTGAAACCGGATCGGCGGACACCGTATAATACATGGGCTTCTGCGCGTGGATCACTCGCTCGTAGATTTCTTTGACCGCGTCCTGATGCTCGCGCAGCCGTTGGCGCAGCGCTTCTCCATTCAGGAGCACGTCCGGCGGCGCGCCCGAAGGCATCCTGCGCGCCAGCAGGTCCAGTTCGTCCTCATCGGTGGGCAGGGTGTGGGTTTGCCGGTCGTCCTGTATTTGCAGCCGATGTTCGAGATGCCGCAAGAATTGGTATGCGGACGCCAGCCGCGCATATTCCACTCCGGAGAGCAGGCCCTTGTCGCGCAGGCGAAACAGCGCCAGCAGCGTGCCGCCGTGGCGCACCCATGGCTCGCGTCCGCCGTGCAGGCGCTGCAGACACTGCACGAGAAATTCGATATCGCGAATGCCTCCCGGTGCGAGCTTCACATCGATTCCGGTGTTCAGGCCGCGCCGCGCCCCCACTTTTTCGCTGATCCGCTGGCGCGTTTCCGAGACCGCTTCCACCGCTCGAAAATCGAGCGAGCTCTGGTAGATCAGCGGCTCTACGAATTCCAATAGCGCGGTGCCAGGTTCGCGATCTCCGGCGCACACGCGGGCCTTGATCAGCATTTGCTTCTCCCAGTCACGGGCCCGCTGAGCGTAGTAATTGCATGCCCCTTCGAAAGAGGTGCAGATTTCGCCCAGGGTGCCGTCCTGCCGCAAACGAAGGTCTACCCGGTAGCACTGGCCCTCCGCCGTGTAGCTCGATAACAGGGCCGTGAACTGGTTGGCAATCTTTTTAGCGAACTCTGCATTGGAGATGATGGCCGGCCCATCGCTTTCGCCCGAACCCTGGTAGACGAACATGAGGTCGATATCCGAGCTGTAGTTCAACTCGACGCCACCCAGCTTGCCCAGCGCGATCACTGAGAAACCGCAAACTGTGCCATCAGCGAGGCGCGGCTCTCCATGCCGCAACACCAGCGCCTCCCGAATGCGGCGGTAGGTAATCTCCAGGATGGCATCGGCTAAGTTGGAGATTTCCTCGGTGATGTCGGACAGAGTGGCGATCCCCAGGACATCGCGCCCCACGATGCGCAGTAACTGCCGGCGCCGGAAGCGCGCCAACTCCTCGCCCGGGGGCACTCCGCGGTGATCGGCTCCAAGAAACTCCTGCAGGCGCGTCTCGTATTCATCCACGCGCAGGACCCGGTAAAGGCTGCCGGAGCCCGAAATCTGCAGGATTCGTTCCGGGTAGCGCAGGAGGGCTTCCGAGAGAAAGCGGCTGTACGAGAAAATCACCGCGGCGAATCGCAGAGCAGAAGGGGAAACGGCGAGCCGGTCAAAAGCGAGCGGGTTTTGCTGGCGCAACTGTTCCAAACACCGCACCGACGTGTCGGGGTCCGGAACCGAAGCCAAAATTAACCGAATACGCTGGGCAATGCGTTCGGGAAGCCTCGCACCCAAACGGGCAACCGCCTCCAGAGACCCGGTCGGGTCACGTAGTTCGAACCCCTCGAGCAAACCTGTCATAGTGCGGCGACGTGGCCTGAGTAGATTATAGCGTCCGGGTGCAGTTGCGGCTGCCGCCGGGCAGAAGCCCCGGCGGCAGCGTGGGAGCGCTGGCTTCACGAACTTCAATCGTGCCGCAGCGCTGCCATCGGGTCGACGCTTGCCGCGCGGCGCGCCGGAAAATAGCCTGCGAATAAACCGGCCAGCGCCAGCACGAGGGCGGCGAGAGCGATGGTTTTCACGTCAGTCGGCTGCGAATCGTAGGCGAAGCTTTTGCGCCATCCGGGCGCGAGAAGATGGTCCAACACCGGGCTTAAGGCGAGCACGGCCGGAACACCGATCGTGACTCCAGCGGCTGCCAGCGCCACCGTTTCGCGAATTTGCCCGATGAGGTGCGCTTGTCCACCGGCTGCCGAATTAGGGCGTGTCGGCGAAGTCCGAATTCGTGTGCGAGAATCGCCCCGAGAGGATTGTTATGGCAGGTAAACCAGTGGAAACAGGCCTCATTGGAGGCGTCGAAAAGCGCGACATCACAATTGCCGAGTACGACTCGACATGGCCTGCTTTGTTTGTGAAGCACGCGAAGATCATCGGCGACGCGCTTGGCAGCGCCGCCTGGCGGATCGAGCACATTGGATCGACCTCCGTGCCCGGGCTCGCGGCCAAACCAATCATCGACATTCTTGTCGTGGTCAAAGACTCCACGGACGAATCCGTTTATCTGCGCCAATTGGAAGCAGTTGGCTATGTATTACGGGTTCGTGAGCCGGACTGGCATGAACATCGGATGTTCCGCACTCCTGACAGGGACGTGCACGTCCATATCTACTCAGATGGTTGCCCTGAAATTACGCGTATCTTAACGTTTCGGGACCGCCTGCGCCAGAACGCCACCGACCGAACTCGATATGAACAAACAAAACGCCAGCTTGCTGCGCAAGACTGGTCTGACATGAATGCCTACGCCCAAGCGAAAATGGACGTGATCGAAGACGTGATCGCCGCATCGCAGGCGGCAGGTGAAATCTCTCATTAGAACCAGGGCGTGTCACACTACCGAAGCGCTTCGACGATGAGTGTACATAGCAGTCGCAACTATTTATCGGGTCGTTTCGTATACTGCCCGTACAGCAGTTCTTCGGCGAACTCCACGCACTTGAATTCGAGCAGTTGCGCGTTCTTTTCCACGCGGCGGTAGAGCGGCATGCTGATCTTCCAAGGGCGCGTGAACACCTTCGGATCGTCGATGGTGGCTTCGTATTGCAGGTGGTCGCGGTCGGTGCGGGTCCAGCGCTCCACCACGTGCAGATCATCGGTGGCGTAATCGCCGGCCCTGTCGAACCACGCCAGACCATTCAAGCCGGTGACATCGACCACCAGGGTATCGCCTTCCCAGTGGCCGTTGTTGGTGCCCATCCAGGTGTCGGAACCGGCCTCGAGCGGCTTGCCCATATTCACCAAACGGTTGGCGGAGGCGTACTCGTAGACGAACAGAATGCCCTGGGGCGATTGCACAATCTGAAACGGGTAGGACATATAATTCGCGCGCGGGATGCCGGGCATGTAGCATTTCGCTTCCGGATCGTTGGTGCGGCGATTGGCGAAATTCTCCTTCTTCTTGGCGAGAGCTTCCGGCTTGTACGGGATAACGCCGCCTTCAACTACGGTTTCACCGGCGGGTTCTGCGCCGATCGCGCCGGTTTGCCAGAGCGTTCCCGGCTGGGGAGAGTGGTCCTCCAGATCCCAGTTGGCGGTATTCAGCGCTTCCCAAATCCCGTTCAGATCGGGATGGCCATCAAAGGACCTTGGCGCCCGGTAAGGCGCATTCTGTGCCAGCGCCGGCGCGGCTATCAGCCATAAACCCGCCGCGGCGATCAACGCCCGGCTCACAAAATCTCGCATAATAACTCCCTCGCGTAAGTTTACATGGAAGCAAGGCGGGGCGGGAAATCTCACGCATCGATCCGGGTTCCGAGAACCTGTAGAAACTGAGCCAGCCACGCGGGGTGAGCCGGCCAAGCGGGCGCAGTGACCAGCTTGCCGCACGTGTGGGCTTCGGTCATGGCAAGATCCACGTACTTTCCGCCCGCGGCTGTGACATCCGGGGCGACTGCGGGATAGCAACTGCAGGATTTGCCCTGGAGCACATTGGCCGCAGCCAGCATTTGCGCCGCATGGCAGATGGCAGCGATAGGCTTATCGGATGCCGCGAAATGGCGCACGATCTCGAGGACACGCGGGTTGAGCCGAAGGTATTCCGGCGCCCGGCCACCGGGGATTACGAGGGCGTCATAGTCCTCCGCGCGAACTGCATCGAAGTTTGCATTCAAAGCGAAATTGTGACCGCGTTTCTCACTGTAGGTCTGATCGCCCTCGAAATCATGGATAGCCGTCCGTACGGAATCACCAGCTTTCTTGTTGGGGCAGACAGCATCGACCGTGTGACCCACCATGAGAAGCGCCTGAAACGGAATCATGACCTCATAATCTTCCACGTAATCGCCAACGAGCATGAGGAGCTTTTTGCTAGCCAAGACGAATTTCCTCCTGAGGCTATGGTCGCACTGAATCAGCGGCTTGCTCGGATCGAATCCGCCCTTGGCCGTCCAGGCGCAGTTTCAGGCCGCGCCAGTAGACGCTCGACCCGAAGCACCCGCCCATCCAGACGGCCAGGCCAAACAGGTCGCGCAACGGCAGGAGCCAGAACCATCGCTTCACCTGCCGGTCTTCGAGAACCGCCGCCCCGGCGGCCCAGGCGGCTACCAGGCGCAGGCCAAAGGCCGCTGCCGCCATGGGCCACGCGCCCGTTATCAGAGCCAGCATCGCCCAAAACGTGGTGTGGGTCACCACGGAGCCGAAATAGCCGGGCGTGCGCGAAACGCGAATGGTGCGGGCCCAGCGCACCTGGTGACGCCACACATCGCGCCAGGCGCTGCCTCCGAGGCCGGTGTCCACTATCACAGGCGCGAATTCCACGCGGCGGCCGGTTGCAGAAACGCGGCGGCCGAGTTCGTAGTCATCTGCCAAATAAGAAGAGATTGGCTCGAAGCCGCCGATGGCGCGCAGAGTTTCCGCTCGGAGCGCCATAGTAGCGCCGAGCGCGAATTCGGCGACGCCCAAAAGACGCGCCACCATCACACTGGGGGCGAAGTCTGTGGCAATACCAAGGGCTTCGAGGCGTGCCGGAAACGAGTTGGCGCGCGCGCGGTAGAGGCTGGTGACTAATCCAACGCCGGCATCGGCGAGCGGCGCAGTGACCACGCGAAAATAATCCGGCGGCACTTCGATATCGTCGTCATTGATGACGAGCAAGGGGTGCCTGGCTTCGGCGGCTAAGCGCGCCAGCACGCCTGCTTTGGGATTGGGTGCTGCCGTATCGGCCACAATGACGCGCATGGAAACGGAGGGGAACTCGTGCTGCAGGCGCCCGATCACCTCCAGCGCGGCATCCTTCAGGCTGCGGACACCGAAGAGGATTTCAAATTCGGGGTAGTCCTGAACGACGTGCGAGAGGAGCGCGCGGTAGAGCCGTTCATCACGTCCGTAGACGGGTTTTAGAAGTGATATGGGAAGAACACGCGCGGCGTGATGCGGATACCGCTGCCTGCGCCAGCGAAGCGCGGCGGCGATGGCCAGCAGTTGATACGCTGCCGAAGCCAGAGCGGGCACTGCCCACAGGGTCACAGCGAGACCAGCGCCACGCCGCCAATTACCAGGGCCGCCCCGGCCCAGCGCAACCAGCTCACGCGCTCGTGGAGCACGTACTTGGCGAGCACGGTTTCGAACGCGTAGGTGATGGCGGTGACGGGCACAGCGAAGCTCAACTCGGCCACAGTGAGCAATCCGAGATAGGCGAAGAAGGAAATGGCCATGGCCACCACGGATGCGGTTATCATCCAGTTGCGGGCCAGCGCAGCAGCGGCGCGGCCCAGGGATCCGGGGCGGAAATCCCGAATTTCGCCATGGCTACGCATTCCCTTGGCTTGCAGCACTTCACCCACGGTAGTGGCGGCTACGATCGCTCCCACCAGCACCCACTTCACCGGGCTGACTCCGCAACGCTGCGTTTTCGTTCGGATGGAGATGCCGTCTGCGGAGCCGTGCCCCCGCTCACCAGGGCGACGCCAGTCATGATCAGCATGATTCCCGTCCAGCGGCGTGTGGTGATCTGTTCATGCAGCAGCAGCTTGCCGGCTAAGGCGACCAGAACGTAGCCGACCGATGTGACCGGCAACACGTAGCTCAGGTCCGCCCAACTCAGCAACGTCATGCGCGACACCAGCCACAGGATGAGCAAGAGCACGCCTAAGGCGACTATTGGCCGGAACAACACTGTGATATAAGCGAGCGGAGTGGCCAATTGCTGCGGCATACCGCTTTTCAGGAAAAAGTTGCCGGCCACGTTGCTGGCAACCACCACGGCGGCACAGATTGCGCTTTTCACGCGCAACCGCGCATTTTCGGAAGTCCGCATTTCGAGAGATCGCCGGGCGGCTAGTCGCCGGATTGGGCGGCGGCAGCTACGGAATCTCCCGATCCCCTGCTATCGGCGATGAATTTGCGCCGCTTGGCGCGCAGTGCCATATATTCGCGCGCCTCTTTGTAGAGGCGCTTCCGCTCGTGTCCGTCGAAGATGGCTTTGCGTACGATGCGCCATGCGGCGCGCGGACGGAAGAAGTATTCGGCGTAGAAGCGTTCCACCCATTCCACCAGGTCCGCCTGGGTCAACCCGGGATAGGAGAAGTTGGGGAGCTGATGGCCGCTTTCATCGGACATCGCGCCATCGATGGAGATCAGCTTGTTCGTTTGCAGGTAGCTGTAGAGCTCGGTTCCGGGGTATGGCGCGGCTATGGAGACTTGAATCGTTTCCGTGTCCATGCGCTTGGCGAAATCGATCGTTTTGCGAACGGTTTCGGGCGTTTCGCCCGGCAGCCCGATAATGTAGTCGCCGTGAATCACCAGCCCGAGCTTCTTGCAGTTGGCCACGAAGCGCTGCGCCATATCAATGGTTGCGCCCTTCTTGATGTTCTTCAGAATCTGCTGGTCGCCGGACTCGAATCCCACGATGAGCAGGCGGCAGCCGGAATCTTTCATCGCCTTGAGCGTGTCGTAGTCGGTGGTGACGCGGGAAGTGCAGGACCAGGTGAATTTCAGCGGCTTCAGTTTGGCGCAGAGATCCAGTGTGCGTTCTTTGCGGTAGTTGAAAGTATCGTCGTCGAAAAAGATCTCTTTAATATTGGGAAACTGCTCGAGTGCATAGCGCACTTCTGCCGCGACATCATCGCTTGAGCGCAGCCGCCAACGATGCCCGGAATGCGTTTGCGGCCAGAGGCAAAACGTGCACATAGCGGGGCAGCCGCGCGTGGTGTAGAACGAGATATAAGGGTTCAGCAGGAAGGGTACGTTGTAGCGCGTGATATCGAGGTCGCGTTTATAGACCTTAGTGGCCCAAGGGAGGGCGTCCAGATTCTCAATAGCGGGCGCCTCCGGGTTGTGAACGAAACCGCCGTTCTTGCGATAGCTCACGCCCGGCAAATCTGCCAACGGCTTTCCGTTTGCGAAATCGGCGATTTGATAATCGAATTCGCGCCGGACCACAAAATCGATGGCTTTCCCGCGGCGCAAACAGCTTTCCGGCTCGACGGTGACGGGAGGGCCGACGAAGGCCACTTTGAGCTTGGGGTTGGTGGCCTTCATCATCTCCGCCATCTTCACGTCAACGGAGAAACCGGGCGTGGAAGTGAACAGGACGAGAAGCTCGAAATCGCCGGCCATCGCCACGGTTTGCTCAATCGAGACCTTGTGCGGCGGAGCATCTACGATTCTGCTATCGGCGAGCATACCCGCGGGGTAGCAGAGCCACACCGGATACCAGTAGGATTCAATTTCGCGGGAAGCCGGCCAACGCGAGCCGGCGCCGCCATCAAAACCTTCAAAAGACGGAGGATTCAGAAATAGTGTTCGCATCGGGTCTTTCTGTTAAACGCGCACCACGGGCGCCGCGGCATCCTGTGCGCTCTCTGGTTGGCCAGGCCATCTGAAAAGGCTCGACGAAGATCGGAGTTTATTGGCCATCACGGTCAGCGGCCACGGGTAACTGCGCGTCTCCGTCCTCGGAGAAACGGTCCACGGAAAAATTGGTGAAATCGATTTCGAGTTCGGCGGGTCCCCAAATACGCGTGTCTACGGTGCTGGCTACCTGCCGCGGCACCGAGATTCCGTCCCGAATCTCGAACGTACGGACAAACGCAACTTTCTTCAGAAAGATGGAAGGACTTTTGACCCAGTAGCCGGACTCGAGCACCGGCAAGTAGGTGGCGGCATCAATCCACAATTGGCCCTTGAACAAGCCCACGCGTTTCTTCTTGGGAGAGACGGTGAAGAAATACACGTCGCGTCCGTCCACCACGGCCTTGCTCCTGTAGCTGAACCGATAATTGGCGGGCGTTACTGCCAGCGCGGGTGACGGTTCGTCATGGGCCTCGACCTCAGCCGTGAGATACCGTGTGATCACCTGATTTTTGACGGTTCCATCGCCTTCGAATATCAGGTGCTCGTAGGTAATGCGTCCCAGCTTGGAGATGCGGCGCAGGCCGCGCAGATTTCCCTTCTTTTTCAGTTTGGGGAGGGACGCCTGAATCTCCACTTCCATGGAAGTGCCGTCAAACGATTGCTCCTGGGATTGAGTGGCAGTGCAATAATTTTCGACGATCCGGTCTGGTGGTGTGGCGGCATCCTCCGCCATCAAACTCAGACACAGCAACGCAAATATTGCAGCTACACGAATCTTCAACGATTGGACCCCGACTCTTAGAATACCTTGAGAACGCCTAAGTCTACCAGGAATATGCGGTTTGGAGCAATGGGAACGCGAACTCTTCAAACTCAAACCAACGGGTCTTCCCCTGGCGTACCCTCCGGTTTTATATGATGAGGGTTCATCCCCGAAATGACTCCCTGGCTCACGCCGCATTCCCCGCAGGTCCAAGCGATCGCGACGCTGTTTACGCAATTCCTGGTGGTAGCCGCTGTCGTTTTTCTATCGGTCTGCGGGCTGATCACTTACTGCGTGGTGCGTTACCGTGCCCGGCAGTCTGGGGAAGAGCCGCCGCAACACGCCGGTTCGCGCGGTCTGGAGGTGACCTGGACGGTCATTCCGCTCCTCATTGTGCTGGTGCTCTTCGTTCTCACTTTGCGTACCATGGCCTTCGTTGACGCGCCGCAAAATCCCGCGCGCGATCCGGACCTCGTGATTACGGGTCATCAATGGTGGTGGGAAGCGCGCTATCCCGGCGCGCCTGTCACACCCGCCATCACCGCTAACGAAATCCACATCCCCGTGGGCCGGCGCCTGCTGGCGCGGATCGAGTCTGCCGACGTGATTCATGATTTCTGGGCGCCGCAACTGGCGCGCAAAATCGATGCCATACCCGGCCGCCCCAGTTACATCTGGCTCCAAGCCGATGCGCCCGGGACCTATGAAGGCACCTGCTCGGAATTCTGCGGCATGCAACACGCGGGCATGCACTTCCGGGTGATCGCCGAGCCGGAACCCGCATTTATGGCCTGGCTCGAACACCAGGCTGCGCCGCCATCTCCTCCAACCGGTCTGGCTGCTGAAGGCGCGAGCCTCTTTATCGAGCGGAAATGTGGAGATTGCCACGCCGTTTCTCCCGCTGATACGCGCTCGCTGATCGGCCCTCCGCTCACGCATGTCGCCGGCCGGAAGCTCCTAAGCGGCGATCGCCCGCTCACCGCTCAAAATCTGGCACTGTGGATTACCAGCCCACAGGCCATCAAACCCGGAAATCGCATGCCCAATCAACAACTCTCCGCGGCAGAAGTCCAGGCGCTCACCGCTTACATGGAGGCGCTTCCATGAGCGAGGCGGCCCTTCCCTTGCCCGCCGCAGAATCCCGTTCGGCGGCATTGGACTGGCTTTCTACAATCGATCACAAACAGATCGGCATTCTGTACATGCTGTTGGCACTGTTTTTTTTTCTGGTAGGCGGCGTGGAAGCCATGCTCATGCGGGCGCAACTGGCCCTGCCCAACCTGAAATTCCTTGCGCCGGAAGCATACGATCAGACGTTTACCATGCACGGCACCACCATGATTTTCCTGGTGGTGACGCCGGTATTGATCGGCTTCAGCACTTACCTCGTCCCGCTTATGATTGGCGCGCGAGACCTGGCTTTTCCGCGCCTGAACGCCCTCGGATTTTGGCTCCAGCTTGCGGGCAGCGTTCTGCTCTACGTCAGCTTCGCCGCCGGGGGCGCGCCGGATGCAGGCTGGTTCAGCTACGCGCCGCTGAGTGAGAAGCCCTACTCGGCGCATGCCGGCCTGGATTACTGGGCGCTGGCCCTGCTGTTACTCGGCACGAGCACTACTCTCGCGGCCATCAACTTCATTGTTACGATTGCGGCCTTGCGCGCTCCCGGCCTGACTATCCGCCGCTTGCCGTTATTCGTGTGGATGACTCTGGTCAACTCTGGTCTGATCGTGTTCGCCATGCCGGCGCTCAACGCCGCGCTGGTAATGCTTCTCATGGACCGGCGCCTGCACGCCCATTTCTTCGATGCGGCTCAGGGCGGCGCGCCCCTGCTGTGGCAGCATTACTTCTGGATCTTCGGCCATCCGGAGGTGTACATACTGGTTCTGCCCGGTTTCGGAATGATCTCTGAGATCATCCCCGTATTCTCCCGCAAGCCGATCTTCGGATATGATTTTGTCGCCGCCTCCACCTTGGCCATCGCGTTCTTGAGCTATGGCGTTTGGGTGCATCACATGTTCGCCGTAGCTTTGGGCAAAGTGTTTCTTTCGGTGTTCGCCGCCTCCAGCATGCTCATCGCAGTTCCCACCGGTGTGAAAATCTTCAACTGGGCCGCAACCATGGTGGGCGGCTCCATCCGCTTCACCACCGCCATGTTGTTCGCCATCGCGTTCCTTCTCGAATTCACCATTGGTGGTTTGAGCGGCGTCGCTTTTGCCATCGTGCCGATTGACTGGCAGTTAACGGACACCTACTTCGTGGTTGCGCATTTTCATTACGTGCTGTTCGGGGGTACGGCGTTCGCCCTGTTTGCGGGCGCTTATTACTGGTTTCCCAAAATGTCCGGCCGCATGCTCAATGAAACCATCGGCAAATGGAATTTCTGGATGGTCGTGATTGGGTTCAACCTCACGTTTTTCGTGCAACACATCCTGGGGCTGCTGGGGATGCCGCGCCGCGTGTACACGTACCCCAATCTTCCGTGGTGGGGCGCGTTGAACGCGATCTCCACATTTGGCGCGGTGATCCTGGGGATGGGTTCTTTGATTTTCCTGGTCAATCTGGCGTCCAGCCTGATTTTCGGCGCCAAAGCGGGAAATGATCCCTGGGACGCCTGGACGCTGGAGTGGGCCACGGCTTCACCTCCGCCACCCGAGAATTTCGAAAATGTCCCAGGTGTGAATAGCCGCCGCCCCTTGTGGGATCTCAAGGCGGGACGAACTGCGGGGGCGCCAGCAGCGCGTCCGTGGGCAGCGCGGAAACCGGAGCCGCTCTTTGGCATGAAGCTCTTTGTTCTCAGCGAAGCCGTCTTCTTCTTTTTGCTGATTGTGGCTTACATCTATTTTCGAACCACTGGCATGGCAGCAGCTCGGAGCAGCCTGCATTTGGGAGAGTCCGCAACGCTCACCGCGTGCCTGGTGGCCAGCAGCTTCACCATGTGGCGCGCGTCCGCCAGCGGTGATCTGAAACGCGCGCGCTTGTGGATCGTGGCTACCATGACCCTCGGCCTGATTTTTCTCCTGGGCCAGGGAGCCGAGTACTGGCGCTTGTTTCAACAAAAGGTCACTATCAGCCAGAGCTTGTTCGGAACCACCTTCTTTACTCTGACCGGCTTTCACGGGCTGCATCTGCTGGTGGGAATCGCTGCGCTCGCAGTCCTTCTAGCTCTTACCCGTCTTCGCGGCCATCAGCCGATAGCCGTCAAGGTTGTGGGTCTCTACTGGCAGTTTATCGACCTCGTTTGGCTTGTGATTTTCTCCATCGTGTACCTGGGGGCGTGGGTATGACCACTTGGGATCTACTCATCTCGGCATGGGATTGGGAGCCTTCGGTCGTTGTGGGCTGCCTGGCGCTGGCGATCGCCTGGCTAATTCTGGCGCGTCCGCGCTTGCCGCGGCATACGCCTCTGTTCTTCGGCGGCACGCTGCTCCTGCTGCTTGACTTGGTTTCTCCTATCGATGTGCTTGCCGGCAAGTACCTGTTCAGTGCGCACGTAGTGCAACATTTTCTGCTGGCTTTCCTCATTCCGCCACTGCTGCTGCTCGGCACGCCCCGCGCGCTTGCCAAGCGTGCGCTACGCTATCGGGCGGTCACTGCCATCGAGCGCATTCTCGCGAAGCCGGCTGTTGCGTGGCCTATAGGCGTCGTGCCGATGATCGCCTGGCATCTTCCGCCCCTGTTCAACGCCGCCCTTGCGAGCGAACCTCTGCACATTTTCCAGCACCTGAGCTTTCTTGTGACCGGCGTGATTTTCTGGTGGCCGATTGCGGGGCCGCTTACCGAACGGCGGCCCTCCGCGCTGGGCTCGATCGTGTATCTGTTCAGCGCATGTACCGCCTGCAGCATTTTAGGCGCGGCGCTTACCTTCACACCGCTGGGCGCCTATCCCGCTTACGCCAACATAATGGATCGGAGCGAAATCGTGCGGCTCATCCACACTGGTTGGGGACTCGACCCGAAAAGCGACCAGCAGCTTGGCGGCATGTTGATGTGGGTGCCCGGATGCCTGGTTTACCTGACTGCAATTCTGGCAACCGTTGCCCGGTGGTATGCCGCCGAACGCCTTGAGGCTTCTCAGTGAGCGCTCCGATGAACCAAGACACGCACAAGCCGCTCCCCGAACGCCTGCCCCGCCCCAGTTTCGCGCCGCCGATCCTGGCGCTTGGGTTATTGTTGCTGCTTTGGGGCGTCGTTACCAGTTGGGTGGTTTCCGTGATTGGCCTCGTGATTGTGGCTGGCGCAATTCGAATATGGATTCGCGATTCTCGTGAAAAAGGCTAGCGCGGATAAGGGCTTTGCGGTAAGATAATCGCAGTGGGGACCGGGGGGCTAACCGGCCCCCACACGACGTTTATCGTCTAGGCTTTCGGGCCCAAACGATCATCGCCGTAAGTCGGCCGAAGAACGACCGGAGCTTTACGATCAAGAGGATCATAAGCTAGACCCTCCTTTCTAGCTTCGAGTGGAAGGCCCGGACCTTATCTCCGGGCTTTTCGCGTTTGAAGCTCCACGGGCTTCGTACGGAAACCAGCCCAATCCACCGTTCACCAGAAATCAGTTAGTGCGATTTGGTGCGGTGAGAATCTCAGAATTCGCTTGGCCTGCAGTTAACCGCCCCTGCAGTTAACCGTAAGCTAACCTCTCCATACTCCTAAGTCACGAAATCGTTCCATTACTATTGCTGCTAGGCGGGAGTACTTATCGCTCAGTTTTAGTATTGGCGTCCTTAATTGGAGGTCTTACTATCTGGTTTTTCGCTACTCGCTAGATTTACGAGCGTGGGTGTAGCCGCAAGAAATGAAGTAGAGATGAGGGAGACCACATGAAAACGGGTGTACTGTTTTTGGCTTTGTCTGCTGTGGTGGAGGCCGCGTCGTGGAGAGCCGATCTTGTGGAAGCCGGGAAACTACAGGCTTCGGGACAGGCGGCCAAGGCGGAGAGCATTTACGCGCATATGGTCGAAGAAGCCAAAGGACTGCCGCCGTCGGAGTTGAACTCCATGGCACTGGATCTGTTCTACGCGGCGCGATACCACGAGTCCGGAGCGATCTATCATCTGGCGCTGGACGGCTGGGACCGAGTGGGACAAGGTGGTGTGCGCGATCGCATCATTACAGCAGCCAACCTGGGAACTTTGCTTCGAGCAGAAGGGCGATTTACAGAAGCGGAATCCATACTCCAGGAGTGCCTTCGTCAATCCGAGGCGCTGGCAGGCAAAGATAGCCTCGAGTGGGCGCGTCCCGCAAGCGGCCTCGCGGCTCTGTATCTCATGCGCGGCGAACTTCCTAAGTCCGAAACGCTCGCTCTTCAGGCGAAGGCTATCTTCGAACATAATCCGAATGCCAGTGACACGGAACGCCTGAATAATCTGAGTGTCCTCGGTTCGGTTTACGTAGAAGAAAGCCAGTATGACCAGGCGGAGGCGATACTCAAGACGATTCTCCAGGGCGCTGACTCCCGAATGGCCGCTCGTACTTATAATGAACTGGCTGTGATCGCTCTGCGCCGCGGCCGGCTTGCCGAGGCAGAAGCTCTGGCGCTCCAAGCCCTCGCCAGCGAAAGCCAGTCGGCCAATTCAGGCGGGCCCCTCGAAGCCGCCATTCTCAATAACCTGGCGGACATATGTCTTCGCCAGAAACATTACGTGGAAGCGGAACAGCATTACCGCGAAGCGATCGCGATCTGGGAGGGTAGCTTGGGCAAGCAGCATCCGGATACTGCCAAGGCTTATATGAATCTCGCGAGCTTTTTTCACTTGCGCGGACGCGAGCCAGGAGCCGAGGAATTGTACCGGCGCGCTATCCGGATCCTGGAACCAGTCTTCGGCACTGATCACGTCCTGGTTCTTGTAGCGCGCAATGAGCTAGCTGATGTGCTGCGCGCGGAGGGACGCTATACGGAATCGGAACGGCTCGGACACGGCTCGTTAACAGGACTTGAGGAGAAACTAAGTCCCGGTGATCCGCGAGTGCTCCACGCGCTTGCCAATGAGGCACGGCTGTTTGCCAGCACGCACCGGACTGCCGAAGCAGCGGCCCTGCGCGATCGAATCGAGCAGATGGGCCAGAGCTTTCGCGTGAATCAATAACGGCATCGTGCGGCTGCGGCTTAGCGGGGCCGCAGCCGCGGCCGGTCCAGCCGCACCCTTTTGAGCAGCGCCTGAAACCGCGGCGCACCACGCAGGGAATCGTAGATCGGATGGATTCCGATAGACGTTACCGACATTTCGTGGCGGTCGCAGCCTCTTTCCAGCCAGT
>JASIAM010000233.1 GCA_030041985.1 Bryobacteraceae bacterium | reverse complement strand
CCAGGCTACGCAGGCGTCTTTGAACCCCTTCACATCATCCAGATGCAAATTGGGCGGAGGGCGCAGAATCTGCCAAACGGCAACGATGGCCGCCAAAAATATCGCGGGGACGGCAACCCAGGCAATCGACGCAACTCGCGAGGGCGGCGCTGGCTGGAATACGGGCTCGGGTGCGGCATCATTCGGGCGATTCGCGGCGGACGGATTCGTGCTGGGAAGTGCGATTGGATTTGCCGGGCTTGTCTGGTTCGGGGACTCCTGTTTTGGAGTTGCTGCCGGAGAGGGCGATGACGGAGAAGCGGCAGGAACCGGTTGCGGCCTCGAAAGCAACCAGGTTCCGGTAGCGGGGACCAGGAGGGAAACGCCGAAGAGCAGCAGGATGGTCAACGGTGTCCACCGGAAGGCCCGGCGCCAAGAGTTGCCGCGCTCCGCCAGCGATTCGTGTTTTGGTTCTTGCGCTGCGATGGCGCTCGCTTCCGCATCTTTCATCGGCTGGATCGGAATTTCAATTTGCACCAATTTATCCAGGTAATCGCGCGCATATTCAACGGGGTCGCGGCCCAGTTCTTTGGCGATTTCGGTTTGCCGCAACGCCACGCAGGCTTCCACGCGGTTCCGGTCCATGGCCAGCACCACAAAACAGCGGCCCGCGCTGACCAGGAAATTCACGGCTTCGAGCATGTCCAGGGTCATTTCCGGCGAGCAGCGGTCCAGATCGTCGATGAAGACGAGGACGCGACTGGGGGCGAGAGCTTCTGTAAGATCGCGAAACTCCCGCGCGAATTCGTAGCGGAAGCTGGCTTTTGCTTCGAGCTGTTTGCTGCCCGCGCCGGAAGCAGCATTGGCGAGGAGAGTTGCGGGATTGGCGCCGAAAGCTCGCGTGCCGCGGTAGAGCGCCGCGAGGGTTCCGAGAGCGGGGATTGCCAAGAAGATATCGCCGGGGGACCCGGGTTGCGGAGAATCCTTCTTTTTTTCGTTTGGGCTTCCGGAAACCAGACCGGCGATTCTGCGCAGGGTTGGCAGATGGGCCGTGGGATCTTCCCAAACGTAGGTGATGCCGGCTGATAAAGCGGCGAAAAGGATAACCAGAGGGATCACGTTGCGTGCCCCGCGGATCGCCAGCAGCCGCAGGCGGATGCGCAGGTTCTCGCGTTTCCACCAACGGGGCAAGACGTCCTTGCGGATGGTTTGCAGGAACGACGCGAGCAGTTGCTCTTCCTTTTGATGGTGCCAGGCGTTGAACCATACCGGGCGAAAACCGTTCCGCTTGAGATCGGCCTTCAGCAGTTGCATCAGCGAAACTCTTGCCGCATCCCCAATCGGCGGTGACGGCGATGGTTACCGGAGGCTCCGTGTTGCGGTTCCGCAGAAACCCGGAAAGACCCGCGACAATGGGCTGGAAGTGCAAACGGTCTTCTAGCAGGCTAACTATTGGAGCGTCCGTGGCGAGAGTCTCGGGGCCTTCGTTGGGAGCGCTCGGTGTCTGTTTCACAAAACTGAGCCGAACCAGCAGGCAGACGAAAGCGAGAGCGAGATAGAACCAGGGCGCTGGAAGACGCTTCGGGCGGGGACCCGTAACGCCGGTTGCGGATGTTTGCGGAACCCAGGTTGCGCCGCCATCGGCGGTATGAATGATGGCGCCGCCCGCGCCTGCTGCCCATCCGCGGCGGCCTTCGCGGTCGAAGTAGAGAGCGTGGATATCTTGTTTGGTATTCGTGTTCAGGGGCGTCCACCGTTGGCCGCCGTCGGTGGTTTTGTAAACTCGGCCGGTTTCCGATGCTAGCCAGCCGGTTGACCTGTCTTGGAGAAGCCAGAGCGCCCAAGCGGGAGTAGGGTTAGTATCGGCAACGGGCGGCAATTTTCCAGTCGGGCTCCATGTGGCACCCGAATCGACGGTGAACATAAGCTGATTGTCCAACGTCGCCCAACCGATTTCGCCTCCTGGCAAGAAGTAGACGGTCCCGTGACGAGGAAGAAACACTGCTTGGTCGAAAGCGGCTCGCCATTGCGGCTCGTCGTACAGTCCAGTCCACTGGCCGACGGAGCAAAGTCGAAAGTTCGAGTAGGCCCAGGCCCAGATCGGGATGTGTGCCCGAACAGGATCAAGCGGTCCCGTGAGAATGCCGAAGTTGCCATGCGTCGGCGCATTGTTTGTGAGGAAAATTAAGTCGTCCACCCGCTCCCATGGCTGGGCGGAGGTGCCCGGCAGGTCATATCTCCAATTCAGCCCGCCATCGACCGTGGCTTGCATGGTTAGGTCGCGGCCGGCAGCCCAACCTTTTTTGGTATCGGCAAAATGCAGAGCAATGATATCGGGGCTGGCTTTGCTTCCGGGAGGGAGTTTCGCGGCTTGCTGCCGCTCCCAGCGTCTTCCGCCGTCGCGGCTATGAATAATGAGGCCATTGTCACCTGCGGCCCACAATTCGCCAGTGCCCGGAACGCCGGTGATGGCGTTTAGATCGCCCTGTACCTTGTCATATCCACGAAAAGGGGCCGATTCGACCGGATATAACCAGCTTTCCGGCTGATACGCGTGACCTTCCAGACTTGTGGGCAGGGCAGGCTCGAAAAGCATGATCGTGCTCGCAACAATGAGCAGGGCCGATGCACCCGCGATCCCAGCGGGGCGTAATGCCCATTGAGCTTCGTTCGCGCTGTCTGCCATGGCCGAAGTGACGAACAGTATAATCCCGCATCTTCTGTGAATCTACAGGGACAGCCGTTTCACTGTGAGCCAGTCAGCCTCTATCGGCTTATCCGCTAATACTTATGCAGCCACCGCGCTTTTTCAACTACCTTTTGCGCGCTGGGCAGAAAGGCCTCTTCGAGCGGAGGACTGAAGGGTATGGGGGTGTCGGGTGCGGTCACGCGGACTATGGGGCCGTCCAGATGTTCCCAAACGCGCTCGGTGAGTGTGGCGGCGAGTTCTCCGGCCAGGCCGCCGGTTTGCGTGTCTTCGTGCAGCAGCAGAACCTTGGCGGTTTTGCGGGCGGTGCCGCACACGGCGTCACGATCGAGCGGAGAGAGTGTGCGCAGGTCGAGCACCTCCACCTCGATGCCTTCCCGAGCCAATGTTTCGGCGGCTTCGATCGCGGTCCACACCATTGCGCCGTAAGTGATGATGCTCAGGTCACGGCCTTGCCGTGCAACCTTGGCTTTCCCGAGGGGGACGGTGTATTCGCCGGCTGGCAAATCCTCGCGGATGCGGCGATAGAGGCCCTTGTGCTCGAAAAACAGCACGGGATCATTGGCGCGAACCGCCGATTTGATCAGGCCCTTGGCATCGTACGCCGTGGCGGGAGCGACCACTTTGAGGCCGGGCGTGCGCACAAACCACATCTCGGGATTCTGCGAATGGAAAGGTCCGCCGTGGATACCGCCGCCGGAGGGCGCCCGGATCACAATGGGCACGGGTGCGTTCCAGCGGTAGCGGCACTTGGCGGCGAAATTGACGATTTGATCGAAAGCGCAACTGATGAAGTCGGAAAACTGCATCTCGGCCACGGCGCGCAATCCCATCAAGGCTGCGCCAATCGAGGCGCCCACGATAGCCGACTCCGAAATTGGCGTATCGACCACGCGTTTTTCGCCGAATTTTTCAAGAAAGCCGGCGGTGACCTTGAATGCGCCGCCATAGACACCGATGTCTTCTCCGATCAGAAAGACATTGGGGTCGCGCTCCATTTCTTCCCAAAGGCCTTCGCGAATGGCTTCCAGATAGGTGGTCGGCATGATGAATTCGTGGACCGGTTGGCGTCCGGCCCCACGTCAGCTTTCATAAACGTCGTCGAGCAGGGTTGCCGGATCAGGAAAAGGGCTCGCTTCCGCCCACGCCACCGCCTCGTCCACTTCGCGGCGCACTCTGGCGCGCGCCTCATCGAGTTCGGCCTCGCTGCTCCAGCCTCTTTCCAGCATGTGGGACTGCAGGCGGGCAATGGGATCGAGTTTGCCCCATTGTTCCCAGAGGTTTTTGGGAACGTACTCGGCGGCATCGTGAGCAGAATGGCCGGTCATGCGAAAGGTTTTGCACTCCAGAAGGTAGGGGCCATTTCCGGAGCGGGCAAAAGCGGCTGCGCGCCCGGCGGCCTGATGGACCGCGAGCACGTCGTTGCCATCCACAATTTCGGCAGGCATGGCGTAGGCAGCGCCCCGGTCCGCCACGTTTTCAACCGCCATCTGTTTGCTCAGGGGAGTGGAATAGGCGTACAGATTGTTGTTGCAGATAAATACCACCGGCAGCTTCTGCACGGCAGCGAAGTTCAACCCCTCGTGCCAATCGCCGCGGCTGGTAGCGCCGTCACCGAAATAGCAGAACACGATGCCATTGCTTTGCCGGTAGCGCAGGGCGAGGGCCGCTCCGGCAGCTACGGGCACGCTGGCGGCCATTGCGCTGATGATGGAAACGATATTCAGCTTGAGGTCGCCCATGTGCATGTTGCCGTCGCGGCCACGGGTGAGCCCGCCTTCCCGGCCCATGTACTGGGCGAAAACACGGCCCGGCGGCACGCCGCGGATGAAAAAGACGGCCAAATCGCGGTGCGAGGGAAACAGCACGTCTTCCGCGGTTGCGTGAAGAGCCGTTCCGACAGGAATCGCCTCCTGCCCCCGGCCCACATACACGCCTCCCACGATTTTGCCCTGCCGGTAGAGTTTGCGCTCAATGCGGTCTTCCGCTTCGCGCATCAGGGCCATGTAATGCCATAAGCGGCCGGCAAGCTCCGCCTCCTCGCCAGGCGAGCTGCTGGCGGTGTCCGATATCCCAATGGTCAGCTCTGCAGCGCTCATGGCATGTTCCGGAACACGTGCAACCGAGTAGTATAACGCTGTTTCCTTCAAGAAATGCTGCGACATTCAACAGCCATGCAAGCCCACCCTGCGGGTGCGGCCAGCAAGCGCACTACCGGGGTTGCATCACAAACGGACCTGTTCCCCGCCGATAGCGAACCGGCCTTAACACATCGTGAGAACGTGGCCGCAATCGAGCGGGGTGGTGGATTTGAGCCGCGGCTTGAGGGCTGGCCACACCAAGGATCGCCTTTATAGTCAATCAACTGGCGATTTGGTTGAGGACGTGCTTTTGTATGGGCATGGATTTACAGCAAGGGCGCGCTACGGGCAACAGAGGCCTGACGCGGCGTCCGATGTGGGGAGGTGACGTGATGCAACGTACAAAAAGATTTTGGAGGGGCGTTCACAGAGGACTCACGACAACTGGCGTCCTTTTCGTTTGCGGCGCGCTGGTTTGGGCGCAGGTTCCACCGCCGCCTCCGCAGGCTCCGCCCCCAGCCCCTCCCAACTCGCAGCCCGCTCCCACAGAGCCCACTGCGGTACCGCTCGGGCCGGATCAACTGGATAATCTGGTCGCACCGATAGCCTTATATCCTGACCCACTGCTGGGCCAAGTGCTGGCGGCTTCGACCTATCCGCTCGAACTGGTGGAAGCGCAGCAATGGCTGCAGCAGAACCCCAATTTGAAAGGTCTCGAATTGATCAACGCGGCCAAGCAACAGAACTGGGATCCGAGCGTCCAGGCTATGGTGGCGTTTCCCGATGTATTGGCGATGCTCAATCGGGACATTAGCTGGACCACAAACTTGGGCAATGCCTACCTGGCGCAACAAAATGACGTGATGGACGCGGTGCAGCGCATGCGGCAGCGTGCCCAACAGAATGGCAGGCTGGCATCCTCGCCGCAGCAGACGGTAACCACCCAGACACAAAACGGGCAATCCGCGATCGTGATTGAACCAACCAATCCGCAAGTGATTTATGTGCCGGCATACGATCCCATGTATATTTGGGGGCCTCCGATTTGGGGAGTCTATCCGCCGCTGTGGTATCCCGCTCTCAGTTTCGGTTTCGGATTCGGCCCTGGAATTTTTATGAGCTCTTTCTTCCCGGGCTTTGGATTCGGGTACGGGTTGGGCGGCTGGGCTTTGGGCTGGGGCTGGGGTCTCGGCTGGTTCGGGCACAGCCTTTTTGTGAATAATTTCTTCTTCAACCACTACGGATTTCACGGATTCTATAACGGCGGTTTCTACCGCGGCGCATTTCCGGCCAGTGGACGCGAGGCGTGGCAGCATGACCCCTACCATCGCGCCGGCGTCGGTTATGGGAATGCGCGGGTAGCCGCACGATACAATAATGCGCGCTTTGCCGAAGGGCGCGCGACCGCGGGCCGCATGGGCGCAGCATCACGAGGGCCAGCTTTCAGCGCCGCCAGGGGTTACGCAGGGGGCCAAGCGCGAGGTTTTGCGGGTGCAGGGACCGCGCGGGGTTTCGCTTCATCAACGCAACGGGGCTATACAGGGAATGCCGCTCGCTCGTACTCGGGCCAGAGATATAACAGCCCAAGCCGCGGTTTCGCCGGACAAAGCTATCGCGGTGAAACCGGACAGCGGTTCGGGAGCGCTTCGCGCAGCTACTCTGCGCCGCGATCGTTCGGTGGCAGTAACCGGTCATTCTCGGGGAATGCGCGCTCTTTCAGCGGCGGCCACTCCGGCGGAGGTAGCCATTTTGGCGGTGGGCATTCGGGTGGCGGCCACTCCGGTGGAGGCCATTCCGGAGGTGGTCACCATCGATAAACGGCTTTAGCGCGCCGCGTCGTTAGCAGCCGGCGGCGTAGCGGGTGCGGTTGGCGTGGGGAGCGGCGCTTTGCCGTCCAGCACAAAGGTCAACAGTTTGGGCAGAACCTGCTGGCCAGCCCCAAATCCCGGCGGCGCCGCGTTGGCCTCCGCTCCTGTTCCCGGCGGGGGCGCCGGCGCAGCACCGGCCGGTGCATTCCCAACGGCAGGCGCATTGTTTCCGGGCACCGGGGCATTTCCTCTTCCACCACGCCCAGCGTCGTTGCCGCCTGCGCCACCGGGGTTGAAACGCGGCACAGGGCCGGTGCCGCCCATCAACGATATATACTGCTTGCCATCCACCAGGTACGTGATAGGCGGTCCCATCCCGCCGCGCAATCCGGTTTGGATTTCGAGAAGTTTTTCGCCTTTGTCAGCGCTATAAGCGACCAGGCGGCCATCCGGAATGACCTGAATGACAAGGTTGCCCGCCGTAGTCACTGTGCCGCCGCCTATGCTGCCGCCGCCGGGCCTGCGCCAACGCTCTTTCTGCGTGACGGGATCCCACGCGATTAAAGCGCCGCCACGGTCGCCTTCCTGCGCTTTGGGACCTATAGAAGGTAGCGTTTTGGCTGGTGGAGGCGGCGTGGCCGGCGCCGCACCGGCGCCCCCTCGACCGCCCCGTCCGAAGCCGAAAACAATTCCCATGTTTTGCCCGCCAGGCTTATACGTGAAGTCCTGATCAATGGCATAGGAAAAGTTGCTGCTGGTCGAAGTCGGAATGTAAACCAAGCCGGTGTTCGGGTTGTAGGACATGGGCGACCAATTGTGCGCGCCGCCCGGTCCGGGAGAGATCCGGACAGTGTCTTTGTCGTACATGGCATCGGGGTTCACCATAGGCCGCCCCGTCTTGGGGTCGATGCCCTTGGCCCAAGTGACTTCGGCGAACGGCTCCGCAGAAATGAACTGGCCGGTGAGGCGATCGAGCACGTAATAGAATCCGTCCTTATTGGCCTGCATGAGGACCTTACGCGTGCGGCCGTTGATATTGAGATCGGCCAAAGTCATCTGCTGCACGGTATCGAAATCCCAGGAGTCGCCAGGCACGGTCTGATAGTGCCAGCGCAGTTCTCCGGTTTCCGGCTGCACGGCCAGGATGGACGCTGCGTACAGGTTATCCTTACCATTGGAATGGCGCAGCTTTTCCGGCCACGGGCCAGCATTGCCAGTGCCGATGTAGATCAAATCGGCATCCGGGTCATAGGATAATCCATCCCAAACAGGCGCACCGCCACCCATTTTCCAGGCGTCGGGAGCCCAGGTAGGCGATGCTTTCCGCATGGCCGAATTTTCAAAGGGCTTGGTGGGATCGCCCGGCACGGTATAAAACTTCCAGGCCTGGTGCCCGGTGGCAGCATCGAAGGCCGCGAAGAATCCGCGTACCGGGTATTCGCCACCGCTCACACCGATAATTACTTTGCCCTTGGCGATGCGTGGGGCCATGGTAATGGTGTAGTCTTCCTGCGGATAAGCCACGCGCGCTTCCCAGACGACCTTACCGGTTGCGGCATCCAGAGCCTCGAGCCGGCCGTCAATCACGGGAGCGATCACCAGATTCTGGTACAGCGCCAGGCCGCGGTTCACCACGCCGCAGCAAATCTTCGGCTGCACCGCGGTGCGATTGACTTCCGGGTCCCAACGCCAGCGCTCCTTGCCGGTGCGCACATCGAGCGCGAAGACTACACTCCAATTCGTAATGCTGAAGAGGGTCCCGTTCCAGACAAGCGGTGTAGCCTCCTGGCCGCCGCCGCCCGCTCCCACATCGTAAGACCACGCGAGACCCAACCGGCTCACATTGGAAGCGTTGATCTCGTTGAGCGGGCTGTAGCGGGTTTCCTGGGCATTGGAGCCGTAGGTTATCCAATCTTCTCCCGATTTGCCGGCATTTTTCAGCGTCGCATCGTCCACTCGTTTCGGCTGTTGGCCAATGGCGAGCCAAGCTGACAAGAGCAGGCCCAGAGACAACGGGAACAAGAGCGTCCTGCTGGCGCATGACAGAGGCTTTCTGTTTGGGAACATCTCATTACCTCGATAACCGCCGGACGTGGCGCCCGGGCGGCAGCATTATTCCGGGTATTCTATCGCAAGGAAACGGAGTGTTGCGGGCGGGATTACTTGATGTGACCCTCGCGCGCGTCTTTATTGTTTTCCTCACAAGAATATTCCATCAATTCCCAGCCCGGTTTCAGGGTCAGCGTTCGCTTGTTGGTGAACGGCTTGGTGTAAGTTTTCGGGTCATCGACGGTGACTTCGTAAGCGATGTGGCCCACGTCCGTGCGCGTAAGCCGCTCGACGATGTGCAACTGGTCGGAGTGCGGATGGCCGATTGTGTCGAGGCGGGTCTTATCGTTAAATCCGTTGGTGTCGATGACCAGAGTGTCGCCTTCCCAATGGCCGACAGAGTTGCCCAGCCAGGTCGGATCCGCGTCCTTGGGGTGCTCGCGCCCGTCCGTCGGGACGACCTTGAATGTGTTCCAGGCCTCGAAAAGAATGGCGATCCGGTTCGATTCCTGCATGATCTCGAGCGGCATGGGTGCGTTCATCTGCCGGGTCCATCCCATAGGCAGGCAGTGGCCGGTGTAATCGAATTTAGCGGGGTCGTAGGCTTTCCACTGAGCCTCGCCCCAAGCCGTGAAGGGCAGAGCGCCAACACCCTTCGACATATCGGGCACGTAGGGGACATCCCAGATACCACTAAGCGACGGCTTGCCATCGAAAGTCCGCGGAACTGGCTGGGCCGAAGCTCCAACCTGCGCGGAGCCCGATTGCGCCTGGGCGAACGCAACGGCCACAAAGAGAGCCGTCACAGCGGCCTTGATCACGGAACCTGTTCTCACTTGCTCACCTCTTTACAGACAAAGTTGGCAGCGTCATCAATGCTGCCGCTTCCTTTATATTGAGCTAGCTGCGGGTAGGGGCACAAGGGGCGTGTGCGGTCCACTTTGCCCGCGGTCAGATGCGAGGCGATGATTCGCTCCGGCGCTTGCTCTTTTTCGACCCACTGCTCGAGTGCGCCCACTTTGTCGAACACGTTGGGTCCTTCCCCACCGCCACAATGTCCCATTCCCGGCTCGAGAAACAGGCGCACGTTATTCCCTGTTTTCGCGGCGCCGCCCATCGTATCGACCACACTGTTGTAGTACTGAATCGTGGTGAGCGCAGAAATATTGGGGTCGCTCCAGCCGTGATAGAGCAGCAGCTTTCCATCGTGAGCGAAGAAGGTTGACAGGTTCGGGTCAGTGGCGTTCATTACCAGTTTTTCAGGTGTTTCCGAGCGCTCTATGTCGTGATCGAAATCAAAGGTCCGCCAATTCCAGTTGGGGTCGCGGAAGGCAACGTATTTATATTGGTCCAATATGATGGCGGAGGGATCCGGCCCGGCGCCCAGAACATTCCAGCCGAGTTCCGTTCCCGGCACCAGTGAAGGAAACAGCGTCTGGCCGGTACGGGGATTGGTGGGCGCGGAGTAAATTTTGCGAACAGCCTCGACCTGCGGTGTGGTGAGACACCCGGGGCCGTCGGCGCCCTTGCACTGCAGCACAGTGGGATCGAAATGGCAGCGCGTAGGATCTTCGATGAGGCCATCTTTCAACCCATCGCGCGCGTCGCACGCCTCCAGCACCGCCCGATGCACGACGGGATACTTGCTCGCCGGAATATAACTCGCCTTATCCTTCAGCACAGCAAAAGCGATCCACAGCGCCAGCGCCGTGCGATTCGCGGGCGCGCCGGCAATGATGCCGTCGTAATCTTCGGGATACTTCTGCGCTTCTTTGAGGCCCTGGCGGCCGCCTGTCGAACAGCCGTTCCAGTAAGAATACCTGGGCGCGCTGCCGTATATGGCTTTGACCACAGCCTTGCCTTTGAGGGTCATTTCATGCTCGGATCGGTAACCGAAATCGATCAGCTTTTCGGGATGCCCGAAGGCGAAACTCCCGCTGCCGCCCGTGTGGCCAGTATCGGTAGATGCGGTAGCGTAGCCGAGCCGAAGCGCTTCGGCCATTTCGCGATAGCTGATAGTTCCCGCCCACCCACCGTTGCCGACCGCCTGGAATTTGCCGTTCCATCCGGAGGCGGGCAGCCAAACTTCGATGCGGATATCCGAGTCGCTGGTGGGCCGCAGAGTAGCGGCAATCCGGCAAAACGCGGGAAGGTCCTTGTAGGAAGTAACTCCTCCGGGACCGCGGCCACCAGGCAGAGTAAGTTCTCCGGCGGGGACGGACTCGGCGAGTGTGATGGTGGTATCCGGCAAAGAAAGCGATGCGAGACTTTCGCAGGAAGCTGCGATTGCGTTAGCCGCGGGGACTAGACATACCAGCAGCGGCGCCACCAGGGCAATTCTTCGATTCATGGATAGGCCTCCAGTTTGCGAAGATTATATCGTAGGGGACCTTCCGGAAGAACCCGCGCCAATCGAGGCCAAGCGTAAATGCGTTTATAGCTCCAAGCCCTTCGTGCCGTAGAGTAGGCCTCGCCCGTAAGTCCGTTCCAGTTCCAGCAACTGTTTCTTCAGTGGCAGGCCGCCGCCGTAGCCGGTGAGGCTCCCATCCGCCCCGATCACACGATGGCAGGGCACCACGATCGGCAGCGGATTGGCTCCATTGGCTGTCCCTACGGCCCGCACTGCCCGGGGCGTTCCCAAGGCGGCAGCCAGGTCGCGGTAGCTGCGGGTTTCCCCGTAAGGAATTTCGAGCAGCAGGTTCCAGACGCGCAATTGAAAATCCGTTCCGGCCATGTCCAGGGGAAGGCTAAAAGTGCGGAGCGATCCCTCGAAATAGGCTTGCAACTGGGCGGCTGTTTCCAGCAGTAGCGGATGGGAATCGTCGCGAGTATCCGAATCCGGCGGATGTATCTCGCCATCCATAAAGTTAATGGCGCAAAGCCCGGCTTCGCCTGCAACCAGCCGCAGCATAGGTCCGTCTCTATGTTTCCACTCTGTCCACGCGCCCATGTTACTAGTTTCCCACGGCCGTCATGGCGGGTATGTCCCCAAACTATTGCAGCTTCGTGTTTTTTCACTGCGCACCGGTAACTCTCCTGTTATAATCGGTGATTTCATAGCCGGTACTGAACTATGCGTCTGAAGCCTTTCGTTCCTAACAGCGGCGGTGTCGAACGGAAGATTTTTCTGCTGAAGCCGCGGGGCTTCTGCGCCGGAGTGGTGCGCGCTATTGACGTGGTGAAGATTGCGCTCGATCTGTACGGGCCGCCGGTGTATGTTCGCAAGGAAATCGTCCACAACAAGCATGTGGTCGAGGAACTGCGCAGTGCG
>JASIAM010000232.1 GCA_030041985.1 Bryobacteraceae bacterium | reverse complement strand
CCATCCACTTGCATGGTGCCCTTGCCCTGATATTCGAGCGACATGATCAGATCGCGTTCCTCGCTGCTTCGGAGCATGCCCATATACCAAGCCCAGTTGAAAAGGACTGCTTTCAGGTCCTTCGCACCGGGTGCAGGGGTGTACAGCGGACCGCCACCACGGCCCCCGCGGCCGCCGCCCGCACGGCCTCCACGACCGCCTTGGGCCGGCGCGGCCGAAGGTGCATCACCTTGTGCAATGGCCGAGGACGGCGCGCTGATCGTCAGCGCGACTGCTATCGCGACGCTGGTCCCAAAGATTTTTCGTACAACAGTCATAATGGTCCCCCTACTCATTTACTCGTGCGCGTTACCGCCGAAATTTGGATCACGCGTCCATCCGGAGGGCATCCCAACCGTAGTGGAAAGGCTGGCAACAGCGACCAGTCCATCTTACGCCACTTCGCCTGCGATTGCTGAACTGGAGGTTGATGGCCCAAGATTGTGGCCCACCCATAGATCGCGATGGCGCCGTAGCGAATCACATCGGGTGAAAATTAATTTCGACGACTACCCGCACTGCAACCGGCATGCCTTCGCGTTTGGCCGGATCAAATCGCCATTGCTTCACGGCGTCCAAGGCGCTCTGGTCCACCTCGGCGGCGAGACCCTGCACAATGGATGGGTTCTTGGGCAATCCTGCGGAACTGACGACGAGCCGGATAAGCACTTTGCCCGCTACGCGAACACCATGTGATCCGGGATTGTAGGCCGGATATACCTGGTGGATCAGGCGCGGAGGGGTAATGTCTTTGCTCAAATCGTAGATCGGCTCGCTTGCGCTGTCATCCGCTTTTTGTCCCGAATCCGGAGCCTTGCCGGAATCCTGAGCAGACGACGGGGGCAGGCCCGCCAACGCGGCCAGCAGTGTCAAAATGCACAACGGCAGAAATGGGGGCCGCGTTAGCATCTGTTAAAGAGCAATTTGGACGCGGCAGACCGGGAGGCGGTTTCAGGAATACGTCCTGCTGGCGTCCCTGCTGATAGGAAGCGTGATGCCTGGCCCGCCGAGTCGACGCGAGTTTATCGCTACTGCGGCGAAGGGTTTTGCCACCGCTTTTCCAGTAGCGCAAACGCTTGCCGCAAACCGGTCCCTTAGCTCGGCGGACAACCAACTGTTGGATGATCTCTCGCGGCGGTGTTTTTCCTTCTTCTGGGAACAGGCGGATGCGAAGAGCGGGATCGCGCGCGATCGCGCCCGCGCCGATGGCACTTGCATCCCGCAGAGGGCCGGTACGTGGGCAGTACAGGCGCTACTGGATTCGCGTTGACTGCGCTGTGCATCGGCGCCGAACGGGGCTGGATATCCCGGCGCGTGGCCCGCAACCGCGCGCGGGCCGTCCTGCGCTCGTATGCGGTTGGCCCTGTGGAGAACATCCATGGCTGGTTTTATCATTTCCTCGATATCCGCACGGGCACCCGCTACCGGGATAGTGAAGTTTCCACCAGCGATTCCACCTGGCTGGTGGCCGGCGCATTGACTGCGCGGCAGTATTTCGCGGAGGACGCTCAGATCGCCCGGTTGGCCACCGCGATTTATGAACGGGTAGATTATCGCTGGATGCTCCATCAGCATCCTTTCTTTCTGGCCCACGGTTGGAAGCCGGAAAGCGGCTTCCTGCCATATCGCTATGACCAGTACTGCCAACTGGCCTGCATGTACCTACTGGGAATCGCATCTCCGGCGCATGCTCTCGATCCAGAGTCCTGGTATGCCTGGGGCCGGGATCCCTTTCATTACAGCGCCTTCGATTATTACGGGCGCACGCTGTTGTGGACGTACCAGTTTCCATTCGCGTGGTGGGACTTCCGGAACCGGCGCGAATCGCGAGGCCTGCGAGTCAACTGGTTCCAAAATTCCGCAACGGCCACGCGCGCACACCGCGCGTTCTGCATGGATCTTGCGAAGGAGTTTCCCGGCTACTCCGCCGACATCTGGGGCATTACGAGTTCTGACGGCCCGGGCGGTTATTAGACATGGGGCGGACCGCCGCGTACCGGGCGCCTGGACGGGTCAGTGGTCCCGTGTGCTGCCGCGGGTTCTTTGATGTTTACTCCGGACATCTGCCTGCCTGCACTCCATGCTATGAAAACGGGGTTTGGGACCCGCATCTATCAACGGTATGGATTTGTAGACGCCTTCAACCCGAACACAGGCTGGAGGGCTGACGACGTAATCGGCATCGATATCGGGATCACACTACTCAGCGCGGAGAACCTGCGCAGCGGCAATGTTTGGAAGTGGTTTATGGCAAATCCCGAGGCCGGAAGGGCATTTGCACTGGCCGGCATCATACCTGGCTGAAGTCCAATATAATCGAAAGCGTGGACCTCGAAAAGACTCTGCTTCGCAAAACCGGCGAAGCCGTGGCGCGTTTCCGGATGATTCGTGATGGCGACCGCGTGGCCGTCGCGCTTTCGGGCGGGAAGGATTCGGCCACGCTGCTCGAGGCTCTCCTGCTGCTCTCCCGGCGCTCTCCCATCGAATTTTCCATTTGCGCGTTTACGGTGGAACAAGGCAAGTTCCTGCGCCCCATCGAGCCGATAGGAGAATATTTTCAGGCGCGCGGCGTATCGTGGACGTATTTCCGCGACGCGCCTTCCTTGCGCCTGCTTGAGGATCAGCCCGGCCATGGCTGCGATCTCTGCAGCCGCTATCGCCGGCGCGCGGTTTACGAGATCGCTCACGATCTGGGCGTCAACGTCATCGCGTTTGGGCACACCGCCGATGATTTCTGCGAAGCGCTGCTGCGCAACACGATGTTCACCGGCAAGCTGAGCGCGCTGCCCGCCGTTACCACGTCGCGCGACGGCGAGTACCGGCTCATCCGGCCGCTGGTGTACGTGAGCGAAGACATCACCCGCGCTTATGCCGAATCTCGCGGGATTCCCGTGGTGCCCTGCGGTTGCTCGCTACGGACGGGCACCGTGCGGCGGTCGCTGCGCGATATCTTTCGGGAACTGGAACGCGAACACCCGCACCTGAAGGAAAATATGCTGACCGCTATGGGCAACCTCGATCCGCGCAGGCTGCTCGATACCCGGTTTCTGGATTTGGAACGAGCGGAAGAGACCTCCGGCGCGCCCGCCGAACTCCTTCCGATTCTCACGGAAAATGCCTGACCCTGCGAGCGCACCGTTGTGGGTTCAGGCCCGCGAACGACTAGCGGCAGCGCAATCGGTGGCCGTACTCACCGGCGCGGGGATTTCCGCCGAGAGCGGCATTCCGACATTTCGCGGCGCCGGCGGGTTGTGGAACAATTATCGTCCCGAGGATCTGGCCACGCCGCAAGCTTTCAGCCGCGACCCGCGCCTGGTCTGGGAATGGTACAACTGGCGTCGCGAAACCATTGCCAAAGCAGTTCCCAACCCGGCCCATCGCGCGCTGGTCAAACTGGAGACGGCCAAGCCGCAATTCACTCTAATCACCCAGAACGTGGACGGCCTCCACGACCTCGCCGGCAGCGGACGGATTCTCAAGCTGCATGGCGATATCTGGCGTCTGCGCTGTACTTCTTGCGGTGCGCATTGGCCCGACCGCCGCGCTCCCCTTCCCAAGTTGCCGCCACACTGCGGTTGCGGAGGCCTGGCGCGCCCCGGTGTCGTCTGGTTCGGCGAACCGCTTCCCGACGGCATGATGCAGGAGGCCGAACATGCTGCCGCGGAGGCTGAGGTGTTTCTGGTGATCGGAACCTCCGCGGTAGTCTATCCGGCTGCCGGACTGGTCCCTTTTGCGAAACAGAGTGGAGCTACCGTAATCGAAATCAATCCCGAACAGACCGCATTTTCCGCGATGGCCGATTTCTCATTTCAGGAGCCGGCAGGCGAGTTACTCCCCAAGCTGGTGAGTTGATCGAGTGAGCGGTGTATAATGCCGCTCATGGGTGACTCAGCTACTTTAACAATTACTGCGAGTGACTCAGGGAATTACTTGAGGCACGGCTTTCGCATCTCCCTACTTTTCCTGGCAGTGACTGCAAGCTCTCTCGCTCAGTCCACCGCCGCTCCATCCATCATGGTTCCGTGGCTCACACGTTCTGCGGATAACTCCAGAAGCGGCTGGAATTCGCACGAAACGCAGCTTTCCCAAGCTTCTCTCATGAAGGGGATCGTTCGTGCGACCATTATTCCGGTGATCGGAGATGCGCGCGGCATGGAAGCGCAACCGCTCATTCTGCCTGGCGTATCAACGGCTCTGGGAACCCGCGATGTAATGGTGCTTCCTTCTATGGCAAACGTAGTTCGCGGAGTGGATGCCCACGATGGCTCCAGTATCTGGCAAGTCAATTTGGGCATGCCGGTGAATGGCTCTACACAGATTGACATGCACAACATCAACCAACATTGGGGGTGCCTCTCAACCGGAGTGATCGACCCGGATACGCAGCGGCTGTATCAGGTCTGCTGGGTTTCGGCTGACGGAAGCGGCAGCCCGCAAACCGCCAGGTATTACATGCATGTGCTGAAGGTGGCGGATGGAACCCAGGTGGTTCCCCCGGTCATGATCCAAGGCAAGAGCGGCACACAAGACTTCAACGCCGATATGCGCAAGCAACGATCGTCACTGGTGGAAACCAATGTCAATGGCGTGAAAACCGTATTCGGATGTTCGGGGAGCATTTTCGAAACCGGCAATGGCGCAGACGGCTTTTGTTTCGCCTTCGACGTAGCCACCAACCAACTGACCGCCATGCTGTCGCTAACAGCGGGACAAGGCGCCGGTGTGTGGATGGCTGGACAAGGCGCAGTGGCTGGCCCGGACGGCTCTCTCTATGTGCTTACAGGAAACGGTGACTTTGATGGCGCAAGTCAGTGGGGAGAGTCGTTCCTGAAACTGAAATATACGCCTCCGTCGAGCGGCAAAGCAGCAAGCCTGGCAGTAGTGGATCACTGGACGCCCTGGACTGACTACGCAAGAACCGGGCAGAAACAACCGGCAGCCTCCGCGTCCACTAGAGTAGCCGGCGACAGCGCGGCCGCGGAAGCAGTCAGGCGGCCCGTAAACGGCGGAATGAACGTGCCGCTGAAGAATGCAACATTAAGGTCCATGGTGAATGACCAGGGCGTCCCAACCGTGCTCGTGTACCCGCAGATGGCCACCGGAAACTGGTCCGATGAAGACTGGGGGGCGGCTGGTCCTGCCTGCATTTTCCAGATAGGAGTTTGCATTGCAACCGGCAAGGATGGAATCGGATATCCGATCAAGACGGCAAACTTGGGGGGGACTACTCTTAAAGACCTCTCTAACCCGAAAGCTAACTGCGCGAAACTGGCGGCGCTTCCCGTCTGGTTGACCATGAGCCCAGGCCCCGTTGACCCATGCCCGGCGAATCCGCAGACCTTGAACTTCTTCCCTTGGGGCGACACTGCGCATCTTCATATGACGCCGGTGCAGTTTTTTGATCCCGCGCTCAATTCCTGGACAATTTTCGCCTGGGGCGAGAATGCGCAACTGCATAAATGGAAGATCGATGCAACGGGAAAGCCAACCTATGTCGCGGAAAGCCACGAATATGCGAGCGTGGACGTTCGCGGAACTCCTCCCGGAGGTATGCCCGGCGGATTCTGTTCGGGATCGAGCAACGGCGCAGATCCAAACTCGGCGATCCTCGTCTGCACCATTCCTTATGGGGACGCGAACACAAACGTAGTAAACGGCCGCTTGCTGGTATATGACCCGGTCCACCTCGCGCCGGATGGGTCGCTAAAAGTCTTATGGGACTCGCAGCAGTTTGCGATTACTTTCCTCTTCAATAAGTTCAACCCGCCGGTGATCGATGGCGGTCAGATCTATGTGCCGAACTACAACGGCGGTGTGGATCTGTATCGGCTGGTTCAATAGGGGAATGTTTAGTAAGGGAGCAGAAAAAAGGCAGGCCAGCGGAATAACTGGCCTGCCTTAGTTGCTTGGAACCTACTTACCGGACTTTCTTATCGGACGAGGCTAGCAGTCACTTCTGAAGTGTGCTGCTCGCTCAATTTATTGGAAGCGGGGTTGAGGAATTGGAACCCGCGACTATCCCCTTCAATCCACAACTGATCCATGACAAATTCGTTGCCATCGCCATGGAGCACGATCTCGGTGGTCTTAGCGGGCACGCCCTTCTCCGCTCCTACCGCCTGAACAAAGGTTGCAAACTTCATTCCACCGTCTGTGTATAACGCGAAGATGTCGGACCTTCCGGAAACCGGCTTGATCACGTAGTCACCGGGCTGCAACCGTTGCTCCCCAGCCATCACCGTGTAGGGGAGGTTCACATTGACAGCGTTGAACGAGGCGGCATTGGCCTCGAGAGCCGCTACAGTAAGCGCAGACAAGACAAAGAACGCACGCACGATTCGCATAAACTTCAATCTCCTTCTATTTCCAAAATGGTTTCGAGTGCCTGCTACCCTCTCGGGAGCAAAGGTTTCAAGGCTGATCGCCTTGTTTCACTTAGAAAGACGGCGACCGGACAAGCGGGCGTTACGCCCGTGGCATAGCACTAAAGAGCCTTTTTACGAGAATTTACTCTGATTACGAGAATTTACTCAGACGGCTCCAGCGCCAAAAGGGCTACCGCATCCATAGTCTTCACGTAGTGAATCTCTATGTCGCTGATATGTTCGCTTTTGAGGTCTTCCTTTACATTGACCTCGTTCTCGGCGGGGAGGATTATTTCGCGCACGCCGCTGCGCTTGGCGGCCAGAACCTTCTCTTTGATGCCGCCTACCGGCAATACCTCGCCGGTAAGGGTGATTTCACCGGTCATCGCCAGGCGCGGACGGACACATCGCTCGGTAAGCATGGAGAGCAGAGCGGTGGCCATAGTGATGCCGGCCGATGGTCCATCTTTGGGGATGGCACCGGCGGGCACGTGGATATGGATGTCGTTGTTCTTAAATAAATCGGGATCAATGTGATAGGCGAGTGCGTTGCCGCGCACCCAGGTAAGGGCGGCTTGCACGGATTCCTGCATGACCGGGCCGAGTTGCCCGGTCATGATCAGGCCCTTGCTGCCGCCGGGCATGCGGCCCGCTTCGACGAATAAAACATCGCCGCCCACGGGAGTCCAGGCCATCCCCACCGCGACTCCCGGGCGGCGCGTGCGCTCGGCAACTTCGCTATCGGGCCGGAAGCGCGGCGCGCCCAGATCTTTTTCCACTATCTCAGGCGTCACTTCAATCGATCCGGTGAGGCCTTCGGCGATGCGCCGGGCTTGTTTGCGGCAAATGGCGCCGATTTCGCGTTCCAGGCTGCGCACACCCGCCTCGCGGGTGTAACGGCGGATCAGAAATCGGACCGCTTCATCCTGAAATTGAATGCCATTGGCATTCGCGTTTTCCGTTGGCAGGCCATTTTCCCCGATCTGCCGCGGAATCAGATAACGGAATGCGATAATCACTTTTTCGTGCTCGGTGTAGCCTTCGAGCGGAATGATTTCCATGCGGTCCCGCAAGGCGTCCGGCACCGGATCGAGCACATTGGCAGTCGTGATAAACAGGACCTTGGAGAGATCGAATGGCACATCCAGATAATTGTCGCGGAAGGTATTATTCTGCTCCGGGTCCAGCACTTCGAGGAGAGCGGAAGCGGGGTCGCCGCGGAAATCGCGGCCCAGCTTATCGACTTCATCCAGCATGAATACGGGGTCATTTGACCCGGTGCGCCGCAACGCCTGGATGATCTGGCCGGGAAGCGCCCCGATATAGGTGCGGCGATGCCCGCGAATTTCGGCCTCGTCGTGCATGCCGCCCATCGAGATGCGCGCGAATTTGCGGCCCAGGGCGCGCGCAATCGATTTGCCGAGAGAGGTCTTTCCAACACCCGGAGGTCCCACAAAGCACAGAATCGGGCCTTTGAGCACGGGCCGCAACTGCAGCACGGCGAGATAGTCGAGAATGCGCTCCTTCACCTTTTCGAGGTCATAGTGGTCCTGGTCGAGAATCTCGGCGGCGCGCTTGACATCCACCTGGGATCCCGAGGACACACTCCAAGGGAGGGCAGCCATCCATTCCAGGTAGGTGCGGGTAACACCGTAATCCGGCGACATAGCCGAGATGCGCGCCAGCCGGTTCAGCTCGCGCATGGCCTCCGTCTTCACCTCCTCGGGCATGCCCGCGGCTTCCAACTTCTGACGGAGGTCATCCAGGTCGCGCTGGCTGTCGTCGCCTTCGCCTAATTCTTTTTGAATGGCTTTCAATTGTTCGCGCAGATAGAATTCACGCTGGCTCTGGGAAAGTTGCCCTTGCACCTGCGATTGAATGCGCCCGCGCAATTCGAGCAATTCTAATTCGCGCGTGAGGTGGCGATGGACGGCGTTCAGCCGCGTCTTACCGTCTGGTTGTTCGAGTAACTGCTGTCGCTCCGGCGGACTCAAAGAGGGCAAAGTCCCGGCTATCCAGTCTGCCAGCCGGCCGGCCTCATTAATCTGCTGCGCCATTGTGACCAGGTCGTCGGAGAGGTTCGGCGCGGCAGCCACAATTTGCTGGAACAGAGACATTACGTTTTGGCGCAGGGCCTCGATTTCCCCGGTCATTTCCGGCTCGATATCCGGGATACGTTCCACCCGCGCCCGGAGAAACGGCTCCCGGGCCGTGAATTCGCGCGTACGAATGCGTGTAACGCCTTCACAAAACAGCAGGAAATTCTCTTTTGGCACCCGGACCACTTTGTGCAGCACGCACAGGGTTCCCACCGGATACAAGTCGTCCGGACCCGGCGTGTCCACGTGG
>JASIAM010000231.1 GCA_030041985.1 Bryobacteraceae bacterium | reverse complement strand
ATCGCCCTCTGCCCGGCGCAGGCTGACATAGGCGCCCGCTTCATCGAGCAGGTCGAGCGCCCGGTCGGGTAGCGGACGATGCCGCAGAAAACGCGCGGATGCCGCCAAGGCGGCCTGGATTGCTTCGTCACTGAACGTCACGTCATGGAATTGCTCGTACTGTTGTTTCACGCCGTGCAAAATGGCAAGCGATTGGTCATCATTGGGTGGCAGAACAGGAATGACTTCAAACTGCGAAGCCATGGGCGCAGCTTTGGCCATGGCTTCGCGATAACCGGCCGGCGTCCCGGTAGCGATGACGCGAACATCGCCGCGCGCCAACATAGGTTCCAGAACCTTGATTGCTTCGAGCGAAACCCAGTCTTGCCGCGCTACGGCGAAGTCGAACAAGCCCGGAAGGAACACAATTTCGGGGAGATAATAACCGGCCGCAAACCGGGGTCTGCGCCGGGGGTCCAGCAAAACGCCGAGATCCATGGCGAGCAACTTGCGATCGAGCAGTCCCGCTGGCACCGCGCCATTGGCCATGCGCTGCGCCAGACCTTCCACAATCGCTCGCTTGCCCACGCCCGATTCACCGATGAGGACCGCGTTACTGCGGGTGCGGCGCGAAAGAACGCGGATGAGGCGGTCCAACTCGCGTTCGCGCCCGATGAGAGGACCGAGTTGGCCGGCAATAGCCAATGCCACCAGATCGCGCGTAACCGGCTCTGAGGCGGACTCTTGCGGCTCAAAACTCACGCTGGCACGCCGGAACGGCGCCGGCGGAGGCACAATCAGCCGAGCCGCTTCTTCGCGTAACCTTTCCAGTGTAAGGCCGAGGTCAGTCAGAATGCGGGAAGCGAGCGATTCTTCGCGCAGCAGACCGATTAACAAATGGACAGGGGCGATTTGCGGCTGGTTCAAGCGTTCCGCTTCCTCAGCGCCATAGGCCAGTGCGCGCTTCCCGGCCTGACTAACTGCAAGGTTTATCGAAACTGCGATCTTTTCACCCCGCGTTGTTTCCCTTTCAATCCGCTCGCGAATGGACTCTACGTTGCGAGACTCGCCCACCAGACGCCGTGCGAGCTCTTTATCTTCGCGCAGAATTCCCAACAGAAGGAACTCGGGCGGAATCTCCGCGTTTCCAAACTGGCTGGCTTCGTAGCGCGCGAAAAAGATCACTCTCCGCGCTGGCTCAGTGTACCGTTCGTACATTACGGTTGGGATGTTCCGGCTCCATCATAACAACGCCTCACCGCTACAATTGGTTCATGTTACGAACCCTGTCATATTCCCTGATATTTGCCGCCATGCTTTGCGCCGAAGTGTTACACGCCGAGGTATTTCCCATGACGCTGCGCCAGGCCGTGGAAATGGCGCTGAAGCAAAACCCGGATCTGACTCTGGCGCGCCTGGATGAAGAGAAGGCGCGGCAAGCGGTGCGGGTGGCGCACGATCCGTTTGTGCCGCGCCTGGTGGTCGGCAGCGGCCTCGCATACAGCGATGGTTTTCCTATGAGCATTGAAGGAGCCGCGCCCAGCATAGTGCAGGCGAATGCGACGCAATACCTGTTCAACCGGCCCCAGAGCTACATAGTCGCGCAGGCGCGCGAAAATATTCGCGGCGCGCAACTGGGAGCGCTGGCTAAGCGCGAAGAGATTGCCTATAGCGTGGCTTCGTTGTACGTGGATGCGGAGCGCGCGGGGCGGCTGGGAGCGCTGGCCGCAAAAGATGCGCAAAGTTTCGAACAGGTGCTGGCCACCGTGCAGGAGCAGGTGAAGGAGGGGCGGGCGCTTCCTTTGGCGGAGAAGCAAGCGGAGTTGAACCTGGCGCGCGCGCGGCAGACCGCGGAAAATCTTCAGTCGGACCAGGTCACCGCGGAAACAGAGCTGGCGATGGCGCTGGGATTGAGCGCCCAGGATGGGGTGCATCCTACCGAGGAGAATCTCTCGATGCCGGAAGCGCCACGCGCGGAAGACGAGGTGATTCAGCAATCGCTGGCATCCAATAACGAGATTCGCCAGTTGGAATCGCAGGTGGCCGCCAAAGAACTGGAGATACGCGGCGACCGCTCGGCCCGGCTGCCACGCGTCGATCTGGTAGCGCAATACGCTATGCTGGCCCGCTTCAACAATTACGATGAATTCTTTCGGCACTTCCAGCGCAATAACGGCCAGATCGGAGTGTCAGTGCAATTACCGCTATTCGCAGGACCTGGAGTGAGGGCGCAAGCGGCGGAAGCAATGGTGGATGTCGAGCGCCTGCAGGCCCAGATCACTTCCACCCGCAATCGCATTATTTCCGATATACAGCAGGCGTTCCGGGACCAGAAAAAAGCGGCTACCGCGGCCGATGTAGCTCGTCTCGATCTCGACGTGGCGCGTGAACAAGTATCCGTGATTTTGGCCCAAATGGAGGAAGGCCGCGCGACGTTGCGCCAGGCTGAAGAAGCTCGGGTGACCGAGAACGGCAAATGGATTGCGTTCTATGAGTCGCAGTACACTGCCGCGAAGTCTCGCTGGAACCTGCTGCGGCTGAGCGGAGGATTGGTGGCGGCGCTGGAGGGCACGGCTTCCAAGTAAACAGGGCTCAGAACGCCGGGTAGAAGCCTGACCCAGTCGGTGAAGACTTAGCGGAAAACTCTACGGCCTAGCATTTTGCCAAGCAGGAATCCAGCAGCCACAGCGATGGAAAGCGCGGCGGCCGGTTGGCGGCGAACGAAGCTTTCGAACCGGGCGGCGGAGTTTCTCACGGAATGAGTTCGCACGTTGTGTGCTGCCGCCTCTCTTGCGAGACTCTTGCCGGCCAGACGACGCAGCTTTCCCGCCAAAGCATCCTGCAGGCGGGCCGCCGATTCGCGCGAGTGCTCCAGTTCCGGATCCACGCGCGGAAGGGCAGGAGAATCGGCTGCCATGGCTTCATGATAGCTCCGCCAGCGCTAGATTTTTGGCGCGTCCTATACTTTAAGTTGGCAGAGTACGATCACGAATTATCCAAAATCGTTGCGGAGTTGAACCGCGCGGCGCCCAGCCATAAGACCCCTGTACGCACTCCGCAATCCACGGCCTCCTTTGAGGAGTTGCTGCAGTTTGCGGGCCGCCGGGGCGCCTCTGATATTCTGCTGATCGCCGGCGCGCCACCGATTGTGCGCGTGAACGGGGCATTGCTTCCGGTTGCCGGATCTCCCGGGCCGGGGACACCACTCGAACCGGAAGACGTGCGAGCCGCGCTGCTTCCCTTACTCGAGCCGGCGCAGATGGAGGAGTTGCAAAAGCGCAAGTCCGTCGATTTCGGATTCGAGCGCGAGAGCCTCGGCCGGTTTCGGATCAACGTCCATCACCAGCGTGGGACCCTCGCGGCGAGCATCCGCCTGCTGCCTTCGCGTATCCCTTCTTTGGAGTCCCTGCATTTGCCGGCGACGCTGACGCGGCTGGCGGAGCGGCGCCAGGGGCTGGTGCTCGTCACCGGACCGACCGGTTGCGGCAAGACCTCCACTCTGGCCGCGCTGGTGGATATTGTCAATACGCGCCGGACCGCGCATGTGGTGACCATCGAAGACCCGGTCGAATACCAGCACTCGAATCGCAGCGCGGTGATCGAGCAGATCGAAGTGGGACGCGACACACCGGATTTCGCGGGCACATTGCGCAGCATCATTCGCCAGACGCCCGACGTAATTCTGGTAGGAGAGATGCGGGACCCGGAAACCATCGCCACGGTGCTCACCGCCGCCGAAACCGGCCACCTGGTGCTCTCGACTCTGCACACCAACGACACGATTCAGGCAGTGAGCCGGATCCTCGACTCGTTCCCTACGGCGAACCAACCCCAGATCCGGCAGCAGGTTTCCCTGGCAATACTGGCCGTGCTCGCGCAGCAGCTTGTACCCGGATTGGATGGCGCGACGCGCTGGCCCGCGGTAGAGATCATGATCGCTACCGATGCCATCCGCGCGCTGATTCGCAAGGGCGATGACCACCAACTACGTTCGGCGATCGCCGTGGGACGCAACGACGGCATGATGACCATGGAGCAGTCGTTAACGGAACTCGTGCGGGCGGGCCGCATCAGCCAGGAGACGGCATTCGCGCACTGTTTCCGGCCAGAAGATTTGAAGCGGTACCTGGGCATGTAGGGGGATTAGCTCGGGAACAAATCGGCGACTGGGATTTCCCAGCCCGGCAGCAACGGTGAGGTGAGGACGTCGCCAATTTCCAACACGAAACCCGATTTGTCGCTGTGGTAAATAAAAACGGTCTGCGTTTTCGCAGAAACCTGCCACGCCTCCTTACCCCCGGCCCCCAGATACGTGCGAATCTTGCGGAGGTTATCTTCGGCTAGCTCTCCAGGGGAAAGGACTTCGATAGCAATGTCCGGCGCAAGCGGGATAGGCGTGGCATCTACATCGACTTTGGCCCATGTCTCGGTCAGGAGAATGGCCAAATCGGGGCGTAAGCGAATCGATTCTCCTAGGGCGAATTCGGAATCCGGAAGCGCCACACCCCGGGGATCGCGAAGAAGGTATGCTCCTATGCTCGTATTCAGAATACTCACAGTTCGCTGGTGTCTCGGTCTCGCACTCGCCACTGGTATCAGCTCCCCTTCCAGCAGTTCCCACTTGCGCCCTTCTTCGTAAGGCAACTGATCGAAAGCCGCTCCGGTCATGACCACGGTGGCCGCCATAATATTCACTCCCTTTGTCATTATCCCCAGGGCGCGGGCGGCCCGGCAATCCCGGAGATTTTCCTTAATTTTCTCTTGATTTGTATTATAAAACTAGTACACTAGTAATTGAGATGAATCGAAACGGCAAACGGCCTTTCGCCTTCCGGCTGGATGAACATAGCGGCGTGCCGGTGTACCGCCAGTTGATCGACCAGGTGATGGCGGCCAAAGCGGCGGGAACGCTGGCCGGCGGCGACCAGCTTCCCACGGTGCGGCAAGTGGCGGTGGATCTGGCCATCAATCCGAATACGGTGGTGCGGGCCTACCGGGAGTTGGAGATTCGCGGGTTTCTCGAAACGCAACAGGGCACGGGAACCTTTGTCAGCCAGCAGAAGGTGACGCGCGGGGAAATCGAGCGGCGGCGCCAGCTCGATCAGCTTGTGGGCGACTTTGTGGCGCGGGCCGGGGCGGCGGGATTCACCATCAAAGATTTACTCGATCAATTGGAGGAGCGGCAAGCCGATGCTAAAGGCCGGAAGTAATGCCGCAGGAAAGAATGGAAGGGAGGTAATGTTATGAAGACGCAATTACCGAGCAACAAGCTGAGCACAGTGGGGGTGTCTCTGTTCGCAGTTCTTATTTTGGCCGGAGCGGTCGTGGGACACGCGTTGGACAGCCGCTTGCCGTTCGGGATCGGGCTGGTGGCGGGATTGTATCTGCTGTTTGCGATCCGGGTGGCGGCGCAGTGGGAAAAGGTCGCGGTGCTGCGCTTCGGACGCTATCGTGGCCTGCGCGGACCCGGACTGTTTCATATGATCCCGATCGTCGAGTCCTTGAGCCGCTATGTCGATCAGCGGGTGCAAGTGGCCAGTGTTTCCGCTGAATCGACACTGACACGCGACACCGTGCCGGTCAACGTGGATGCGATTATTTTTTGGATGGTGTGGAATCCGGAGAAATCAATTCTGGAAGTGCAGGATTTCGATCAGGCCATCACGATGAGCGCCCAAACAGCGCTGCGGGAATCGATCGGCCGCCACGAACTGCATCAGATGGTGGCGGAGCGGGAAATGCTCGGCCACGAACTGCAGCAGATCCTGGATCAGAAGACCACTCCCTGGGGCATTACGGTGCAGTCAGTGGAAATTCGGGATGTGCAGATTCCCTCGGCGCTGCAGGACGCCATGTCGCGAGAGGCGCAAGCCGAGCGGGAACGGCGTGCGCGCACCATTTTGGGACTGGCCGAAACCGAAATCGCAGAGAAATTCGGCCAGGCGGCGCTCACCTATCAGCACAATCCGGTTGCCCTTCACCTGCGGGCGATGAACATGCTTTACGAGGCCATCAAAGAGAGAGGGTCGATGGTGATCGTACCGTCTTCGGCGGTGGAGACCATGGGTTTGGGGGGCACGCTCGCGACCGCAGCTCTGGGCGGCGCGAAACCACAGTAATTGGCATCGTGGCGCTGTAATCAGAACCGGAAATCAGGAGTAAGTCATGAGGCTGGCGCAAGATCTCTGCCTGGCGATCGCCCTGTTGGGAGGCTGTTTACAAGGGGCTTCGTGGCTGGAGGGCATCCGGGACGGCCAAGAATATGGCATTACAGTCACTCTGGGCCAAGGCGGCGAAAAAGTTGTCACCTTCTATTTTTTCAGAGACCAGTATTCGCGGTGGCACGCGGGCAGTCGCTCGGGCGATTGGCGGCCACCCGCGATACCATATACCCATGCGTATACCGATGCGTCTGCTTACGTACATGCTGGGTGTTTCGCTGGGGTGCCTGCCACTCCTGGCCAAAAAAGATGAGAAAGCCAAAGCCGATGCGAGGCTGGATGACGCTGCCAGCCTTTTCTCGGAGATCATGGCAACTCCGGATAAGTCGATTCCGCAAAGCCTGCTGGACAAATCCTCTTGCATTGTCCTGGTGCCCGGATTAAAAAAAGGGGCCTTCGTGGTGGGCGGAAAATACGGGCGCGGCTTTGCGCTCTGCCGGGCCACAAGCGGGCAAGGTTGGGGGCCTCCGGCGGCGGTGGATATCGAAGGGGGCAGCTTTGGCCTCCAGTTCGGGTATGCGTCATCGGATGTGGTGCTGCTCATTATGAACGAGCGGGGCATGCGGCGCCTGTTCAGCAGTAAGTTCACGATTGGCGGCGAGGCCACCGCAGCGGCAGGGCCGGTTGGCCGCGATGTTACGGCACAAACAGATGCGCTGCTGACGGCCGAAATCCTATCCTGGTCCCGCTCCCGCGGACTGTTCGGCGGCGTGTCCTTGGACGGCGCCACGCTGCGCAGCGACGTCAACGAAAACGAAGCGCTTTACGGCCAGCGTTGGGACAACAAGCAAATCTTGACAAGCGGCGTGCAGCTACCCGAGAGCGCCGGCAAGCTGCTCCAGTTGCTGAGTAAGTACTCCCCGCGGCAGACGCATTAAGAGCGGGATCGGGTTCGGGCCAATCGGGTTCGGGGGCCTTGCCCCGGGCCTGACGGTTGTGACATGATACGGCAAAGCTAAGCTCGTGAGGAGACCTGACATGAAAGCGAATCTGGCAATTCTGTTGACAAGCCTGGCGCTAGGCGCCGCGTCGCCGGCGTTGGCGCACCATTCCTTTGCCGCCGAATTCGATGCGCAAAAACCCGTCACCTTGAAAGGGACGGTGAGCAAGGTCGAATTCATGAATCCTCACATCTGGATCTACTTGGATGTGAAAGATGAAAGCGGCAAAGTAGAGCACTGGCAGTGCGAAGGTGGCGCGCCGAATGGGTTGCGCCGGCAAGGGTGGGGCACCCAATCTTTGAAGACGGGCGATGAGGTGCATATCGAAGGCTTCCGCGCCAAAGATAGCACCAACACCTGCAATGCCCGCGCGGTGACGCTGCCGGATGGGCGGCGCGTTTTCGCGGGTAATGCGGCCGAAGACGGCGGTCCAGCGGCCAAGGCGAACAAGGAATAGCCCGGGTTCGTTGCCGTAAGCCTGTCGCCCGAGCGGCGTGGTCGGCTGTTTTGCCTTTTCGCGCACACCGTGGCCCTGCCCCATGGTATGTCATCGCTAATTCTCGGTATCGAGACTTCGTGTGACGAAACTGCCGCCGCAGTAGTGGCGGAGGGTGAACGTGTGCTCTCATCGGTGGTGGCGTCACAAATCAGTACTCACGGCAAATATGGCGGCGTGGTGCCGGAACTGGCTTCGCGCGAGCACCTGCGGGCTATTGTGACCGTGGTTCGGGAGGCGCTCGCCAACGCCAACACCGAACTGGAGAACCTTGGGGCCATTGCCGCCACTGCAGGCCCGGGGCTGGTGGGGTCTTTGCTGGTCGGCTTGACGTATGCCAAGTCGCTTTGCTTCGCTCGCGGCCTGCCGCTGATTGCCGTGAATCACATTGAAGGGCACATTCATGCGGTTCTGCTGGAAGCGCGGCAGCGTTCGTGGGCGATTGAATTTCCGGCGGTAGCGCTGGTGGTGAGCGGCGGGCATACGCATTTGTTCGAGGTTGCGGAAGGCTTTCGGTATCGCCTGCTGGGCAGGACGCGCGACGATGCAGCCGGCGAAGCCTTCGACAAAGTGGCCAAGCTGCTGGGCTTCGGCTATCCCGGAGGCCCCGTAATCGACCGTTTGGCGCCATATGGCAATGCCGCGGCTGTGCGCTTTACCTTCGCCAAAATGAAGGGCAACGATCTGGATTTTAGCTTCAGCGGCTTGAAGACCGCAGTGCTTCGCTGGGTCGAGGCTCGCGACATGGAGGCAGAAATCGCCGCGCGGCGCGCGCTTTCGGGAAACCGGCCCTCTGTTGAGCAATGGCTCGCGGTAACGCCGCAGCCGACTCTGGATCTGCTGGCTTCGTTCCAGCGAGCGGTGATCCGGGAACTACTCACTCGCGCCGTGGAATCGGCGCAACGCATCGGCGCGCGATCGCTGATTGTGTCCGGCGGTGTGGCCTCTAACTCGGCCCTACGCGCAGCGGCTCAAACCGGCGGCCTGCGATTTCCCGTCTTTTTCCCATCACGTGCGCTATGCACGGATAATGCGGCGATGATCGCCGCCGCCGCGTTTTCCAAATTCGCGCGCGGCGAATTTGCAGGCCTGGACACAAAAGCGCAGGCTAATCTGACGCTGGCCGGATAATGTTCCGAAGATTGCGGGCCTGCAACGCCGGATGTGGCGGCATAAAGCAGGGGCAGAGGGGCATCTCCTCGAGGCTGGCGGGACTGAGATCGGAAACGGCCCACCAGTTCATCCCCTTGGCGCGCCAGCCCACCACCTGGTACCCCTCTACGGAATGCGCCTGCGCGGGACGATCCGGCTGCCCCGTGGCCGGCCAGACAAATACGTTAACCACATGCTGCGCGCGCTGATACACGAGCGCCGCCACAGGCCGGCCTTCCAGATAATCGAGGCGGCCTCCCAGCAAGCGGAAGCCATGCGCGGAGATATCTTCCACTTCCGGCGCGTAGTCTAGCTTGCCGCTGAACCAGGGTTGGATGGTCTGCCGGTCGGCGGACTGCACGTCCAGCAGATGGTTTGCGAGCAGAGAGCGAACGTGATTGTCTACGACTGACCGTTCCATCCGTCCAGTGGCCTGATCAGGCGGCGGGACAAACTTCCACACCGTCACAGCCGCCAATAGAAAGCCGGCGGCGACAGCGGCCCAGCGAAGATTCACCGGCGCGAAGACCCTACGTTGTTCGCTCGCCGGGTGGACTAATCTCGCGCGCAATTGTTTCGAGGCGCGATAGCGCGGAGCAGCCGAGACGGCGAAACCCGTTTGCCGCAGTTCCTCGAGGGATTTTGCACAAAGCTCGCACCGGCCCAGGTGCGCCTCGATATCCAGGCTGTGGAGCAGATCAAGTTCTCCATCCAGATAGGCCCCTAACAAGGGCTCGACTTCGCGGCAGTTCATGTGGTCTCCTTCCTCACTTTCGCGGTCAGCATGTCCTGCAGCCGCTTTCGTCCGCGCGCCAGGCGGGACATCACCGTGCCGACCGGTACGTCCGTAATACGCGCAATCTCTCTGTAAGACATCCCTTCCATTTCCCGCAACACCAGTGCCTCGCGGAACTCCGGCGGAAGCTGAGCGAGTGCGCGCTCGATAGCTATCCGGCTGGAATTACGCAGGGCCAGTGCTTCCGGATCGGGAGAATGATCTTCGACCATCTCCAACTCCAGGCTGGCTGCGAGAGCTTCGGAATGCTGCAGGCCGTGTTGCACCTTTTTCCTGAGTTGCGCGTAGCAGGTATGCCGCACGATAGCGAGCAGCCAGGCCCGCCCGTCCTCGCCGTGGAAGCTATCGAAGTAGGTGAGGGCGCGCAGGTAGGAATCCTGCACGGCATCCTCGGCGTCCTGTTCATTACCCACCAGCCAGCGCGCCAGATTGTGCGCGGAATCCAGGTGGGGTAGCATAGCCGCTTCAAATCGCGCCAGCCGCGTTCGCTCCGCCAGACCATTCTCCTGGAATGCTATATCGAGCCCGCTACCAGTCTATTCCCGGCGGTGGCTATAGCGCCGCTATAACGCTGCTAACAGCTTGGCTAGCAGAGCTGTCCGGTCAGCCATGCGATCGATGAGGATGTTCTCATTGAGAGCGTGCGCGCCTTCCCCCACCGCGCCCAACCCATCCAGTGTGGGGATGCCCAGGGCGGCTGTGAAGTTGCCATCGGAGGCGCCGCCACTGACGGACTCCTCCAGTTCCAGACCCAACTCGCGCGCACAGTGTTGAGCGGTTTCGAACAGCCGGCCTGTTTGGGCCGAGCGGAGCATCGGCGGACGATTTAAGCCTCCTGTGATCTCGAGAGAACAGCGCGGGTTGAAAGCAGTGAGCGCATGAAACTTTGCCTTCACGGCGTCTGCGTCTTCTGCGCGAAGCACACGCACGTCGATTTCGGCCCAAGCTGCGGCCGCCACGACGTTCGGCTGTGTGCCTCCGGCAATCACGCCCGGGTTCACCGTGATGCCGCGTTCGAGATCAGTGAAAGCGGAAATCCGTTCGAGTTGGCGGGCCAGTTCCAGAGTGGCACTCGCGCCGGCCGCGAAATCCAGGCCCGCATGAGCAGCTTTTCCACGAACTGACACCCGAAATTGACCGGCGCCTTTGCGGGCAGTCTTCAATTTTCCTTTGGTCCCCGTGGCTGGTTCCAATACCAAGACGGCGTGGCTGGAGCGGGCGTTGCTCTCCGTGATCTCGCGCGAGGAAGGGCTGCCCACTTCTTCGTCGGAATTGAGCTGCAATCGCATGGAGGCATTCACCGGGGTATCGGTTTCTTGCAGTGCCAGGATGGCGAAGATGAAAAACACGATGCCGGCTTTCATATCGAACACGCCCGGTCCCCACAGGCGTCCGGCTTCCTCGCGAAACGGCATAGAGCGCAAGGTTCCCAGCGGCCACACGGTGTCGGAGTGGCCCAATACCAGAATTGAGGTGGGCCTCGAGTTCCTACCGGGCAACCGGACATCGCAAACCAGATGCTGACCGCAATCCCCACCAGGATGCCTGCGGATATCGGAGAGAGGCGCCATGGTATCGGCCACGAGATCAACGAGCCGGTTTACTGCCGAGCCATCGCTACTGGGCGATTCGCATTCCACCATTTGCCGCGTGAGCCGAATCATTTCGGGTTCGCGGGAACGGATATAGGAGAGTAAGGAATCCACGGCTACTATAGAGTTTTCCTACCGCTTCTCTTCGACGCGCTGGAGGCGGCTCTCATGGTCGGCTTGGACCTTGTAAAACTCCTTGAGATCGGTCTCGATACGTTCGAGATGGCCGTCGATACGTTCGATCCGGCGATTGGTGTCATCGATGCGGCGATTGGTCTCGTCAATGCGGCGTCCTAGGTTAGTGTTGACCTCGTCGATGCGGCGCCCGAGATTGGTATTGATCTCGTCGATGCGTTTGTCCAGGAGGCCGAAGGCGCGATGATT
>JASIAM010000230.1 GCA_030041985.1 Bryobacteraceae bacterium | reverse complement strand
CGGTACGCCGCCGCAGAATGGCACTTGCACGTTGAACTGGTATGGCACCGCAGCTCCAGCCACGCCAACCACAACACCGTCAGTTGCAACGGCCACAGAGTACACCGCACTGGCATCCGTTACGGTTCCCGGATTCCAGGGGTACATGATTGCCGTCTGCCAATTCCAGTTCGCGCATGGCTTCGCGTTTATCAGCGACGTTGGCGCGCGTAACTTGGCCATGGGCTACTTGCCGCTGATTGTTCCGGATCCGGCGCTGAACGGCGGTCGCAATGCGAATGACCAGGCCGATTCGGTTGCCAGCTCCGGCGAGCAACTCAGCCAGTAACATTCGTTCGATTCGCAACTAGAGGGGGGGCTTCGGCCTCCCCTTTTTTTGTGCCCGATTTTGTGCAAGGCCCGACTGAGTGTGAAGACACCCCGGCCTTTTCGAATTCTTTGTATCCTGCTTTGCCAACGTGCTACACTAAAGCTCCCCCGCGTCCGATAACCTAAATCCATCACATTTGGCTAGGCAATCCTTTGCTAGATTCAGGAGGTAACTTTTGACGAGGCTAAGATACGTACTATTCGCGGCCATGTTGGCCCTGTGCCTTCTCCCGAGCGCCGCGCCGGCCCAGACGGCAGCGAATATCACGGTGGTTCAGGGCAGCGGGCAAATGATTTGCGATGGCTGCCCGTTGACCGCGCTTCCGATTTTCGATCCGCTGATCGTATTGGTAACGGATTCGAATGGCAACCCTGTACCGGGCGCCACTGTTTCCTGGACGGCTATTGGCGGCACGTTGGCGGGCACCGGCACGAACACTACGACCACCACCACCGGCAGTGCTTCCATTGCTTCCGGCGGTGTTCTTTGTAACGCCTATAACTCCGCTCAGTCAGAACTAGCCGGGGCCAGTTGTGTCACATTTTCTGAAAACGCCACCGCTTCGCCGGTGGTGGGCGATCTCTTTGATACGATAACGGCATCGATTCCCAATGGTCAGTCTGTGACCTTTTATCTGACGCAGTATCCCAACGCGGTAGCGAACCAGAACAACATTAATTACATCAATTCGGCACTGACAGCGAGCTCCCTTCCGCTGGCTACCGTAATTACCGGGCCCGCAAACAGCGTGTATTCGGGCGGGTCGATCCAGGTGCAGGTGACGACTACCGGTGGAACACCCATTCCCAATGTGTCTCTGCGGCTGATCCCCCAATCGGAAACGCAGACTGGCTCCGCGATCTCCTGCCAATCGCAGAACAACCCGGATGCGGATGCCGGGTATCCGGGGTACCCGGCCAATTATCCGGGCACCACCCAGGCGGTGATGACCAACAGCAGCGGAGTGGCAACGTGTACGCCAGTCTTCGGACCGGGCAGCAGCTCGACAGCCACGAATTTCTCGATCCTGGTTGGCGGCGTGCCGTTCCTTCAGAATCCGAGCGACGTGAACAACAACAATACGGGCCTCGCCAATCCTGCCGGCCCCTATGAATTTACACCGTTTCAAGCGCTGGCAACTCCGGTTACTCCCGCCAATCTGACGATCGTGAGCGGCAATACGCAATCGGCCATGCAGGGGACCGCCGTGCCGCTGCCTCTGACTGTGGAAGTAACGGACACGAACAAGAATCCGCTGCAGGGTATTTCGGTAACGTGGAGCGTGTCGCCCGCGGGCGCGGCTACGCTGACTCCTGCCACAAGTACGACTGCAGCCAACGGGCAGACATCCACGATGGTCACTCTGGCAGCAACAGCGAGCGGAACGGTAACGGTGACAGCCACGGCCGACAGCCTTACCCCGGTCAATTTTACGATCACTGCCACGGTGCCGACGCCGGCGATTACCGGGCTGACGCTCATTTCGGGTAACAATCAGACGGCCGCGGTGGGCCAGCCGTTCTCCGTTCCGTTGGTGGTGCAGACGACGCCGGCCGCGGCCGGAATAACGGTGAATTTTGCGATTACGGGTGGTTCGGGGGTGCTCAGCAATACGACCCAGACGACCGGTTCGAATGGGCAGGCTTCGATTGGCGTAACGGCGGGGTCCACGGCGGGGACGCTCACGGTAGTGGCGAGCGTGACGGGGGTTTCGCAGACCGCGAGTTTTACGCTAACGGTTGCGCCGCCGGCGCCGCAGATCACGGCGGCCAGCTTCCTGAACGGCGCGGGCTTCTTCCAGACATCAGGCGCCAACCAGACGGCGCTTTCGCCGTGCGGCGTGGCGACGCTGGTGGTGGGCAATCCGCTGACAACCGCTGCCTTACCGGCTACGCCCAATATGTACGCCGCGCCGCTCCAGCAGACGAGCAATATCAGTATTTCGTTTCCTTCCTCCGCCACATCCGGCTCGAGCACAGCGCCGCTGCTGAATGTGACGACGGCGGTTACCAATCAGCAGTTGATCACGTTCCAGGTGCCTTGCGACGCCACGCCCAGCAGCGCTACGGTTACGGTGTCGATTAATGGGAGTAGTATCCAGGTGGCTGGTGTGACCGTGCGGCCTGCTGCGCCGGGAATCTTCGAGATGACCGGTGCGGACGGGGTGCGGCGCGCGGTGGCGGTGCGGCCGGATGGCTCGATCGTGAGCCCGACGAATCCGGCGCGGCAGGGCGAGACAGTGCGCATCTACATCACGGGAGTGGGTCCCGCGGTGCCGGCTCTCACGACCGGCGCAGTGCCCATACCGACGCCTGGGGTGGTTTCGGTTCCCGAGACGGGGACGGTGGTGATTGTGGCGTTGTACGCGCCGACTGGAAGTCCCACAGGGTTGGGTGGAATCACGGTGCAGGCATCGCCCGATCTGATTGGGGTGTATGAAGTGACCTTCACAGTGCCGACCGCGCCGAGCGTGACATCGGGGGTCGATAACACCCTCGCACTAGGAGTAATCGCGGAAAGCAACCCCGAGCAGTTCCAACAGCCGGGGGGAAGCCTCCTGCCGATTCAATAGTGGCTGGGGACTGGGGGCTGGCTCTTGCCAGTCCCCAGTGAAACTTCACGCCGATTGCACTGCTAATGGGATTGCTGTCCCATTCGGACGCCGCCAAGTCGTCCGGAATTCACGATCATAGGTCCACACTTTCGCATTCCTGTCCCGCCCGCTGAGGACCGCGAGACAGCCGTCCGCCCAATCCGGCTCGTGGTCCGCATACTTCGTGAGCCAATCGAACACTTCTAACCAGAAGGCGCTTTGGTTGGCGACGGGGACCGGGTGTACACCCAGATCGTCCAGTAAGGCACGCAGTCGCTGGCGGTGGCTTCGATAGGGCAGGTGAAAACAGGCTTCCGCCAGCACGGCGTCGCACGCAGCAAATTCATTAGGGGCCAGCGATTCGAGATGGTTTATTGCTACATGATGTTTTTCGTCGCGGGCGTCACATAGCGCCACCAGCGGAGCAGTATCGATAAGGATCGTCATCGAGGCGTACGGAGTTTGCGGAGTATCGCCTGACGCGCCGCGTGCCTATCGTGGACGTCATATCCGCGGAGCGGCATACTAGCGGGATCCGGGTACTGTTCGAAAATCGTTTGAATCCGTGTTTTCATATCAGCTTCGGGGCCGGACCGGAGCCGCAGGAATCGCTCGTCAATAGCCTCACGCACCAAATCAGACACTTTGATCCCGCGCTGGCGAAGGGTCCGCACCTTGCGGAGACGTTCAGAATCGAGCCGAACATTGATCAAATGAGAACTCATTTACTAGCCGCCTCTCTGTAAAGATAGCTCGTCTTTACATTCCGAAGCAAGGCCGATGCTGCAGGAGGGTTGCAGGAGGGGGCTGGACACTAGGGCCTGGGGGCTGGCAACAGCCGGAACTCGGTTTTTGCCAGCCCCTAGACCCTAATTTCCAATCCCTGTTTTGCTTTCTATTCGCCTAAATACCCACATCTTGTATAGCCCGCCAGCCGTGTAGCTTCCTTGGTAGACGAATAACTCATCCCTTTTCAGGCACTTCCTCAAAAAATCTCTTGCAAAAGATCAATTGACCGTGACACTATTGGTTGTGGTTAATTTCTAGATAAAAAATGGTCTAAAAGTGGTCAGCGAGCAGGTATTAATGGTGGAACCGCCCCGGGGTATGTACCCGGCGCGGTTAGATGATAAGGGCAGATGTAAACTGCCCACGTCATTCCAGCAGTACTTTGCCGCGCTGCGGGAAAAGAAGCTGTTTGTGACAAGTTTGGACCGGCGCACAGCCCAAATATACCCCATGGCGGTATGGCGGGAAAACGAGAAATTCTTCGACACCTACCGGGAGGACCCGCGCATTTTGCGGAATGTGGTATTCAATGCGGCGGATCTGGGGGCGGAATCGGAGATGGACGGGCAGGGGCGGATCCTGTTTCCGCCGGAGTTGCGGCGCGAGTTGGGGATTGAAGATAAGCCGGTGCGGTTGTTCGCGTACCGGGGCCGGATTGAGGTGTTGAGCGAGCAGACTTACGAGGAGCGCAAGAAGGAAGCAGCGCAGACACCGGCGGAAGAGGTGGCGAAGCTGGAGGCGGCGGGGTTGAATTGATGCGGGGGACTAGGGATTGGGGACTGGGGGCTGGCAGGAGTGATGTGTTTTGCCAGCCCCCAGTCCCTAGCCCCCAGCTCCTGATAGTCCCCGGGGTGGTTGATGCACGTTTCCGTGATGCCGGCCGAAGTTCTGGAGTACCTGGCGGTCAAGCCGGAGGGAGTGTATATCGACGCCAGCGCGGGGTTGGGCGGGCATACGGCGCTGATTGCGGAGCGGCTGACTACCGGAAAGGTGATCGCCAACGATCGCGATCCGAAATCGCTCGAGATGGCGCGGACGGCTACGGCGGCGTATGGGGAGAAGATTCGATTTCATCACGGCCGCTTCGGCGAGCTGGACGAGGCACTGCGCGAGGCCGGTTATGCGGCTGCCGATGGGCTGCTGGCGGACCTGGGTGTGAGCCGGTATCAGCTTACGGAGCCGGAGAGAGGTTTTACGTTTTTGTCGGATGGGCCGCTCGATATGCGCATGGATCAGACCACGGGCATAACGGCGGCCGATCTGGTCAATCACACCGCCGAGAAGGCACTCGCCGATCTGATTTATCAGTGGGGCGAAGAAAGGAGGGCGCGGAAGGTAGCCAGAGCCATCGTCCGGGCACGGCCTATACGGAGCACATTACATCTGGCCGGTGTAGTGGAGCAGGCCGTGCCGCGGACGGGAAAACTGCATCCTGCCACCAAGACGTTCATGGCGCTGCGCATGGCGGTAAACGAGGAACCGGGAGAACTGGATCGCTTACTGGCGATTGGTCCGGAACTGCTGGCGCCCGGCGGCCGGCTGGTGATGATCAGTTTCATGTCGATTGACGATCGGAAGGTGAAGGAACGATTTCGGGATCTTGGGCGGGAGGGGCGCGCGACTGTGCTGACGAAGCACCCCCGACAACCTGGCGAAGAAGAAATCAGGCGGAATCCGGCGTCGCGCAGCGCGAAGTTGCGGGCGCTGGAAAAAAGCTATCAGCAGTCAGCCATCAGCTATCAGCCAAACCCCGCCCATGAGCGAGGCTGATAGCTAATAGCTGAAAGCTGATCGCTAAAAGGGGACACGAAGCCATGGCGACGATGCCGGCACCGTTACGACGAACGGATAACAGGGAGGCTCCGCGGCTGGTGCGCGATCCATACCAATTGCGCGCGCTGCCGCAGGAGGACGTTTTTTTCTACTCGAAAAGGATCGACAACTCGCGGTTGGAGCGCGAGGCCGACCCGAAGGCGCGAGGGGCGTGCTGGTCGGCAATCGGCGCGGCTTGCCTGGCGCTGGTTTTACTGACGAGCGTGCTGGCGCCCTCGGCGGCGACAACTCTGGCGGGCTACAAGCTGGAATCGCTGCGCGCGGAACAGCGGCGGTTGCTGAGCGAGCGGCGCGTGCTGGAGTTGCAGGAAGCGGAAATGCTGAGTCCGGCGCGCCTGGAGAAACTTGCCAATAGCCAGAATCTGGTGACGCCAGCGAGCGGACAGACAGTGCACTTGGAGTCGAAGGGCGACGGCAAGATGGCTATGAACAAGGGGGCTGGGAACTAGGGGCTGGGGACTGGGGACCGGTTGGGTTGCCAGTCCCTAGTCCCCAATCCCCAGTCCCCGCGTAATTATGATCGACCGGCGTCTGACTGTCCTTGCGGTTCTCTTTCTGATTTGGGGCGCGGCGATTTCTGCCAAGTTAATCTCCTTACAAGTTATTCACCACGCAGAGTACCGGCGCATGGCCGACTCGCGCCAGGAAATGGATCTCGAGATTCCGGGCCCGCGAGGCACGATTTACGACCGGTATGGCCACCCTTTGGCGATGAGCGTTCCCACAGAATCTGTGTATGTGAACCCGCTGAAGCTGCCGGATCTGGGGGTGGCGTCGGATCTATTGGCGCTGGTGCTGCACCTGGACCGGACCGAGCTGTACGGGAAGATGATGTGGGCCGCGGAGAACCATCGCGGCTTTCTGTGGGTGAAGCGCAAGATCAGTTTCGATGAGAGCCAGAGCCTGCGGAAGATGCGGCTTGGGTGGGTGGGAATTCAGAGCGAAAGCCAGAGGCATTATCCGAACGGGCAACTGGCGGCGCACGTGCTCGGCTCGGTGGATTTTTCCGAGACCGGCAACGCGGGGATTGAGAAGGCGCTGGATAGCGATTTGCGCGGGGAGCCGGGGCACATGCGGGTGCTCACGGATGTGAACCGGCGGGGGATCGATTCGCGCCTCGATACAGAGCCGCACGCGGGCGCATCGATTACGCTGACGATCGATGGAGAGCTGCAGTTCGTGGCCGAGCGGGAGATCGCGCTGGCGGTATTGGCGCACCATGCGGTGAGCGGCAGCGTGGTGGTGATGGACCCGCACACCGGAGAGGTGCTCGCGCTGGCGAGCTATCCGACTTATGATCCCAACGTGCCGCCCAGCGGGGAAATCACGCCGGAGGAGAGGGCCGCGCGGGAGAATCATGCGATTTCGGTGCCGTTTGAGCCGGGCTCGGTGTTTAAAGTAATGACACTCTCGGCGGCGCTCGAGACCACGGACTTGAGGCCCGATAGCCCGATTAATTGCCATGGCGGCGTGCTTACGTTACCGGGGCGCGTGATTCACGATTCGCATACGGGGCTGGGGATCATTCCGATGGCGATGGTGCTGGCGAAATCAAGCAATATCGGAGCGATCGAAGTCGGCCAGCGGGTGGGGCAGGCAAATCTGTACGAGTACGACCGGCGTTTCGGCTTTGGGCAAAAGACCGGAATTGAGCTGCCGGCCGAATCCGCGGGCAAATTGCGCAGGCTGGAACGATGGGGCAAGACATCGTGGGCTTCCATTTCGATGGGGCAGGAGGTGAGCGTCACCACGGTGCAGCTTGCTCAGGCGGGTTCGGTGATTGCGAGCGGCGGATTGCTGGTGCGGCCCCGGCTGGTGCTGCGCAAGGGTGGCCAGAAGGCGCCGCTACCCGCTCCGGTGCGGATTATCAAGCCGGATACCGCCATCACCATGCGGCAGATGATGGAGGGTGTAGTGATGCCGGGCGGCACGGGAACGGCGGCGCGGCTGGTGGGCTATTCGGTGGGAGGCAAGACGGGGTCGGCACAGATCTTCGATGTGGCGACTCATAGCTATTCCCACAATACTTACAATGGCTCGTTTCTGGGGTTTGCCCCGCTCACGAATCCGGCTATTGTGGTAGTAGTAACGTTGAATGGAACGCATGGGACGGCCGGCTTTGGCGGAGCGACGGCTGCGCCGGTGTTCCGCACGGTCGCCCAGGAGGCTCTGCGCGTATTCGATATTCCGAAGGATTTGCCGGACGAACCGGAGACGGTGAAAAGCACTCCGCCAAGTAAAGAAGACACGGACGACCTGGCGATTGCGGACGTGGAACCCGGCCAGCCGAATATTCTGGAGGAGCCGGACGACAGTGAGGACGGGCAGGGGGGAGATCAGCCTCACGTGCCGAATTTCAGGGGTATGACGATGCGGGCGGTGCTGGCGGAGGCGGCATCGAAGGGGATTACGGTGGTGGCCAACGGGAGTGGTGTGGCCAGAGTGCAGGACCCGCCGGCGGGCGCGCCGTTGCGTGATGGAGAAAGGATCCGCGTGCAGTTTGCGAGATGAAGCTGGCCGAAATACTGACGGGAGTGCGGCTAATCGGAGCCGAGGGCCGGTTGGGAGAACTCGCCGGGCGGGATATTCGCGGGCTGGAATATGACTCGCGGCGAGTGAAGGAAGGATTTCTTTTTTTTGCGTTTCCGGGGAGCCGGACGGATGGCCGGCAATTCGCTGAAGACGCGGTGGCGCGCGGCGCAGCGGCGGTAGTGAGTGAATCGCCTGCGCCCGAAGGGTTTCGAGGTCCGTGGATCGAAGTAGAGCATGGGCGGCAGGCATTGGCGCTGGCGGCGCGGAATTACTATTGCCGGCCGGACGAGCGGCTGCGGCTCACCGGGATTACGGGCACCAACGGGAAAACTACCACATCTTATTTATTGGATTCGGTGCTGCGGGCAGCCGGGCATAAGACGGCGCTGATCGGCACGATCGAGTATCATCTTGCGGGCCGCGTGCTGCCTGCCGTGAATACCACACCGGAGTCGCTCGATCTGCTGCGCGTGTTCGTGGAATTGGAACGGGAAGGC
>JASIAM010000229.1 GCA_030041985.1 Bryobacteraceae bacterium | reverse complement strand
ACCGGGAGAGCCTGACCGGTTCGCCGGACCAGGGCCGGCGCGTTCGCCAAAAACCAGTAAGGAAAGGAGCTTGCTTAATCGGGGGCGCTGCCCCCGAACCCCCGAGATTTTACGCCTTACCGCCAGGATTGGCTGAACGCCGGGACGAGCTGCGCTCGATCCCGGCGAATCCCGGCCGCCGAGTCGGCGCTCAGGTTACGTCTCCGCAGAGCCTTACCCTCCGCTCGGGTGCAACCAGTATAGCCGGCTCGAAACATCAACCCACGGGAATGTTTACACAAAATTCTTGACACGGCCGAAGGTCAAGCTGTTCACCACAATCCACAAGAAACGGATCGCATGAAGAGCACCGGCCCGATTTGCCCATTCAAAAACCAAAGAAAGGAGGCTTGGCGGCCGGTCGCTTCGCTCCCGGCTCCAGGCTCATTCTTGGATGAGAATATGCTGCGCCGTCAGCGATTCACCAGCGATTCACACCGCCCGTAGACCTGCAAGGTGGGCGCTGCGTATGTAGTCAGCCGCGCTGCTTCCGCTTGGCCGCCCAACCGGGTTTGATCACCTGGCGCGCGCGTCCCAGTGCGAGCGCGTCGGGCGGAACCGCGTCAGTGATCACCGAACCGGCCCCCAAATATGCGCCGTCGCCGATCTCTAATGGAGCCACGAGCGTCGAGTTGCTGCCTACGAACGCCTGCTTGCCGATGATGGTTTGGTGCTTGTGCATTCCATCGTAATTGCAGGTAATGGTTCCGGCTCCGATATTACTGCGTGCGCCAATCTCCGTATCGCCGAGGTACGCCAGGTGATTGGCTTTGGAGCCTGCGCCCAGGTGGGCTTTTTTCAGCTCTACAAAGTTGCCCACGTGCGCGCCCTCCTCCACCAGGTTCCCGAAGCGCAGCCGGGCAAACGGCCCAATCTGCGCAGCCCTCTCCACTTGTGAGGCGCGCACAAATGTGAACGGCCCGATTTCTACGGCATCGCCGATCTCGCTATCTTCTATGATCGAGCAAGCCCCCACGCGACAATCCTCTCCCATGCGCGTCTTTCCCAAAATCTGCGCGAATGGTCCGATGATGGTATCGGCGCCGATCGAGACATCCGGATCCACGGTAACCGTTTCCGGTTTCTCAATGGTCACCCCGTCGAGCATTAATTGGCGCAATTTGCGCTCGCGCAGCAACCGGTCTGCCTCGGCCAGTTCGATGCGGTTATTGATCCCCAGCGCCTCCCGCGCATCATCGATCCGAAGCGCTCGTATACCGTGTCCGGCGGCCCGCAGAATCTCCACCATATCGGTGAGGTAATACTCTCCGGCCGGATTATTCGCTCGGATTTCGCCAGCGTGCTTCCAGAAAAGCTCCGAGCGGTAGCAGTAGATTCCCATATTGGCTTCGCGTATGCGGAGCTGTTCCGGAGTGGCGGCCTTCTGCTCCACGATAGCCTGAATCGAGTCATCATCGCAGGCATCTCCCCGAATGATGCGGCCATAGCCGGTTGGGTCGTCCAGGAGCGCCGTAAGCAGCGCTCCAGCATCATCCTCCACTTTGTCAATCAGGCGCCGAAGCGTTTCTACGCGCAGCAGCGGCCCATCGCCGTACATGATCACCAGGTAGCCGCCGAGCGGCTCCAGCACCTCGCGCCCCACCAGTAGCGCATGACCGGTGCCTTTCTGCTCTTTCTGTTCGACGAAGCCGATTCCCGGCGTGCGCACCGCGGCCCGGACCTGGTCCCCCTGGTGGCCCACCACCACGCAAATGCGCTCCGGCGGCGCGAGCTGCAGCGCCGTGGCTACAGCGTGCTCGATCAGCGTCCGGCCCCCGGCGCGATGCAACACCTTCGCCTTCCGCGACTTCATCCGGGTACCTAATCCGGCAGCCAGGATCACAACCGTTACGGGCGTCTGCATGAGTTTATTATGTCTTTCCATTCCTCCGCCGTCTGCCCTCCTGGGCCAGTTTGATGGCGATGGCGGCCGCAGCCGCGGGGTCGTGGCGCACTTTGCCGGTAGTGAGCGCCAGATTGGCGGCCATCACTTTCAGTCCCATGTGAAAGATCGCGTCGATATCGTTCTCCACCGGCAAGGCGGATTCGCGCGCGTATCGCTTCTTCATGGCCAAGGTGATGGGGCGGATGTTGACCACCGCGTAATCGAGCAGCTTGCCGCCGGCATGCTTGTGGATGGCGCGAATATGATCACTGGCCCGAAAATCGGTGGTTTCGCCCGGCTGCCACATGAGATTGACAAAATAGGCCTTCACCGCGTGTGAGCGGCGAATGGCAGCGGGAATGCCCTCGACCAGCAGATTGGGGATCACGCTGGTAAACAGCGAGCCTGGCCCCAGGGTGACCACGTCCGCATCCGCAATCGCCTTGAGAGCAGCCGGCAGCGGACGCGCTTTCCGCGGATGAAGACGCACGCTTTTGATGCGTCTGCGGCTGCGGCTGATGCGGGTTTCCCCCACTACCTTGGTGCCCCCTTCGAGAGTGGCTTCCAGAGCCACGTTGGCGGCGGTTGAAGGATAAATGCGCCCGGCAATCTTCAGCACCTCCGAAGAAGCTTTTACGGCATCAGGAAAGTCTCCCATAATTTGCGTGAGCGCCATCAGAAACAGATTGCCGAAACTGTGGCCCTTGAGACCGCGGCCGGACTGGAACCGGTACTGAAACAGTTTGGAAAGCAGCCCCGAATCTTCGCTCAGCGCCACCATGCAGTTGCGAATATCGCCTGGAGGCAGGACGTCGAATTCCCGGCGCAGGCGGCCCGAGCTGCCGCCGTCATCAGTTACCGTGACGATAGCCGTGAGGTCAGCCGTGACCGGTGTGGTCTCAGTGGGCTTGGTGTATTGTTTCAAGCCGTGCAGCAGCGCGGACAGCCCCGTGCCGCCGCCGATGGCTACCACTCGCAGTGGCGAGGTATCTTCCATGAAGAACGCGGCGGCTTCTATGAGGAACGCGGACGCCCGGGGGCCGCCAATGATGCGCTACCAGCTCTTCTTTTCAGGATAAAGCAGGGCTTGAAACTGCGGCTGGCCAGCCATGCCCCCCAGGTCGGCATCCTGGCGCGCCATCAGGCGGTTTTTCGGCTCGAGCTCAATGGCGCGCTTGAGATGCAGATGCGAGCGGTTGGCGTCTCCACTCAGGCTATGCGCTACTGCGAGCGCGTAGTGTATGTGATCGGAATCGGGGGCCATTTCGAGCGCCCGTTCCAGATACGCGCGCGCCTCCGCCACTTTGTGCGTGTTCAGCAGAGCGACACCGTAATTGTAGTTATCTTCGGCGGTCTGGCAGCGGACCTGTGGCTGTTCCAGACGCTGCGCACACATGTCGGCGTGCAGCCGCGCGCGGTGGGCCACACCCCGCTCCGGACCTCCCGCCGCCAGCAAAAACAGTTCCCGCGCCTCGCGGAACTTGCGCGCGTGAAACAGCTTGCTGCCTGCTTCGAAGTTGGCCAGTTGGTTTTCCGGGCGATTGGGCTGGGGCAGGCTGGGATCGGGTATACCACTCCTCCCGTCCCGCGAAGCGGCCAGGGAAAGCGCTTCCTGGCTGTTAGGATTTTTGAATGATGATTCGGTCATGCGCCTGTCGGTATTCACTGAGGAAAATTCCTTTTTATCGGACATGATTCGTCATCCTGCCGATAGGGAGCGACTAGCGTTTTATAGCAGACTGGCAATCGGCTTGCAACGGGGGTCCGGCTGCATTGTCCAACTACCGCGCATTGCGGGTATCCCTTGAAGACTACACTATGGCAAACCCACTTCCCGCAAAAATTTCGCGGCCTCTTCGGGAGGCGTGGGATTCAGGTAGAATCCGCTGCCCCACTCGAATCCAGCGACTCTGGTTAACCTGGGCACGATCTCCAAATGCCAATGGTAGTACGGCAGAGTGTGTTCCTGCACGGGGGCGCTATGCAGCGCGAAGTTGTACGCCGGACGTTCCAGCACCTTCTCCATTTTTCGGATGGTGCTGCGAAGCATGCGCGCCAGGTTCGCCAGCGTGGGCGCATCCTCCTCTTCGAAATGTGATTGGTGATGCCTCGGTAGAATCCAGGTCTCGAATGGAAAGTGGGCCGCATACGGCACGATCACGGTGAAACGTTCCGTTTCCGCCACCAGCCGCGTGCCCACACGAGTCTCTTCACGGATGATGTCGCAGAAAATGCAGCGTTCCTTAAAGTCGAAGTATTGTTTGGCCCCTTCGATCTCCTCCAGAATGCGCTGCGGCACCACTGGCAACGCGATCAATTGGGAGTACGGATGCTCGAGATTTGCCCCCGCCGCCTCGCCGTAGTTGCGGTACAACAGGATGTAGCGAAAACGTTGGTCGCGTTTGAGGTCGTTGACACGGTCTCTATAAGCCCACAAGACCTCTTCGAGTTGTTTGTCGGTCAAGTCACTCAGGGTCGCAGCGTGATCCGGCGTCTCGATGATGATCTCGTTGGCGCCGATGCCGTTCATGTGGTCGTACATGCCCTCGCCCTGGCGATTGAGATCGCCTTCGATCCCCAGCACCGGAAATTTGCTGGGCACTACGCGCACGCGCCATCCCGGCTGGTCGCGGCCGCCGCTATTGCGGTACGCCAGTATCTCCGGCGGCGTCTTGTGCTCGTTGCCGTAGTCGAATGGACAGATGCGGGCAGTCGCTGGGGGAACCGGCTGGCGAATGAAATCGCCGGGGCGCTTGGCACGATCGGTAGCGATCGCCACCCATCGCCCCGTAACGGGGTCTTTCCGTAGCTCGGGCAATCCACGATTATAACGGCAAACACATGTGCGAAATCGAACTATCGCAGGCATTTCGCTACCTGCTGGCGTATTCTTGTAGCAGCGATGCGATCGGGCCAATACGTGGTTCTGCTGTGCTCCTTGCTGACAGTTGCCGAATCTGCGGGGCAGGACCGGTCCACTCCGGACCAGCCGGAGGTTACTTCGCATCAGGCCACAGCAACCTTTACTAGCCGTGTCAATAGCGTTTCGGTGCCGGTGGTAGTTCGCGATGGCAAAGGCAGTGCAGTCGGTGATCTCCGCCAGGAGGATTTTCGGCTGTTCGATCGAGGCAAACAGCAGGTCATCACGCAGTTCGCCGTACAGGTGAATGCCCCAACGATCGGAAATGCTACCGGCGCCGCGCGAACGTTGCCTGCCAGCGGCGGGCAATCTGCGCTTCCCGAAGCTGACGGCGCCCTAAAACCGCTCCTGCCGAGTCACTACGCCGCTTATGTATTCGACGATCTTCATTCGACATTCGAGGATCTTTCCCGTGTACGGACTGCA
>JASIAM010000228.1 GCA_030041985.1 Bryobacteraceae bacterium | reverse complement strand
GACCCGGTGGCGCGCAAAGAGCGATGGCGCGCGCCTGACGCCAGCGCCGGTCCCTTCGCGGGCGGTTCCTTAACCACTGCAGGCAACCTGGTGTTCTCATCCGTCAACGATAAGCTTCTGGCATTTCGGGCCGATACCGGTGAAAAGGTTCTGGAATTGTCCACTGGCCTTACCCAGATGGGGCCGCTGATCACCTTCCTGATCGATGGCAAGCAATACATTACGGTAGCGGGTGGTCCGGCCCGCGCACCGGGAGCACCGGCGGGCCGCGGCGGTGCGGGCGCTGCGCCATCCGGCCCTGCCCAGCCCGGACATCTGCTGGCTTTCGTATTCGATGGCCATGCGGCCTTGCCCGGGAACGCTAAGTAGTCCTCCGTCGCAGAGCTTGTTCTGACCGCCCTTGAGTCAGGGAGTGCCGGCAGCGTGACGCATTGGATAAAATCGATGCTGCCGTTCTCGAAATCCGGAGGGTTCCCGTATGAAACGACAAAGCTCAGAGTGGATGCCACTCGTTGCCGCGACAATTCTTGCCGCTATGTTCGCGGCCCAGTCCGTCCGGGCGGAGTTGCTGGAGAAGACGAAGAAGGTGGGCGCGACCACAGTCCACTATAAGGTGGTTCTGCCGAATGGTTACGACCGGGCCAAGGCGTATCCCGCTATCCTGGTCTTCGGCGGAGGTCCGCAAACGATGGATACCGTGGACCGTACTATCGACCGCAACTTCCGCGCAGAGGCGGAAAAACGCGGCTACATCGTGGTCGCTCCCGCCGCACCGGATGGCCAGTTGTTCTTCGAGGGCGGGGAACGTATTTTCCCGGAGTTTCTCAAGATGATTCTGGCGGACTACAAAATCCAGGACAACAAATTCCACATCGCGGGACCGTCCAATGGTGGAATTGCCGCTTTCCACGTTGCGGCCTTGAATCCCCAGTTCTTTTTATCCATTACAGCCTTTCCTGGATATATGTGGCAGCCAAGCATGGCTAAGCTTCAGGCGATCTCGAAGATGTGCGTCTTTATGTATGTCGGCGAAAATGACGAATACATGTGGCACCCAGAGATGCAGAAGGAAGCGGAGATACTGCGCTCGAAAGGCACAGTGGCCCGCTATACCGTTGAGAAGGGGCAGCCGCACCGGCTGGATACGTTGGCGGGCGCCAATGCCGGGAGGCTGTTCGACGGGTTCGAGGAAACGCGGAAAGGGTGCAGTCAAACGACGGGCGCCGCAGGTCAATGAGCACGTGCGCGAGCGGCTTTACTGCCCCGCTTGCAGTTTGCTCATGATGCGGTCGTGAATCCAGTGCTCGTCCCACGTGGACGCCTTCGGCCAGGCTACTCATGCCGCAAGGCAGTGAGTGGATTGATCCGCGATGCTCGCCAGGCGGGAACATAACCCGCCAGAACTAACACCGCGATGAGGATTCCACTCGCCGACAGAACCAAGAGCGAATCGGTCGGCGTCACGCCGAACAGAAAAGACTTGATAACCGGTACCGCCGTCCATGCCCCGATGAAACCGATGGAGAGGCCCGCGGCAGCGAGTGCCAGCACTTCGCGCAGAACCATCCAGATGATACCTCGACTTTTGGCACCGAGCGCCATCCGGATCCCGATTTCGTTCGTGCGGCGCGCCACCGCATAAGCCACGGAACCATAGACTCCGATACAGACGGTTAGCAGCGCGAGGACCGAAAATGCGGTGCACAGATCGGCGAACGTGCGCTCCTGAACAACCGAGTTTTCGATGTGCTGTGACTCCGTCATCATGTCAACGATAGGCACATCGGGTGCGGTGTTATGGACCACGCCCCGAACAGCCTTAACAAGTGCAATCGGGTCGCCTGCCGTGCGCATCTCGAAGTACATGCTGCCGCGTGGATGTTGTAAGTACGGAAGATAGGCAAAAGCGGAGATCGGTGACCGCAGCGAGGACTCATGGGCGTTCTTCGCAATCCCGACAATGGTGAGATCCTTGATGCCGATAAGCCCGATGTGCCGCCCGATCGGGTTTTCGTCCGGAAAATATTCCTTGGCAAGGAACTGGTTGATGACCACCGTGAGCGGCGCACCCTCGACGTCATGCAAATCGATCGCACGGCCGAGTACAATCGGGTGCTGCATCGCCTCAAAAAAGGAGGGGCCGACGAAAAGCACGCCTCCTCCACCTCTCGGAGTGCTGGAGCCAGAAACCGTGATTGGGCCGGTATTAAACTGCGGGCCGGGGAGTGGGGAGTTGGTTTCTGTTACAGTTTGCACTCCTGGCAGAGCACTAAGCTGTTTCTCTATTTGAGGGAAGAATTCCTTCAGCGCCGCATCTTTGTAGCCTGCCTTCTCGGCGTCCAGGCGAAACGTTAGGACGTTCGCAATATTGAATCCGAGGTGCACCGAATGAAGGTTTGCCAGAGTCCGAACAAAGATCTCCGCTCCGAGAACGAGGAGCAGTGACAGTGCAATTTGCACGATGAGAAGCATGCGGCTAAAGCCGATGCTTCCTGCGTGCGCACGCGGAGCGCTGGCCTGAGTCTCCTTAAGCGCCGGAGTGATATCGACTCGAGTCGCTTCAATTGCGGGCGCGAGTCCGAAGAGGATCCCTACGCCGAGGGTAAGGGCAATGGTGGAGGCAAGGACCCGCCAATCAAGTTCGATCGGAACATAAAAATCGTTGCGCCCACGAGCCAGGAGCAAGAAAAGCAAATGATTCCCAGCCAGCGCGACGCAAACACCAAGTGTCCCTCCTCCCAGTGCGAGCTCCACACCCTCGGTAATCAGTTGCCGCAGAATACGAACGCGGTTGGCGCCAAGGCTGAGCCGCACAGCTATTTCTCGACGCCTCGCTGTAGCGCGGGTCAGAAGCAGGCTGGCGATATTGGCGCAGGTGATCGCCAGGATAAATATCACCATGGCCATCAGGATAAAGAGAGGTTTCGAATACTGGCGGCGCAGTGAGCCAACGCCAGAGCCGCCTTCCTCAAGCCAAAGCGAGGGGAGATCCGCACGTGTATCGTTTGCTGCGGCGGCTAGCGCAAACTCACGGAATCGCGCGGCGAGTTCGGTCTGCGCGCGCTCCGTAGTGACTCCTGGGCGCAACCGGCCCATTATCTCAGTCCAGTCCAGATGTGAATCGGTAAGCAGCGAGGGTATCGGGAATAGCTGCTGATTCACGATCGGTATATAGAGCACCGGGTCCGAGCCTGGTGCTACCCCGAAGAACCCGGGCGGAGAGACCCCCACGATCGTGAATGGAATGCCGTTGATTCGCACAGTCTGTCCAATCGCTTTTGGTTCTCCTCCAAACTGGTCGCGCCAATAGGGGTAGCTCAGCACAGCTACTCCCCGGGCACCAGGAAGGTCGTCGTTCTCATCAATCAGCCGGCCCGCAGCGGGAACGACTCCGAGACCGCGGAAGTAATTACCAGAGACGAATTCGGTCGACCGGAGTTCGGCCTGCCCATTCACGCCCAAATCGAGCGGCCCCCAGTCCTTATATGCGAAGAGCGCTGAGAAGACATCGTTGTGGTCGCGAATAAGTTTGTAGGCTGGCCAGGAGAAATTCGGACTTGTCCAGTCGCCTCCTGCATCGAGCCGAGCCAAACCGGCGACATTACTGACCCCAGCAGGAGGCACTTTTCTAGCGCTCCAGTGTAGGATCACTAATTTGCCAGGATCCTGAACAGGCAGGGTCCGCAGGAGAATTGCATACATGGCACTGTAGATTGCCGTATTCGCGCCAATCCCCATCGCCAGCGATAGAACAGCCATGGACGTGAACCACGGAGTCTTTCGCAGGGAGCGCCAGCCGTAGCGGAGATCTCGGCCAAGCTGTCCAAAGGCCGTCCAGCCTCGCTGATCACGCACTTCTTCTGTCAAATGGAGACCCTCTTCGGTTAACGAAAAGCTATCTCGCCCTTTTTCGAGCGAAGTCGCTCCCCGCTGCCCTCGTTTACTGCCCCGCTTGCAGTTTGCTCATGATACGGTCGTGAATCCAGTGCTCGTCCCACCATTCGCGGGGGTTGATCTGGATACCGTCAATCTGCATGCCGAAATGCACGTGGACGCCTTCGGCCAGGCCCGTGGAGCCGGCGATGCCCATTTTGCCGCCCTTTTTCACCATGTCGCCGGCTTTCACGTCGATCCGCGATAAGTGCCCATAAATGGATTGCAAACCGTAACCATGGTCGAGCACGATGCAGTTGCCGTAGATGCCGAGGTTATCGGCCCACACCACGCGGCCGTCATTGGCAGCGTTGACGGGCGCGCCAATCACGTCAGAAAGATCGAAGCCCAGATGCACCTGCCGGTCCACCTTCTTGCCCTTGTACATGTAGTCGCGAACGTCGGCGAAGTCGGCTTCTTCCTTGCCGTAGTGGATAAAGGCTCCGTTCCATAGCACCTTTTCTTCGGTTTTGAACCGCAGATCGGCGAGCTGCTGGTTATTCTTGCGGCGCATTTCGCCATTGATCTTGAGGAACCGCGAGAGCATGTCAGGGCCGGGAGCGAGCGTGCCGGTAGGGTCGATATTGTTGACCAACTTCGCCATCAACTCATCGGTGAGCACGAAATCGCGTTCCCGGAATTTCTTGGGGAACAGCTTGAACCAGAAGCGGCCGGTTGCTTCGGTGCCCGCGGCGTTGCGAACGTAAACCACGGGAGTGAGATCGGGCGGCAGGTCCCAGGCGTAAGCAAACATGGAGAAGCGATGATTGGGGTCGTTACCGGGAAGCGGAAAGCTGCGGAAGGTGTGCGGTCCGACTTTGACGCCGGCTTCATCCCACGCGCCGCTGGCGGTAAACGTCACCAGTTCCATCCCGGCCTGATTGATGTAGTGCTGCAAATCATCGGGAGTGACGCGCGGAGCCGAAAGGATCACATCCACTTCGGAAGCCGCGGTGGTTTTACTGGCGCGAAAATCGTTGGAAACCGCTTCCACGATTAACTCTGCTTTGCCCTCCTTCAAATTGGGCGCCTTCTTCTGGCCGGCATCGAAGACAACCGTTTGCGGGGCCGCATTATGGCTCCACCGGAACCAGTGCGCGGGACTGGTCTTCTCGAAGACGGCATAACGCGCGCCATTCTGTTCGATATAGGCGGAGATGCGGCGCACCCCGTGAGGATTGCTCACGGCAACCTTCACGGGAGTTTGTATGCCCACTGTCTTTACCGGCGGATTGAGGCTGACAGCGGTGGAATCGGAGAGCACCAAAAGGGCGCCCACTGCCACCACGACTACCGCCCCTGCGATGATAATTGGTTTCACCACGTTACCCAAGTTTCACTTCTTTACCCAAGAATCGAGCCACTCGATAAAGGTCTTGTACCACAGGACGCTGTTCTGGGGCTTCAGAATCCAGTGTCCTTCATCCGGAAATACCATAAGTTTAGAGGGAACTTTTTGAAGCTGCAACGCCGTGAAGAGCTGCAGAGACTGCGTGTACGGGACACGGAAATCGAGCTCGCCGCAGGTAACCAGCATCGGCGTATGGAAATCTTTAACGTAGCTGCTGGGGGACCACTTGGCGTACTCCTCGGGCTTGTCCCACGGGGTACCGCCGAATTCCCAAAGTGGGAACCACAACTCTTCGGTCGCGCCGAACTCACTGGGAAGATCGTAAACGCCCGCGTGAGAAATGATGGCCTTGAATCGCTGTGTGTGGCCCTGCAGCCAGTCCGCCATGTAGCCGCCATAAGAGGCGCCGGCGGCGGTGAGGCGGCTGCCATCGACATAAGGCATCTCCGCGAGCATGTGGTCTGCGACTGCCATCAGATCGTCGAATGCACGGCCTCCCCAGTCGTTATTAATTTGATCGATGAATTTCTGCCCGTAGCCGGTGCTGCCACGCGGATTGGGCTCCACCACCACGTAACCGGCGGCAGCGAACACCTGCGCATTCCAGCGATAGGACCAATCGTATCCCCAGTTGCCTTGCGGCCCGCCATGGATCAACAGAATGGCGGGGTACTTGGCGTCCTCTCGAAAGCCGGGAGGCTTTATAACGAAGCTTTGGACACGCTCTCCGTCGGAGCTATCGACCCAGAACTCCTCGAGCGGCGTGAGCTGATGAGAGTCGAGCACGGCATCATTCAAATGAGTGAGCGCCAGCGGAGCGCCGCCGGTGGAGGAAGCGCTATAGATCTCGGCTGGCGAAGCGCCGGTCTGCTGCGTGTACACCATGGTCTTGCCGTCGCGAGTCAACTGCATTTCGTCGAGCACGCTATTGCCGCTGGCAGCCACGCGGATGGCGCCGCCGTTGACCGGAATCAACTGGATGGCCTGCCGGCCGCGGTCTTCGGTAGTAAAGAAGATGTTGGCAGAATCGGGCGCCCAAGTCAGATTAGTGACCCAACGGTCGAGATTCTCGGTGAGGTTCGTGACTTTTCCGGTGGAACGTTCCAGCACCATCAGGCGCCAGCGGTCGCTCTCATAGCCCGCGCGAAATTGCGCGCGCCAGGCGAGATACTTGCCGTCGGGAGAATAACGCGGTGTGTCATCGGCGCCGGGAGTGGCGGTGATTTTGCGCGTCTGCCCTCCGCCGATGGGAACCACGTAGAGATCGGTGTTGGTGCTGATTGCCGGCACCGGGTCGGCGTTCATGGCGTAACAAACTTCCATGCCGTCCGGCGAAATATCGTAATCGTCCACGCCATCGAGTGAGAAGGGGGGCACGTCGCGCGTACCGGGGGTCAAATCCTTGGGCGGTCCGCCTTCAACCGGAACCGAGAGCAGATGGCTGCGACGCCGCGTTTGCCAGGTAGTCCAGTGGCGGTAGAGTAGCTCGGTGTAGACCCGCGCTTTCGACGGACTTTTCTCGTCGGCTTCGAGATTTTTCTTGTTGCAGGCATCGTCGGCGGCACACTCCGGGTAAACCTCGGAAGTGAAGAGCAAGTTCTTGCCATCGGGCGCGAAGAGCACACCATCCGCCTCGGTGGCGAAATTGGTGACTTGCCTCGAATTGCCGCCATCCGTATCCATCGTCCAGATCTGCTGGGAGCCACTGCGATTGGAGACATAAGCGATTCGTTGCGAATCGGGCGACCAGCGGGCGCGCTGATTGTTGTCCCCATCATGCGTGATCTGGCGCGGTGTGCCGCCGGCCAGCGGGACAATCCAGATCTGTTGGGGCCGCTTATTGGCAGCCAGGTCGATGGATTGGACGCTGAATGCGACCCACTGGCCGTTGGGAGAGATCTGCGGATCACTGATGCGCTTCAGGGTCAGCATCGCGCCGACATCGAACGGTTGCTTTTGCGCGTAGGCGCATGTGAGCGAGGCGAGCAGCGCGATCATGCCTCGAAGCATATTGTGATTGTAGCGCGGGAAAATTGTGGCCTCGGCGGCACAATTGCTTTCGGCGTTGCGAGGTGCTTGCGTTCGCGGCGCCCGTGCGGTAAGGTTCCAGCGGGCAGGGGCATGCTCTACCGAGGAGGGTTTATGCACAGTCGAAAGCCGTTCGGCAGATTGCTGTTAGGGGCCGGCATCACACTATTCACTCTCATGGCCCAGCAGGGCGATCAACCCAGGCCGACTTGTAACCATTGCCAGGCTACTTATATCCCCGTATCCGAACTGAATGCCTACACTGCGAAAGCGATCCAGTATCAGCTCATCGACCAGCAGGTGCGCTCAGTGGACATCGGGAAGGTTCAGGTCGGGATCGGTATGGTCACTCGCGGGAAACTGGTTGCCGATCCGAGGCGGAAAAGCGCGGTGGCCGAGCACGAACAAGTCAGCGAGGTGTACCACGTGATTGATGGCGAAGCAACGTTGCTGACCGGACCTGACTTGGTGAACCCAATGAAACGGCCGGCTGACGAGCGCACCGTTCGCCTACAGAATGGCCCCGGCTACAATGCCGATGCCATCCGGCAGCCCATGGTCACTCATCTGAAACCGGGTGACATGATCATCATTCCCGCCGGAACGGGGCATCTGTTTACCGAAATCCCCGATCACATCACCTACATGATGGTTCGCATCGATCCCGACAAGGTAGTGCCGACAAAGAATCAGGCGGAATCGGAAGCGGATCTGAAGGCCGTTCCGCCGGAGAGAAAAGGTGCGCGCTGAAGATCCGTCAGAACGAGAAACGGGCGATCAAAGTACCGGTTCGCGGGTTCTGATACAACTGGCCGGTGGATGCCCCAGTCGCCGGGTTCGAGGTGATTGATGGCGCGGTTTGGTAGTTCGACACCGTCTCGTTAATCACTCCGAATCCGCCGCTGAGCTGGCCATATTGGTTTCTGGTCACCGCGGCAGTCGGGTTGACGGTGCTGGGCGCGCCCAGTTCCAGGCGGTTGAAGATATTGACGAACTCGGCCCGAAGCTGCAGATTGAATCTGCCATCCCTACCGAAGCGGAAATTGCGGCCGAAATTGAAATTCTCCGAAGGGTAGCGGGCGGTCCGGAAATCGCCGTAGTAAGTTCCGGTCGCGGGGCCGAAGGTGCCATTGGCGGGAACTGCCCAGGCTGCCGGATTCAGCACCACATCGTTATATGGGTTGATGCAGCCGCAATTCAGGTTCTTGGTATAGAGAGGCACGCCCGGCACGCGGTAATCCTCGCTGCCGCCGATGTAGTTCGTGCTGGTGGTGGCAGGCGCGGCAAGCGGGAATCCACTCCCGTATTGCAGGAACGCGCCGAACTGCCAATCCTTGGTAACCGCAGCCAGGATCTTGTTGGGGAACCAGGTCTGGGTCGTGTAGAGAATATTCGCGTTGAACAGGAACGGCTGGTCAAAGGGGCTCAACGACTTGACCGAGTTCACAAAAAGGTTCGGCCGGATGGCCACCAGGGACTTCGAAAAGGTGAAGGTGCCGTTTACCGACAATCCGTGCGAGAGGCGCTGGGTGGCTTTCATTTGCAAGCTCTGGTACCACGTTCCGCCGGTTGGCGAATTGTAGTCGTTAATCGTGGAGAACTGCGGATACGGGCGCAGCGCGTTGAGCAGGGTGTTGCTACTGGAATAGCCGGCGTACGGAACAATGTTTCCAAAACGGGAAACGATTGCGCTGTTGCTTAGCGCATCGCCTAGCAGCAGGTTGTCCGCCGCATTGGTATACGGACTCAATCCGTATGTTGCGAACACGGCTGGCGAGATCTGGTTCAGATATCCGTAGGGGCCGCCTGTTATTCCAGCAGGCGCTCCGCTGGGCCACCATGCGCCGCGATTGCCGAGGTAGGTGGCTTCAATCACCGTATTGAGCGTGATCTCGCGCTGTACGCCGATACTCCATTGGTCCTGGCGTCCGGGCCGCGCGGCGCCGGGATCGAGATACGCGAAACCGGTAAAGCCGGTGATCTGGCCGGGCAGAGGGGTCTGGCCGGAACTAAAGTTCGGCCAAACCGGTTGTGGAATGGTTCCGGGCGTTTGAATATTGGCGTAGGCATTGATGCCTGCCGGAGTGCTTACCAGGTCGCCGGTATTCTGCAACGGAATGTCGTTGGGGAATCCGTAAACGAAGCCCCACCCTCCGCGGAGTACGGTCTTAGGAGTAATTTGATACGCGGCTCCTACGCGTGGTCCCAGGGCATAGGGGTAAGCAGAAACGAAACTGCAGTGGCAGGTGGCTTGAAAGATCGGCGCGCCCAGGCGTCCGCCGGCGGCGGGGTCTGGCACGTTCAAACCGAGATCGGCGGAGCGGCCGTATTCTTCCGAGGCCGGCGTCCCGTAATCCCAGCGCAAGCCGTAATTAAGAGTAAGTTTGCGGCTCACTTTCCAGGCATCCTGGATGAATAGGCCCCACTGTTGTTTGAACATTCGTCCATCCACCGGAGCGTATTGCGTGGCGCTGACCACATCGCCCAGGAGGAAATTAGCATACGGAAAGCCTTCGTAATAGGCGCCGGTGACAAGCGAAGCGGGAATGGCGGTGGCGCCCAAATTGAGCGGGGTAGTGGCCGTGGGGAAGGTAGCGTACGTTAAACCGACCCCCGTAGGAGGCGCGGTAATGTTTGCCTGAAACCAGACCTCAGCGCCCGCTTTATAGGTGTGGCTGCCGTGAACCCAAGTCAGATTGGCGTTACCGGAAGGCCGCTCCGTGCGGGTGTGGGTATGCGCCAGCGCGTCGCCGAGCTGGGTCATGCCCCCGAGCTGCGTGGCGCCGTTGGCAATGGTATCTTGCAGCGGCAGCGCCCCGCCGCCGTTGACATTGATAGTCGGAAAGTTGAAGCTGCCTTCGCAACCAACCAGATTGATCTGCGCACAATTGAATGTATTGCCGCCAGTAGTGTAAGGACTATCGTCGAAGAAACTGAGCTGCGAATATCCTGCGCCGATGTGCGCGAGCAAGGTGGGAGTAATCGTGTAGTCGTAGTTGAGACGCTCCACCTGCGCGAAGATGAAAGTCCCGCGGGCCGTCGATAACAAGGTGGGAAGTCCGTTATCGCTGCCATTGGGCACCGAGAACTGGCTGTCGGTCCGCGTGTGCTGGTAGTAAAAGGACAGCTTCTGTTTCGATCCGAGGAGTTGATCGAGCTTTACCGAGGGGATGGTGGTGTTGCGGTGCCCTGCATTGAAACCAGTGTAATTGTTGTAAAGAGCGCCGGTCGTCGCGGGTAAGAGTTTCTGAATGGCGACCGCGGTGGGGTCAAACCGCGATTCCGGAATGATGTTGTTCGGGAATGGGTCCGCGACTCCCACGCCGCCAATGGTCGTGCGGGTCAGTGGATCGTAGATTTCGTTGGCAAAGACCGGACGGCCGAGGGCGTCGGTGGCGATCGGTGTGGAGGGAACGCCGAGAGTCGGATTGAAGTTTGCGCCGCCGTTGGGCGAGATCGCGCTGAAATCGCCCTGCTGGTAGGCTGGGGCTGGGAGTGTGTCCGGAAAAGTCAACGTCTGGTTCTCCTTGTAGTATTCGTAATTGAAGAAGAAGAATGTCTTGTCTTTTCCGTTGTAGATTTTGGGGATCCGCACCGGACCGCCCAGGTTTCCGCCAAAATCGTTGCGGCGGTTGATCGGCCGGAACTTGCCGCCCGTGAATCCAGGATCGTTATACGAATACGGATAGCCGGCGTTCAAAGCCTCGTTGACGAAATAGTCGTAACCGCTCCCATGGAACTGGTTCGTGCCGGATTTCATATTGATGTTGAAGACGGCGCCGGTGGCGGTGCCGAACTCCGGGGCGTAGTTGCTGGTCTGCACCGCCACTTCCTGAATCGCATCCGCGCTGGGCTGATTCTCTTGCAGCGCATAGCTCACCGTGTGGTTGGTGTTGTCCATCCCCTCGACGCGGTACGAGGAGCCGAAGTCCGGCGAGCCGTTGACAATCATGATGTAGTTCGGCGTGTAGACCACACCAGGGAGAAATACGGTCGAATTAAATGGATTGCGGACGCCGGAACTGCCCGCGTTAGTGCCGCCGATTCCCAAAACGGGAAGATCGTCTAACTGCGAGAGAGTGATGTCATGATAAACATCGCCGGTTTCCGTCTTCAGCAGGGTAGCCTCCGCGCTCACTGTGACCGATTCGGTGGCGGCTCCGACTTCAAGAGTTAAGTTGAGTGGCAAGACTTGCCCGGCATCTATAGAAAGTCCCGACCGGACCAGAGTCTTAAAACCCGCGGCAGTGACAGTCACGCTATATGGTCCGGGTGGAAGCCGGGTAGCCGTGTATACGCCAGCAGCGGTAGTGGCGGTTTGATAAGGAACGTTAGTATCCGTGTTCTTTACTTCTACCGGCGCATTCGCAACAACCGCGCCCGCAGGGTCAGTAACGGTTCCGGTAATTGTACCCGTGCCTGCCTGTCCGAATGCCGATGCGGCGCACACGAGTCCCCAAGTCACTAGCACTATCTTTTGCATACAATCTCTGTCCCCTATTACGAGTAGAATTCCGGGGGCGATTTTATATGGCCGTTTGGTCTAAGTCAAGAATTTGCCGGGTGTTTGCGTACTGACACGAACTAAGTGCGCGACAGGTTAAATAAATTTACATACTCGAATGACTATTTACAATCCGGCGCGGCCCTGGCTCCCGTTAGCCCCAAGTCCTGTAGCCGCAATCCCGTTAGCCTATGATGAGAGAATGACGAGCATACTTCCACCTGTTGAGCCTGCTGCCGCGCCTTCCGTAGCGGATGAGACGGCCCAAGGCATCATGAGCCGGGAGCGTGAGCATCTGCTGCAGAACTACGCGCGATACCCGCTCGTGCTGGCGCGCGGCAAAGGTTCCTACGTGTTCGATACGCAGGGGCGCCGCTACCTGGACTTGATCACCGGCATCGGCGTAAACGCTTTGGGATACGCGCATCCGCGTATTGTGAAGGTGATCCGTGAGCAGGCAGGCCGGTTAATCCATTGCTCAAACCTTTACTATCACTCCTACCAGGGACCTCTGGCGGAACGCTTGGCGCGTATGAGCGGCCTCGACCGTACGTTCTTTGCCAACACCGGCACAGAAGCCGTGGAAGGTGCACTCAAAATAGCCCGCGCTTACGGCCGCGCGATCCATCCGGAAAAATACGAAATCATTTCTCTCGATAATTCGTTTCACGGCCGCACGCTCGGCGCTTTGTCCATCACCGGACAACCGAAATACCGCGCCGATTTCGAGCCGCTGCTGCCGGGCGTAAAGTTTGTGCCGATCAACGACATCTCCGCGCTCGAAGCCGCGGTGAATGAGCGCACCGCCGGCATTTTCCTGGAGATGATTCAGGGCGAAGGCGGTATTTATCCGCTAACGCCCGAATTCGCCAGAAAAGCGCGGGAACTGGCGGACCACCACGGCGCTCTGCTGATAGCCGATGAAACGCAGTGCGGCGTCGGACGTCCGGGCGTCTATTTTGCCTACCAGTTGGCCAATCCGGTTATCCAGCCGGACGTGATGTGCGCCGCTAAACCGGTGGCCTGCGGCATTCCGCTCGGTTTCGTAATCGCCAGTGAAAAGGCCGCCGCCGCGATCAAACCCGGTATGCACGGCAGTACGTTCGGTGGCGGAGCATTGGCCTGCCGCGTGTCACTCGAGTTTCTCGACATCCTCGAAGAACTTCTGCCCTCGATTCAAAAATCGGGCGTTTATTTCAAGACGAGGCTCGAGGACCTTGCGCGCAAGCACGCCTCGGTGAAAGAAGTGCGCGGCTTCGGCTTAATGCTGGGCATGGAACTGACAACTCCTGGTAAACAAGTAGTGCTGGACGCGCTCGAGGCGGGCTTGTTGATCAATTGCACGCACGAAACGATCCTGCGGTTCCTCCCCGCCTACACCATCACCGAGGCGGAAATCGACCGTGCCATAAAGATTCTTCACAAAGTTCTGGCGAAGGTTGGGAAGCAGTAGTTTGCCTTGCGGCTACTGCCGCCACTCGTGCTTGAGCAGTCCGAAGAGGAGTTCGTTTTCGGGGACACCGTTGATGATGTAGTGTTCCCGAAGACAACCCTCCTGTGTGAATCCCAGTCGCAATACACGGCGGGACGCCACGTTCTTATCGTGGACATATGCTAATAACTTGCGCAGAGGCGTCTCCCAAAAACACTTTCGGACAAGCAGTCCTGCTGCTGCTGTCGCGATTCCCTTACCGTGGTGAGACTCTCCGATTACCGGGCAGCTCGCGGAATGTAGCCGCGATCCGGGAGGGCCCGGACGCTGCTGTTATTGACGCATTCCTTTCTAAGCTGATACGATTGCGGGCGTCCGCCGGGAGGTTAAACAAGATGGGTTCTTTGCGTATTCTGAGCATAGCCGCGGTAACGGTTGGGCTCATCTTCGGGGCGGGGGAGCGATCTTTTACCACGTGGACCGCATACCTCGGCGGCCCGGATTCCTCGCAATATACCGCGCTGAAGCAGATCAACAAATCCAACGTGAAGCAGCTTCAGGTCGCCTGGACCTACGCCACCGGTGATAAAGGCAACTACCTTTTCAATCCCATCGTGATCGACGGCGTGATGTACGTGCTCGCCAAGAACCATTCCATCATCGCGCTGGAGGCCGCTACTGGCAAAGAACTTTGGATTCATCCCAACGAGGGCGCCGTAGGGGTGCGTGGCATCAATTATTGGGAGAGCAAAGGCCGTTCGGACCGCCGCCTCCTCTACATCAACGCCGGTTTTCTCACTGAGATCGACGCCCGCACGGGTCAGACCATTCAGTCATTCGGCGATAACGGCCGCACCGATTTGCGGGTTGGTCTCGACCGCGACATCAGCAAGGTCCGCCCCCTGCAAACCAACAATCCGGGACGCGTATTCGAGAACCTCATTATCATTCCGCTTCCCGCGGGAGGCGCGCAATACGACGCCATACCAGCGGATATCCACGCCTACGATGTGCGCACGGGCAAGCTGGTGTGGGTGTTTCACACCATTCCGCACCCCGGTGAATTCGGCTATGATACCTGGCCCAAGGACGCCTGGCAGACCGCCGGCGGCGTGCACAACTGGAACGAGATGACGGTGGACGAAAGCGGGGCATCGCCTACATCCCTCTGGGAACGGCCCGCTACGATTTCTACGGCGCCAACCGCAAAGGCAACGATTTGTTCGGCAACAGCCTGCTGGCTTTGGACGCGCGCACCGGCAAGCGCCTGTGGCATTTCCAAATCGTCCATCACGATCTTTGGGACTACGATCTACCGGCCGCGCCTAAGCTCCTCACGGTTCGTCACGATGGAAAGCTGGTTGACGTGGTTGCCCAGCCCACCAAACAGGGATTTCTGTTCGTGTTCGATCGCGTAACCGGACAGCCGCTTTGGCCGGTCGAGGAGCGGCCCGTGCCGCAATCGGATGTGCCCGGTGAACAATCCTCGCCCACCCAACCTTTTCCCACCCTGCCCCCGCCATTCGCGCGTCAGTCGTTCACCGAGAAAGACATCAACCCCTATCTGCCGGAGAGCGAGCAGCAGGCCCTGCGCGAACGTTTACGCAACGCCCGCAACGAGGGCCTCTTCACGCCACCGAGCTTCCGCGGAACCATCGAGATACCAGGGCACAATGGCGGGGCGAATTGGGGAAGTTCGGCGGTCGATCCCACCAAAGGAACCATGTACGTAGTTTCCAAAGAGCTGCCCACGCGGCTGAAGCTGGAATTGCCCGGCGCGGGCCGCGGAGGTCGCGGAGGCAGAGGAGGGCAGGGTGCGCCGGCACAGGCAGGAGAAGCTCCGGAAGCTACGGCCAGGCCGGCGGC
>JASIAM010000227.1 GCA_030041985.1 Bryobacteraceae bacterium | reverse complement strand
GATTGTAGGAGTAGTTGCGGGTGGTGGCTATCGATGCCGGCACGTACACCAGACCCGTGGCGGGATGGAACGACATCGGAGCCCAGTTGTGCGCACCTGCCGGACCGGGCGCGACCGTGATGGGCTGCGCGCCGTAGTGGGCCTCCGGATTTACAACCGGCCTTCCGGTTTCCTCATTCAGACCACGCGCCCAGGTGACCCGCGCGAACGGCTGGCCGGAAATGAACTTTCCGGTGATGCGGTCAATCACATAATAGAAGCCGTTCTTATTGGCCTGCATGATCACTTTACGCTGCTGTCCGTGGATCGTGACGTTCGCGAGCATCAATTGCTGCACGCTATCGAAATCCCAGTCATCGCCAGGGACCATCTGGAAAAACCAGACAAGCTTGCCCGTATCCGGCCGCACGGCGACAATCGAGCAGGCGTACAGGTTATCTTGATCTTTCGTCTGTTTTCGCGCAGCCACGGACCAGGGGCCGGCGTTGCCAGTGCCGGCATAGAGCAAGTCCGCTTCCGGATCGTAGGACATACCATCCCAAACCGAGCCACCGCCACCCATCTTCAAACCTTCTGCACTCCACGTAGCAGCCGCTTTGCGCATATCCTGGTTCTCAAATGGCTTCGAGGGGTCGCCCGGGACCGTATAAAAACGCCAGACGAATTGCCCCGTCCGGGCATCGTGCGCTTCGAAGAAGCCGCGTGCCGGGAAGTCCGCGCCCGCGACACCGATTATCACCTTGCCCTTGGCGATCCGCGGCGCCATAGTGATGGTGTAATTATCCGCCGTATAGGCAACGCGCGTTTCCCATACCGGCTTGCCCGTTTCGGCATTGAGCGCGATCAGCCGCCCGTCAATTGCGGGGGCGATAATGTTGCCATCGTAGATCGCCACGCCGCGATTCACAACACCGCAGCATATCTTGGGCAGCACGGCAGTACGGTTCACTTCCGGGTCCCAGCGCCATTTTTCTCTACCCGTCCGAGCATCCACCGCGTAGACGATGCTCCAATTGGTGATGTTGTAGAGCGTGCCATTCCACATCAGGGGAGTGCCTTCCTGGTTGCCCCCGCCCGCTCCGGCTTCATACGACCAGGCCAACCCCAAGCGACTGACGTTACTGGCGTCGATCTGCTTTAGCGGGCTGTATCGCGTTTCCCCGGGAGTGAGTCCATAGCTCAGCCACTCCTCTCCTGTCTTGCCTATGTTGCGCAGCGCGGCATCGTCAATCCGTTGGGGCGGCTGAGCCGGCAATAGCGGCGCCCACAGAAAGACTCCCGCCATTAATTTCCAAGTTGTGAAGCGGCCGGTGTTCATTTGCACCCACCCTACGGCAACGCAAAGGCGACCACTGCGCCGCCAGAGACTCCGGCCACATACTGCTTTCCGGATTTTCCAGTGTACGTCATCGGGTTCGCATTCATGCTCGCGTCCAGTTTCACGGACCAGAGTTCGTTACCCGTTTTCGAATCGAGTGCGTGAAAATACGTGTCGTTGGTCGGGACAAACAGCAAACCTCCCGCCGTGACTGTTGATCCGGCGCCGCCGATGGAACCGACGTTCTGCTTTTCTTTCGGCAACCGTTCGTTGATGCCGAGCGTTACTTTCCACGCAATGTCGCCGGTGTTGGCGTTAATGGCGTAGACGCGCCCCCACGGTGGACGCTGGCAGGGCATGCCCCCAGCGCTGAATTGATTGTATGGTCCGGGGCCGTTGACCGAACCGCGATCCATCGGCAGTGGCGAGCCATCCGTCAGCGCGCCGTAGTTGCCCCCAGGGACCTTCTTTTCGATCCAACCCGTCAGCGCGGTGTCAGAGGTGCCTACGTAGATGTAGCCAGTGGTGGGGTCGGCTGCGGTGCCGCCCCAGTTGGGGCTGCCGACACCGGGAAACTGCACGTAGCTCTTAGGCGGTGCGCCCGCTTCGTGGAATCCGAACGGGGTGAACGGGCCCTGGTTGATGAAGCCGCCCGCGCGGTTCCAATACTCTTCGCAGGCCTTTACGTGCTCCGGCGTGGTGTCCGACGCGCGGACGAAGTCTTCCGCTTTGTTGAAGCTCATGCGCACCAGGGGTGCCGGCTTCACGGGGAAAGGTTGCGTGGGAGAATACCATTCGCCAGGGACGTCGCCCTTGGGCACGGGACGCTCCTCGACGCCGAAGATGGGTTCTCCAGTCTCACGGTTCAGAATAAACATCAGAGCATTCTTGCTGATGACGGCGAGAGCGGGAATGGTCTTGCCGTCCTTCTTCACGTCAAACAGGCTGGGCGCGGCCGGTACATCGGTGTCCCAGAGGTCGTGGTGCACGAGTTGGAAATGCCACACGTATTTGCCCGTGGTGGCGTTGACAGCGACGATTGAATTCCCGTACAGGTTGTTGCCTGGACGGTCGCCTCCATAATAATTGCCCGCAGCGCTGCCCACGGGCATGTAGATAAGATCGCGCTGTTCGTCCACCGTAAAGTACCAGCCCCAAACGTTGAGACCGGCACGGGAGTGCTTGTCTGAATTGTCCAGCCAGGATCCCGGGTAGTTCTTATCACCCGGCTGCACCATCGTCTTGAATCGCCACAACTCGGCGCCGGTGCGGGCATCATAGACCTTGGTGTCGCCAGCGGGGCCATCGCTGCGCTCGCCGTTGTTATTGCCCATAATGATGAGGTTCTTGTAGACATAGGGCGCGCCGCCCCAGCCGATTTCGATATCGACCACGCCCTCCTTGCCAAAGCCTGGATCGGTGTTGCCGGTCGCAGCGTTCAGCGCGAACATCTTGGTCCCAACCGTGTAGAGCACCCGGGCGGAGTTTGTGCGATCACCCGGCCAGTAGCCAACGGCGCGCATTTGGACGCGTCCGCCCTCGGTCCGATGCGACCAGATTTCCTTGCCCGTGTCGGCATCGAGCGCCACAACTTGATTTCCAGCGGGGAGGTACATGACGCCGTTGACCACGATGGGGGTCGCCTCCGCAACCACGCCAGACGTGGCTCCTCTACCTCTGCCTCTTCCGCCGCCCTTCTCCTCGTCCCCGGCTTGGGAAGGGGGGCGATAGCTCCACACTTTTACCAGTTTGCTCACGTTTGCCCTGTTGATCTGCGTAAGTGGAGAGTAACGCGAACTAGTCAGGTCGCGGCTATACATCGGCCAGTCCCCCGGCGGGACCGCCATTGTAGACCTATTGGAATCGACTTCCTTTGCTGTGGTTGCGGCTGTTTTCGCAGGCGCCTTCGGAGGGGTTTGTTGGGTGAGTCCGAGCGGTGCGAGAAACGCCACCATTAAGGTGATTCCGGGCAGTATAATTCTGAGATTTCTGAACATCCATGCCTCCCAGAGGACTTAGTAACAATTTGCGTAGAGTATAGCAGCCCGTAGGCCTGGACGCGTGCCGGCTACAAAGCCTGGGCCACGGCCTTGTGCTGGCCGCGTCTACCGGCACATCGCTCTCACGCGGATCGTTCCTGATACGATAGCTTCAAGCTGGCCCGCACGGGCCGGGAGGAGTTTTAATGGCAACCCTTACCGTGAACGGAGTGCGGCGCGATGTGCAGTCGCCCGCCGATACTCCCTTGCTCTATGTGCTGCGAAACGAACTCGAACTGAGCGGCCCGCAATTCGGCTGTGGGCTCGCCCAGTGCGGCGCCTGCTCGGTACTGCTCGATGGCAAAGAAATTCGTTCGTGCATTACGCCGCTCTCCGCAGCTGGCACGAAGGAGGTCACCACGCTCGAAGGCCTGCCGGCGCGCTGGGCCCAACAGAAAGGCCTTTCCAAAGCCGATGCCGGGAAAACTCTCCATCCAGTGCAGCAAGCGTGGATTGAGGAACAAACCCCGCTCTGCGGTTTCTGCCAGAACGGCATGATGATCAAGGCCACCGAGCTGTTAGAACAGACCGCGAACCCAACTCTAGCGCAAATTAAGGAAGCATTTACCACTTCCGGTCCATCGCCGCATCTGTGCCGCTGCGGCAGCTATACCGCAATCATCCAAGCCGTCCAGCGTGCGGCGGCCGTTATGGCGAGGGGGAGATAGACATGGCTATCGCAAACAAAGATTCGCAAAATGTTTTTGGCGCCACCTTGACCCGCCGCGAATTGCTGGGAACGGGCGGGGCGCTACTGGTGAGCTTCGGTCTTGTGGGATCCCAACCGGCCAAAGCCACGGTCCCTGGCAATACCCTCGACCCCACACTGCCCACCTCCTGGATCGAAATCCACCCGGATAACACCATCCTGATTCGTACGGGCAAAAGCGATTTCGGCCAAAGCACCACATTTACTGCCTACCGGCAAATCGTTGCCGAAGAACTGAGCGCGCCTTTCGAAGCCATTACCACTGTGGTGATGGGCGACACCGACCGTACTCCCGATGGCAGCGGTGCCTTCGACTTCCTCGGCCGCGGCACACCCAACATCCGCAAGGCAGCAGCGTACACCTACCAGGCATTGCTGGACCTTGCGTCTGAGAGCCTGCGCAGCCCAAAGGATCAGCTCTCTGTTAAAGATGGCGTCGTTTCCGGGGGTGGTAAGAAAATCTCATACGGCGAACTGGTGAAGGGCCGGCAGTTGAAACTGACCATCCCCGTCACCGGAGATCTCACAAGTCCCATGGGATTGACGGTCACTGGCAATCCACCCATGAAGCCCGTGAGCGAATACACCATCATCGGCAAGCCGTTCCGGAACTCGGTGATTGCTTCCAAAGTAACTGCCAAGGAGCAATGGGCCACCGATGTGCGCCTGCCGGGCATGCTGCACGCGCGCATGGTCCACCCAAAGGCACTCGGGTCCAAGCTCGTCTCCGCGGGTAGTCTCGATAAGACTCGCTTCCCCAATGCGCAGGTCGTGGTAAGTGGCAACCTGGTTGGGGTAGTGGCGCCCACCGAGTGGGAAGCGATCCAGGCCGCGCAACAGGTGGCCAGTGGAACCAGGTGGAGTGAATGGAAAGGCCTGCCCGGCGATGCGAAGCTGTTCGAATATTTCCGGAACGAAGCAGACTGGAAAAGTACTCCAGTGGCCAAGAGCGACAAGAGCCACGGCGATCCTGCGCCCGCTCTGGCCGGCGCCCCCAAAACGCTCAAAGCGACCTACCAGATGCCCTACATGAAACACGCGCCGCTTGGTCCAACGATGGCAGCAGCCGACGTGCAGCCGGATGGCACGGTTCATATCTATACGCACAACCAGAACCCGCAGGCACTGCGCGGCGAAATCGCCAAGATGCTGGCTGTGCCGGCCGATCAGGTGATCGTACGTGTCTTCGCCGGGCCCGGCCACTACGGCCGCTCGAACGGCGGCAACGCGGGCGCGGAAGACGAGGCGGTGATCCTGTCAAAGGCTGTGGGCAAGCCCGTCCGCGTGCAGTGGATGCGCGACGAGGACTTTCAATGGTCGACCCAATCGCCGGCCGCTTTTGCGGACGTGGAAATCGCGCTCGATGCCAAAGGCAGAATCACTGCCTACGAGGTGGACCACTACATGCCCGCCATGCAGGACGACCGGCCTATTGGGGCGGTCCTGGCAGGCCTGCCCACCATGGCGACTCCCAACCCCAAAGGCGACTTCATCAGTTCCACGGTGAACTCTTTGCAGGACCCATGGCTTTACGACGGCGTCTCCGTACTGATGGAGCGCGGCCATGGCACTTACCAGGTGGGCGAGAAAGCATCGCCGCTTGCCATTGGCCTGCGCGATCACAGTATGCGCACACCCGGCCAGTTCCAGCAGAATTTTCCGCGCGAGCTGGCCATCAGCGAAGCTGCCGCTCTGGCGGGCGCCGATGCCCTCCAGTTCCGGATCGATCATGCCACGGAAGATCGCGCCATTGCCGTGCTCAAAGCCGTGCGCGATGCTTCGGGCTGGCAGCCGCGGCCCTCGCCCGCCGGCAACCGCTCCGGCGATACGCTGCGCGGCCGCGGTGTTTCCCTCATGCTCCGCTCGGGAAGCTACTGGGCGTGCGTGTGTGAGGTCGCGGTCACTCCCGCGAGCGGCGTGATTCGGGTAGAGAAATATACCATCGCGGTGGACCCCGGTATCGTCGTCAACCCCCTGCAATTAAAGCGGCAGGTGGAAGGCGGCGCCGTTATGGGCATCAGCCATGCGCTGCTCGAGGAAGCCCGATTCGATGAGAGCGGCATCACGGTGCACGATTGGCGCACATACCCGATTCTCAAAATGTCGGAGATTCCGGAAATCAAAGTGGTGCTCCTAAACAACCCGAAGGTGGGCGCTTACGGCGGCGGATCGGAAGCGGCGAACGCGCTGGCCGCGCCCGCCATCGCCGCGGCGCTGCACGACGCCACGGGCAAGATCGCGCGCCGTCTGCCGCTCAAAGCGGAATACGTGCAAACTCTCTTGCGTGCCTGAGCGCTGCGGCTGTTTCTCTGCTGACTGGCCTAGCGGGCGTAAACGCGCAGTCCCTTGCCGTCGGCCAATACAACGCGCTCGAGTCTGATGATCTTCTGGCCGTCGGTGTACTGATAGCCGATTCCAGTGATCATGTCGCCGGGCTTCACCGTGCTCTTGGTCCAGCCGTTGGCCGTCATTCGGACGATGGCGGGACCGCCTGCCATCCATTTCTCGGTCTGGCCATTGTTGGCATGAACCTCGAGAGTTATCATTGGGTGCGGATTGGCCCACATGAACTCGATTACGGTGCCTTTCACGGTCACGAGCCGGTCCATGTTCACCGGCCATGAGTGATGCGCCGACAGCGGCACTGCCGCAGACGCCAGCGTAAAAATAACAAATGCTGGAACGCACAAGGCCTTCATCGTGGCTCTTCTCCTCGGTGCGATTCTAACAAACACGGCAAGGAGGAGGCGGATCATGGCCACCTCCGATCGATTTCGGAAGGCACTCGAGGAACAACGCGGCCGCGGCCACGCCGCTCAATGGTTTCCGGCAACACCGGCCATCCGGGCGTGCCGGCGCGGCGCCAGTCAACATAGCTAAACTAAGCATCGGTACCGGTTCCCGAAACCAAGGAGAAGCATGACCAAAGTGGCCGTCTTAGACGATTGGCAGCGGGTGGCGAGAAGCAGCACAGACTGGTCCCCGTTGATGAAGCGGGCCAAAGTTGTTTTCTTTGAACAGGCCTTCCTGGATGAAGAGGATGCTGTGCAGAAACTGGCCGGCTTCGAGATCGTACTGTCAATGCGGGAGCGCACACCGCTTCCGGCTTCCCTAATCCACCGCTTGCCTAAGCTGCGGATGCTCGGCATCACCGGCGTGCAGAACCGGTCCCTGGACACCGAAGCATGCACTTCCCGGGGAATCGTGGTGTGCCATACGGTGGGAGGAGGTGACAGTGCAGCAGCCACCGCAGAACTGGCCCTGGGTCTACTATTAGCTGCCGCAAGAGCCATTCCTGCCGCCGATGCCAACATGCGGTCAGGCCGTTTTCAGGAGGGCTTGCCAGCCGGAATTAGTCTGGCAGGGAAAACAATTGGGATTCTCGGCCTCGGACGCCTCGGGTCCAGCATGGCCCGCTACTGCCGCGCTCTAAACATGCAGGTGGTGGCCTGGAGCCGGAATTTGACCGCGGAGAAGGCGGAAGCAGTGGGCGCCACTCTGGTTTCCAAGGAGGAGTTGCTGTCCCATTCCGATGCGATCAGCATCCATCTGGTTCTCTCGGACCGCACGCGCGGGCTGATTGGCGCCGCCGAGCTTGCACGGATGAAGCCGGGTGCAATCCTGGTCAACACTTCCCGCGGCCCGATTGTGGACGAGGCCCCATTGATCGAAGCCGTACAATCGGGCCGCATCGTGGCGGCCCTTGATGTTTTCGACCGGGAGCCTTTGCCGCCAAACCATCCGCTGAGGGGCGCGCCGAATACGGTGATGACCCCGCATCTCGGCTACGGTGTGCGGGAGGTCTGGACGGCGTTCTACGGCCAGAGCGTGGAAAACGCGCTTGCCTTTCTGGATGGAAAGCCGTTGCGCGTAAGCAACCCGGAAGTGTTGTCACATCTGATTTCTCGCTAGGAAGGGTCGCGGCTCTGGTAAGCGCGTGATATGCTTCTCCGGATGGCTCATCCGGCTACGATCGATCCTGGTCTAGCCGAACGCACCCGGCGTCACGTTAGTCGACACCTGATGCCGTTCCTGTTCTTCCTGTATGTTGTCTCCTACATCGACCGGATCAACATCGGCTTTGCGGGCCTACAGATGACCGGTGAACTGGGTTTTTCCAACGCGGTTTTTGGCTTCGGCTCCGGTATCTTTTTTGTCGGGTACGTGGTGCTCGGCATTCCGGGGGCTATCGTCGTCGAGAAGTGGAGCGCGCGCCGAGCCATGGCTGCGCTGATGATCGTGTGGGGTTGCGTGGCGGCGGCGACCGGACTCATCCATGGCAGGCCGGAATTCTACATCATGCGATTTGCGCTCGGAGTGACGGAAGCCGGTTTTTTTCAGGGATGATCACTTATCTCACCCATTGGTATTGTCTTAGAGACCGGGCGAAGGCCGTTGCCATGTTCATGGCGGCGATTCCCATGTCGCAGGTGATCGCCGCTCCCATATCGGCACTGTTGCTGCGAGTCCATTGGCTGGGTATGTCGGGTTGGCGCTGGTTGCTGATTTTAGAAGGCGCTCCGGCGGTTGTGGGTGGCATCATTTGTGGGTTCTATCTGACGGACTGGCCACGCCAGGCAAAGTGGCTTCCCCGGGACGAGCAGGAATGGCTCACCGGCGAACTCCAGCGGGAAAACGTGAGGAAGGCGCCGGCAGGCCGAATGCCCTGGCACCGTGCGCTCGGCAACCGTAACGTGCTTCTTCTCTGTTTCGTATATTTCGGGGGCACAACCGGAACCTATGGTTTGGGCCTGTGGATGCCGAAGATGCTGCAGCGAATTGGACATCTGAATGCGGTTCAGACGTCCTGGTACACCGCAATCCCAGCGCTCGTTGCGGTTCCCGTCATGCTGGCCTGCGGCTGGCACTCGGACCGCACTGGGGAGCGAGAGTGGCATACCGCGATTCCGCGCTTTGCAGGAGCCGCGGCGATTACCGGAATAGCTATTTTAAACGTGAATCTGCCTACGGCGTTGGTTCTGTTTTCAGTTGCTTTTGCGGGAGTGGTTGCGGCTTACCCATCGCTCTGGGCAATCCCGAGCAGTCTTCTGGGCGCAAGCGCCGCTGCGGCCAGTATCGGGCTGATTAACTCTTTCGGCAACCTCGGTGGTTTCTTCGGGCCGTACACGATCGGGTGGTTGAGTGACAAAATGGGCAGCTACGCAGGCGGCCTGTGGGCTGTGGCGGGATCCCTGTTTGTCTCAGGCATAGTGGTGCTGCTAGTGCGGTCAGGAGCCAAGAGAAGAAAAACGGGCGGCGGCGAGATTTAAGCGGCCCGTTGTCTCTTGTTAGCGGATTCGATGCTGCCCGGAAGATAAACGAACCAAGTCGGTGTCGCTCCATCCATTTCCATAAACGGCATCGAATCCAAGCATCCGCCGGTTGGAGCGACCGTCCGTTCCGGAATAAAACTGCCCTGTAGCTCCCTCCGGTTGCAGAGCGAGCAAGCCTTGGGCCTCAGCCATCAGCCGCCCGCTGCGCGAATGGTAGGTGGTTTAGAACTGGAAACGCGCGATCAGCGTGCCCGTGCGGCCCTGTAGAGCGGCCGTGCCTTGGGTCGTGGTTGCCCCGTATGCGGTCAGCGGCGCCAGGTAGGCGTTGATGATGCCGAACCCGCTGGTGTAGATGGTCCCGTTGCCTGCGCCCTTCACGGGCGCGTTCTGCGGGTTCGTGGTAGTCGGGGCCGGCATGATAGTCCGGTTGAAGATGTTGACGAATTCGGCGCGAACGAAAAAGTCGTATTTGCCCTCCTTACCAACTCTGAAATGGCGGCCTATGCTGGCGTTCTCCAACGGCTCGCGGGGTCCACGGAAATCCTTGTAGTATACCGTCGCCGTGAGGCTTGAAGTGCCCTGAGACGCCGCCGCGCACGTGGCGTTGACGGGGCAGGCCTCCCAAGCGTTGGGATTCAGCACCTGAGTGTAGTACGGGTTGTAGGTGCTCAGATTATTGATGTTCACACCTGACGTATACAGCGGCGCGCCCGCAACGCGGATATCCTCACTCGGCAGGTAATTCAGGGTGGGGCTGGTCGGAGGCGCTAAAAATGCGCCGCTCTGGTAATTCGCAGAAAATGCGATTTGCCAATCCTTGGTAACCACGTTGGCATAACGCGGCAGGAAACTGGCTTTCGGCACCGTGTAAATGGCACTGAAGTTCAGGTCGCGCGGCGGGATCTGCTGTAATTCCCACACGGCACTGGCGGGATTAAAGAAGTCCTGGCGCGGGGGGCGATAGAAGCCTTGGGCCCAGGTGAAAGAGCCGTTCACCTGGAAGCCGTGCGAGAGGCGCTTGTTCGCCTTAATTTGCAGCGAGTCATACTTGGAATCACCGGTCGGGGATCCCGTGATGGCGATATTGCCGAACTGCGGGTACGGATAAAGCGCCTGCAGCAGTGAGTCCGAGGTGGGGAAGCCGGAGTACGGCAGAAAATTGGGGAAACCGCGTGCCGTCATGGCGGATTTCACCGACGCGCTGCTGAGCGGCTGCGACAGCAACAGGTAATCGTTGTAATTGTTGTAGCTCGAACTGGAGCACACCCCGGTTCCCGAGGAGCAGGGGCCGGTTCCGGGGTAAGGGAACAAGCCATAGGTCGCAAACGTTTGCGGGGAAATCTGGCTCAGTTCACCCAGAGGGCCGACGTTCAGCGCTCCGGCCGTCCAGACGGCGCGGTTGCCCACATAAGAGGCCTCCACAATGAAATTCGGCGTAACCTGGCGTTGGAAGCCGATGCTGAAATTGTTGATGCGCGGCGGCCGGTTTTCGTTCTGGTCGGGCGCAATACCAGTGGGGAGACCTCCGACGGTGCCGGCAACCGGATAGATGTCCGGGTTGGTGACCGGCCAGGTCGGCGTCACAATCGACCCCGGAGTTGAGATGTTTACGTACGGGTTGATTCCGGCCAGAGGATAGACTCCATTCGTGGCAAAAACGCCGCCGGCGTTATTACCAATGAACTGGTAATTGAATCCCCATCCGCCGCGGAACACCGTTTTGGGAGTGAGCTGATAGGCCACGCCCAGCCGCGGCCCGATCGCGAACGGATAGGTAGGTTTATAGAAGTTGCAGTTGCAGGTGCTGGCGTACTCAATCGCGCCCAGGCGGCCGCCGGCACTGGTATTCGGCAAACTCCCGTCCAACTGTCCCAAGCGTCCGTACTCCTCTCTCTCTGCAGTGGCATAATCCCAGCGCACGCCGTAATCGACGGTGAGTTTGCGTGTCAGCTTCCACGAATCTTGCAGGAAAAGCGCCCATTGCTGATAGCCATTGCGCCGGAACAACTCGTCTGCGTTCTGCTGCGTAGCGTTGGGGTATGCCGCGGATGTGCCGAGGTCGCCTAACAGGAAACTGGCGTAGCCGAAGCCGGTGGTGTATCCATTGAAACTGGCCGTCGGAGTGAACGGTTGCGAGGTGGCGGCGACGCCGGACTGCAGCAGCACTCCGGGGAAACTTCCGGTAGTGAAGCCTTCTACTATCAGTTCCGCCCCGGCCTTGAACGTGTGATTGCCTTTGACCCACGTCAAATTGGTGTTGAAGGTAGGCTTATACTCGTAATCTTGCGATTGGGCTTGGGAAGCGGTCCCGATTGCTTGCATGCCGCCATAGCCACCGGCGCACACGGGCACGGTGGTGGTGGAAACCCCTGCCGCGTTCGTGCACATTCCAAATAAGTAGGGGAATTGGCGATCCATGACAAAGCCCGAAAGACCGAATTGCGAGGGATTAAAGTTCAGGAACGGCGCGTGATCGTTGAAACTCGTCCACAAATAGCCGCCGCCCACGTGCAGCAGCAGGGTCGGTGTCAGAGTGCGGTCATAGTTGAGCCGGTACGTATCGGTGGGAATGAAGGTGCCGCGGTAATTGCCAATCTCCTCTGGCAGACCATCCGCGTTTCCGAGAGGATACGCGATCTGGCTTTGGGTGTTGTTCCTCGACCAATAGAACGATACCTTGTCCCTGGAACTGATGATTTCATCGACCTTCAACGCCGGGATAGCCGAGTAGCGTCCCCCGGAGATGCTGGCGGCATAGTTGCCCACAAGATTCGAATTCGTCGGCTGGGGGAAGAGTGATTCAAATGCCAGCGCGGTCGAATTGAAGCGGCTGGCCGGAATCATGTTATTGGGGAACGGATTGGCGTATCCCAGGTTATTGGCCGGGTTGACTCCCCGCGTGGCCGGATCGTAAATCTCATTGGCGTACATCGGCCGGCCTAAAGCGTCCGTGTAGCCGGCGCCGCCTAAAGGCACAGTAGGAATCCCTTGAGCCGCGCACAGACTGCAACCTCCATTCACCGAAATCGCCGAAAAATCCCCATTCCGATAAGCCGCTGTGGGCACCGTATCGGTGAAGGAGTAGAGGTCAGTCTCCAGGTACTCTTCATAGCTCCAGAAGAAGAAGGTCTTATCCTTCCCGTTATAGAGCTTCGGGATGCGTACGGGGCCGCCCAGGGTGCCGCCAAAATCGTTGCGGCGATTGCGGGGCCGGTACTTGCCTCCTTCGCCGTTACTGCTGAAAGGGTAGCCCGAGTTCAAGTCTTCGTTCACGAAATAGTCGAAGCCGGTGCCGTGATACTGATTGGTGCCCGATTTCATAGTCATGTTGATGACTACGCTGCCCGCTTGTCCGAATTCCGGGGCGTAATTACTGGTCTGATACGCAATTTCCTGAATCGCGTCCGCATTGGGCTGAGTCATCTGCGGATAGTCGCTGGTACTCCCCAAAATACGATTGGTCGCATCCATACCATCGATGCGCATCGTCTCGACAAGGAGATTGGTGTTACTGGCGAGGCCGTTCACCGTTATTGATTCATTAGTGACGGAGTAATTGCTGACGCCCGGCAGGACCATCAGTGAGTTGTAAGGATTGCGGTAACCGGAGGTGCCCGAGTTGACGGTTCCGATGCCTAACAGAGGCGTATCGTCAAGTTGCTCGACAGTAACATTATGGGCCTGCTCGCCGGTTTCTGTCTTGAGCAGCGAAGCCTCGGCTTGGACGGTAACTGACTCGGTGGCCGCGCCGATTTGAAGCGCGATATTTTCCCTTAACACTTGTGTCGCGGTGAGAGCCAGGTTGGTGTGAGTGTAGGTTTTGAAGCCCGGCGCAGTCGCTGTTACCGTATAGGTGCCGACCGGCAGATTCGGGACTGTGTAATTACCGGCGCTAGTCGATGCCGCCGAATACACGACCCCGGTTTCGCTGTTGGTGGCTTCGACCGAAGCACCGGCAATAGCTAGACCTGTCGGGTCGCTAACCGTCCCCGTAATGGTTCCCAAACCGCCTTGGCCCCACGCCAGCGGTGCAATGGCGGCTACAGACACAACTAACCCCGCGATGAAAAATGTGCGCAAAATTTGCCCCCCTAAAAGCGGTCGCCCAAAAAGTCTTGGGGATCTCGCGAGACCTACCCAAAGGTCCTAGAGAGTATATAAGAGATTGACACAAAATTCAACAAAAATCGGCGTTGCGCCACTGACCTTCGTCTCACGTCACCCTCAGTCTTAGTGTGCGCCGCGTCTCGCGGGCAACGCTCGAAATCGCAGAGCGCCAGTCACTCCGAGACCCGATATCAGGAGAGAGTCGCCGGCGCGCGCACATCACGGACTAACTATCCCGATCTCACACAAGGCCTATATCGCGCTGCCTATGAGGCTGTTCCTGTCCCCATCTACTCTCCGGAAAAAACAGCTTTCCAAATCCTGCTCGACTCCCTGGTGGATCAGCAGAATGCCGGTCTCATGCGCCGCGACGACCCGGTGCTGATGGCAGGATTCGTCTGGGCGGTCGTCCACGGGATATCGATGCTAGTCATCGATGGGCAACTGCGCGAAGCCGGCCAGAGAGACGCTTTGGAGCAGTACGCGGTCGAAAAATCCGGGCGTCCACCGGCGCATGAAGGCACGGCGGCTCGCAGGAGTGCCCTGAACCTTGCTGAGGTGCCCCCAAAACTAGTCCCAAAAGCGGCTCGATCCGAGTACTTACCGGCACTCTTCGATTGGGCTGTCCGTAGGGGCATTCCACAATGGGTAAGACAAGCCGGCAAGGCGATTGATTATCAGGGCCTGGATAACGAGCAGCAGCACCGCAATTTCGATGATGACCAGTTCGCGTGGGCGCCAAATGATTCCGAGTGACACGATCAGAGTGGTGGCGCCGGCTGGCGGATGGCTGACTTCGAAAAGAACCATGCATGCCCCTGTGGCCGCCAGTGACAGAGCCGCCGCCAGGATTCGTGGCCAGAAGATGCCGGTATGCCCGCCGAATGGCAAGCTACCGGCCCCCGTGACAACGAACGCTCCATAGCCGCATAGGAGCCCGATCGCGTGACCCAAGATCGTGTTGCGCGGACTGGAGGCTTTGGCGCGCGGAGAGAAGAAGAGTAGATATGCCGTCGGTCCGAGCGACGGAAACACAAACGGATTGCGGCTTACCAGCGCCAATAGTGCAAGGGCGCCGATCGTAACGAAGCTATTCACAAATACATAGAGCGCCCGCACCAGCCGCGGCGGAAAGCGCTGCAGCAACCAATTGAGACGGAGCCGTTCGAGCAACAGGCGAACGTGATCAGGCCCGGCGCGCTCCCGGCCGGCAACCCGAGTGGCAGGCGAATCGAGATCCCCCATCAGATGTTGGGCAGCAAATCGAAGTATTCATCGTCCTCGTTCTTGCCGCCTTCTCCTTTTCCCAGCAGCTTCTCGGACTGTATGAACTCAATGCGTTCGATCCACTTGACCATTTTGTAGCCAAGCTGGTTCTCGACGCGCAGCCGCAACGGCGCCCCGTATACCAGCGGGAGCCGTTGCCCGTTCATCCGCGAGGCTAGCAGACACTGTGGCTTCAAAACATTCTCCAGGCTCTGCGTGTCATAATAGGGTCCGCCGTAGAGAGCTTCACCGAAAGAGAAGAAGGCAACCGCGGCGGCCTCCGGCTTTGGGCGCACCAGATCGATGAGCGCCTTCATGGGTATGCCGCCCCATTTGGCGATGCCGCTCCATCCCTGGATGCAGTGATGCATGGTGATATGTTCGACCTCTCCGAGTTTCTCGAGATCGGCAAGGGAAAGCGCAACCGGCCGCTCCACCAGGCCTCCCACCTTGAGCCGAAAGCTCTCGAAGCTGCCTTCCGCGATGCGCTTCCAGTCGTCGCGGACCGGCATCTTTCCATTTGGCCAGAAGTACGGCGAGATCTCGTCCTCGGCATATTTCTGCTGCGGGGCCAAACGATTGAGCGTAAGGAGCTGCATTGGATAGGTTACGGACTTGAGCGTATGCTGCAATAGGCGGGGGTGGAACCAAGACAGGTAGTGCGCCGCGATCCACGAAAGGATCACCAGGCCAATGCCTGCAAAGCCCAGCAGCATACCCAGACGCTCTTGATCATCGGCGCCCATGACAATGTGATTCATGTTCCTTCGAAAGCCGGTCATCACGATTAGAGTCACATGCACCACTAAGAACGCTAGAAAGCCGAGCATGGTAAGGAAGTGAATGGACCGGGCCGACTGCCTTCCCCCAAATATCTTCGCGTACCATGGAAACCGGTTCACCACTGCCGGTGACATCGCGATGCCGGTTAGGATGGCAAGCACGCCGAACACAAAAACCGCCACGAAATAGGCGATCTGCTGCAAGGCGTTGTAGCCGTAAAATCCGTTCGGCTCCGCGGGCATGTGAAACGTCGCGTAGTGCACCCAGGTATTCCATGCCTGCACCAGCACCAGCGGAGACGTTGGCACCAAACGCCTCCACTGCTGGGTCGCAAAAAGCATGGCAATGAAGAAAACGCCCGTGATGATGAATCCGTGGACCACGATGAAATGCCAGATCCGCGCGATGCCGATCGTGTGACGGTATCCAGGAGTGCCGATTACCGGAGAAATATAGCGGGCGTCGTCTTTGGCGGTCCAAATTCGATCGCGAGGAACTTCGAGCGGCGTAAAACGGACCCATTCGCTTCCGGGAGTGCAATGGTCATTAAAATACAGCCGCGGATGATCCATCAAGATCGAAAGGCCGCTGCGGATCAGAAGCATTACGAAAAAGAAATTGAAGAAATGACAGTACCGAACCCAAAGCGGGAATCCATGTGGCCCGGCAAAGTTGTTCGGATAAATCTGAGGAACCGGTGGAATCCGCGGCATGCCGATCACGCCAACTTGGATCCAGGCCGCGGCAATCAAAGCTAGAATCGCAATGCCGGCTCCGATCAGGATGGATGGCCGAATCCAGATACGAAACCGGCGGTCGAGCGGATAGTGAACAGCTTTGTGTGTTGCATCGAAAGCAATCATACGTCCTCAGCGGGCCGCTTCCATGAGGTGAGCCGGTGGGCGCATGAAGGTCCACCCCAGGTTCAGTGCGAATATAGTCACGGCCGCAAGCTCAATGACGGCCGACACCGGTAGCACGGACCAGGCGTGATTGGCGTAACCTTCATAGGCCATGATCTCCGAGCAAACGCGCAACAGGCAACCGATGTTCAGGAAGACCAGTGAAAGGAGCATCAACTTCGGGCTGAAGAGAATTCGCGAACCGCAAAACGCCGGGAGAATCCTGGGGCCGATGGAGAACACCATGGTTGCCAGAAAACCAACGGTCAGGGCGTGCCGCGAGGCTCCCCAGACTCCTCCCGCCCGATCGGTTAGGGCCGCGGCGACGGACAACAGTGCCGACGCAAGTAACCATATATAAGCGATTCGGATAAAAATCGGGAAGCTGTGATGAACGCCGTTGACCTTTGCCGGCTGCACGGGCCGCTTGAAGATGCGTAGTGCGGAAATGGCCAGGATCGCGGCTACGGAAAGAACCATCGTTGAGTACAGCACATAACCATTCAACATCATCGCAATCCCGGCCCACGCGGTGAGCATCGCTGCGTATAAGGGCCTTGCGAGCGGAGACCTGATTCCAAGGAAGGTCGGCAGCCACCGGGCGTTGAAACCCCAAACAGTGGGAACCAGAAAACCCCACGTCGGAAGCACGAGAAGCCTTTGGTCGAACCGGAAGGATACGGCCGGTGAGTCACCGTATTTGGAAACATAGATGGTCGCGCCGAAATTCACCAGCAGCGTCGCGAGGAAGGCAAGGGTCGCCCCGATGACTACGATCATCCAAGCGTCCTTCTTCCGCGGCGGACCGGACAGGGACGCCGGCTTATGCCTGATCACGGTGACAAAGAAAAGGAGGAAGCCGGCCAGTTCGAATGCCGCTGAGAGCGGCAGCAATCCCCGCCATTCCCAGCCGGTAATGTTTGCGATCCACCGCAAGGAGACTCCTGCGGTCCACAATCCAAAGGACAGCCACCCCCGGGAGACCGCGAACGGCGCCAAGTTCCCCATCTTCGAAAGCGAGTAGAAGCCGATGCCCAGAATGAATGTTCCCAACCAGCCGAAGATCTGCGCATGCCCGTGCGCCTGCAACCACGCGGGCGAAAGGGTGTCCACGGTGTGCTGGGCGCTGATCGAAAGCAAATTCCACACACCCAGGAACGTGCCCGGAAGCAGCATAAACAGCAGGCCCGCGACGATATAAGCCGTGACCAACCGCTGTAGCTGCCTCTCGCGCCGGATGAACGATGCATTATCCTCGATCCGCGGCGAAATATTAATGGGAGACATGAGCCGTCTCCTTGAGGGACCTCTCCATCTCCACCGCGCGCGGAAACAGAATGTTATTTTCCAAATGAACGTGCTGATGAAGATCGCGTTCAAATTCTTCGAGCGCCTGATAGAGCCCGTGATAGGTGGGGCAGCTTCCTTCCGGCGCGCGATAGCCGCCGGACAGACGCCGCATCTTGGCGAGCAGCACCCCGGCATCGTCATGATCCGCCAGCATACAGGCGATCGGCATCTCAACCGAAGCGAAACATCCACGTGGCTCCGGCTGGTTGGCGCGCGCCGCGGCCTCCATCGCCTCCACAAACGGAAAGAGGACGCGTTCCTCCTTCATCATGTGCGCGAACAACTCATGCGAGAGCGCGGCGAAGGTCTCCTGGATGGCGCCGAGCTCAGGGTGCGCTTCGCCGTGGCGGTTCATGACCTTTTCAAGGAGCACCTCAATCCTCGGAGACTCCTCCCGCACGTAACTATGGTGGCGCCGGACAATATGCGCCGTTAAGTCCGCCAAAGAAGTGCCGGTCCAGGGGTCTTCGGACGCGATGCCGTTCTCCTCCAATTCATCGAGCGCTTCCATCACCCGATCAACCGGCGTGTTGATGCTGGCGCAGGCCTCATGAAGCGTCCGTTTTCCGCCGCAGCAGTAGTCGATTCCGAATTTTTCGAAAACGCGCACGGTCGCAGGGTTATTGATCGCGATTTCCCGCACTGTCTGATTTTTGTCGAATGTCATTGGTTTTTTTCCTGCCCTGAGATTAAGGCACGTGCGACCAACCCTCAATGACTAAAGTCACAACCCGAAACTAGCCTAGAACGTGGAATTTAAATCCGCATCGAGTCCGGCTTCGTCGAGGATGGTGACTTCTCTGCCATTGATCCTGATAAGGCCCTGCGCCTGCAGTCGCGCCAGGTTGCGCGAAACGAGTTCCCGCACGGTTCCGATTTGCGAAGCAAGTTCCTGTTGGCTCGGACTCAAAAGGACAACCGATCCGCCATCGCCTTGCGTTTTGGCTTGCCGCAGCAGCCAGGAAACCAGCCGATGGCGAACGGTGGTGAACGACAACTCCTCGATGATGCCGACCAGCCGCCGCAGACGGCCGCCGACGACCTGCAGCACCTTCAGCGCCAGTTCCGGATGTTGGAGGCAGACGTTTCGGAAGTCCTGGCGAGAGATGAAGAACAAGTGCGCCGGCTCCAACGCGGCAGCCGAAGCAGGATAGTTTCCGCCGTCGAATACGGGAAGTTCGGCGATCGATGCGCCGCGGCCTTCCACGGCCAAAACCTGTTCCCTCCCACTGGGCGATGCCTTGTAGATGCGGACGCGGCCGGACGCGATCAGATATAAGCCAGCGCAGGGATCTCCCTCGGAAAACAGCAATTCTCCAGCCGCGTAGGATCGCACGACGGTTCGCGCCGCCAAGGACTCGATTTCTGCGTCCGTGAGCGCTGCAAACAGCGGTGCCCCTTTGAGAATCGCGGAAACCTTGGGGTTAACGCCGTCCATTGATTTCCATTGTGACCCTAAACAGGTCACTGAGGTGGGGGCGGTCCCTGCGCGGCCGTTCGAAGCAAGGCTCTAGCGGTGAGCGCACTATTTTGGCGGTGATGATTAAAGCTATCTCCTTGGCGCAGGAATACGGGCGGCCACGTCCCTGCGACGGCGTAGCTGGGAAAACCACTACGACTTGCAGACGCCGGATCGGCGGAACAGGTGAATAGGAAATAAATCGAGTCACCGGAACCGGGTCGAGAGCGTGATCCACTTCGACTCGAAGCCAGCAGGGATCACATAACTGTTTTTGCCACTGGGAAAAAAGAAGGTTCCTACATCCCAAAAGCCCAACCCGCCGCCCCGGCCGGCGGGGCTTACGCCCAATTCTCGCGCCAATCTCTCGTTCTCTTCTGCATGCGCGGCGAACGGGGCGAAACCGCCTTCGAATCGGAGACGATTGAAGGAAATCGCGATTAGAAAATAAGGGGTAGGCAGCAGATGGTGCTCGACCCGGGTCACTCGACCGAGCACCGCGGTGCCCTCAGGGATCAAAATAACATCCGATCCCGCCCGGCGGACGGGGTGCACTACTTTGGCGGAAATTGGATCGCCGGCGGCGGCAGACTGGCTGTTGATAGGCGCAGTCAGCGCCAGCGTGAGCGGCAAGCCGATGGGCAGTTCCATGGGCACCCGGATAATCCTTGCCGCCGGCTTCTCGTCGATTAGTGCCTCTGCGTCTCCATCGAACACCAGGGCCGATTCGGCCTGGTAGAGGCGGCAGTCAGAGAAAGTCGTAATGTTGTTCGTCTGCCGTCCGTTTTGGAATGCGATGCGAAGCCCGCTTTCACCGGGCAGCAAAATATCCAGGCCGGATGTGGAAACGCGATGATACTCCAGGTCTCCGGTGATCCCCGTGATCGAAGTGCCGGGTGGTCCTTCCGCTGTCTCGAAGGAAAGCCGCTGGAGATCGAGAGAATTCGCATCTACAGAGAACGTGCCGTCATAAGCTACCGGTTGCCTGGATTCGCCCGCCCGGACCTGGTAATGGCTGGCCTCGCGCGGGATATGGAAACGATACTCGAAAATGGTGTGGCCGCCGCTGGTCTCCTGATTTACGAAGGCAAACTCGACCCCCGAACTGTCAAAGATAGCGAGCAAGTGGGTTCCAAACGAGCCCGTCCCGATGGGGCCTTGCCGGATAATATCTGCAACATCGCGGGAATCAAAGCGCGTCGCGCCCGGCCAGGAATAGATCTCGCGCCCTCCGGCAACGGTTACTTCCAGCCGCAGGCGATCGATAGCTTCCAGCTTTGCCGCCGACTGGAAATACTGGCGTTCGACTGTCTCAATACAGGCGTACTTCGGCAGGTTTTGCAAGCTGGCCTGTAGTTTCGCGAGCGCCCGTTGCAGGATTTCGTCCGGGCTGGCAGCAAGCCCTGCCTGGGCCAAAAGGAGAAAAACGGAGGTCCGGCTGCACGCTCGAATTGCTGAGTGCCAGCCGGAGGGTCGCACTACAACTTGCCTCGCGGGGTGATGCGGGGCTTCCAGTTCTGCGCCGCCTGCTCAGTGGCGGCGACAACATCCGAACTCAGCTTGGCAGCCTCCGCAGAGCGCAATTTCTCGACGCTCTTATCACCGTGGAGCACAGCCAGCGTTAGCCAGAAATAGGCCAAGCGGTGGTCCTGCGCGATCCCATCGCCATTGGCATAGCGGGTTCCGAAGCGCGCCAGCGCCGGTGCGTAGCCTTGCGTAGCCGCGGCGCGGATCCAGCGCATCGCCTCTTCCTGATCGCGCGGCACGCCCTGTCCGGTGGCGTATAGCCGTCCCAGGTTGTATTCCGCCTCCGCATGCCCGTGCTCAGCGGCCTGCTGGTACCAGTAAGCAGCCTGCTTCTGATCTTGTTGCACTCCGTAGCCATCGAGGACTGCCCAATCGGTTGGCGGGCCATCACTATTCGGATCGTTTGCCATTTGGAACCAGCGCAAGGCATCCGTTTCATCGCGCGGCGTGCCCCAGCCGCGCGAATACATTTGGCCGAGCGCAAACTCAGCCTCGGCGTTGCCTTGTTCTGCTGCTTGCCGGTACCAACGCGCGGCCTCATTCAGGTCGCGGCGGACGCCGAACCCCTGTGCATACAGAACACCCAAATCGAATTGGGCTTCGGCCTGGCCTGCTTCCGCAGCCGCCTTGTATTCGCGGAAAGCCTTCTGATAATCCTTATTGCGGAAAGCCTCCATCCCCGCGGCGATGTCCGCATGCAGCATCACCGCACCTTCCAGAAGCATCCCGATCCCCAGCACCACGTTACATTTTACGCGATATCGCATTTCCACCTCCCTCTGTAGTCAGCGATGGCTGAGAACGTTTTATCACGTTTTAATGCGAGCAGGAAGCCTGGGCGCGAAACGCATTGGGATTAGCGGAGAGTATTTGTGGTGGATTGCGGTTCGTCTTCAGTAATAAGACATGCATCATGACCACAATTGCACGAAATTTCTGTTGTACCGGCTGCATCGTGGCAGTACGGACTGCAATACCTGTCTTCTTCGGCGACCATGCAATTGCACGCCGGATGTCCGCATTTCTTCGTTTGCGATGCCATTGTTAGTGTTTCCTTTGTATGAGCTGGCTATTGTGTCTTCCGCTGGACTTTTTGGGCGCCCTTTTCGGTCTGCTTAGCTCCCTGATTCACGGTCGATTTCGCCCCCCGTTTGACTCTGCGCGCCGCGCGCTTGCTGGTTTTCGCGGTAGCTTCCCCGGTATGCTTAGCCGCGTTGCCGGCGTTACGGCCTGCCGTTTTTGCGTCTCGCCCAGCTTTATTGGCGTCTTGAGAGGCAGTCTGCGCTTGGGCTGAAAAAGTGGCCGGTCCGATCAGCAACAGCGAAGCCAAGCTCCACTTCAAGAGAGATAATCTCATGATTATCCGGAGAGCAGCGGCATTGCCAGTGAGAGAACCCGCACCGATTGCAAAGGTAGGGGGTGACTCCACCGCCGTTTGGAAACAACCACATATGTGTACGCATCGCAAGCTCAGAGCAAAGCCCCCGGAGCATAGCCGCCTCATGCCCGGCCAGAAAGTTCTCGAAACGAACATACCGCAAAGACTCGACCGGTTGCCGCGGAGCCGGTGGCACTTGTGGTGGTGATCGCACGGGAGATCACGTGGCTAGTTGACGGACTGAAAGTTACACTGGCCGGATCTCCGGCGAGTGTCCTCAAGCAAGGCGCAACCATCCGCCTCCCGGACGTACAGGTGGGAGCCAATGCGACGGGTTACCTTTCGCTTCGCGAAGGTTTTCATCGGTCGCCTCTTCTGATGTCTGGCTGGATACCAAAATCATCCGTCCGGGCGACTGGTGGAATCAACCAGCCCGCGCCTGTGGTTCATACTTCCTCGCCTTGAGATTTCAAGGGCGCAGCCCTTGCTTATCTCTAGCGAGACCTACCGATTGAGGACCTCGGGTGCGGCGGGCGCCGGCTGCCCGGCCGCTGCCCGCACGCCCAACCGGGTCCGGGCGAAGCGGGGCATGACTTCGTGTGCGAACAGTTCGAGGGAGGACCGGAGCAGGTAGTTGGGCATGATTCCGAAAAAGGAAGAGAGCAGGTTCATGTAACGGATACCATAGGTGTCGCGCAGGTGGGCGATGCGTCCAGCCACTGTGTCCGGTCCGCCGATGATCGCGGTTTCGTGATAGAAGCGCTCCGGCTCGAGGTCGGCTTCGGTCATCACCTGATCACCACGGCGCCAGATGCCGATACCGCGCAGCCGCTCGGCTTGGCGGACGGCGATCGGCCAGACATCTCTGCGGGCTTGAGCATCGGATTCTCCTACGTAGCAGAAGCGCCCGACGGGCACTCGGGAGAGGTCGCCGCCGTGTGCGGCGTAGCTGGTCAGGCAGCGGTGCAGGGATGCCGGGGACTGGATGCCGTGCTGGATGGTCGCGTAGCCGCGGCGCGCCGCCCACTCAATCGTAGACTCGCTATACGCACCGACGTAGATCGGCGGATGCGGCTGTTGGGTAGGAGCAGGTGACACGGCGTAGTCCACATCGCCGATGGTCAGCGGCTTGCCCGCCCAGTATCCGATCATTGTGTCCAGGCAGTATTCGAGGGTCGCGCCGGTTTGCTTGTCATAGCCGAACGCGACGCCATAGCGCCCGCTGTTCGCGCGGGATACCCCCAGATCCACGCGCCCCCCGGATAGTACATCAAGAGTCGCGATCTCCTCGGCCAGGCGCAGCGGGTGATGCAGAGGGACCAGCAGAACGGAGAAGCCCACGCGCAATCGCGTCGTCGCGGCCGCGACCGCCATGGCGAGCACGACCGGGGAGAGGATGCGCCGTTCCTGCGGCGTATCGGGCCGGCCGAAGTGCTCCTCGTTGAACCACATTCCCGCGAAGCCGAGCCGCTCCACTTCCCGCGCCCGTTCCAACGTGGCGGCATAGCTGTGTGCCTCCAGCCCGCCCAGCGAACCGGAAAGGCCGAATCGCATCGCCGGAGTCATCGTTCCCCCGCTGGCTGCGCGATCTGCGCGGCGGTGAGCGTGTGGCCGTAGAATAATTTGTAGTAACTCTGCATTACTGACGTGAGGTGTGCCTCGGCCGCGGCGTCATCTCCCTCGAGCAGGACGCCCTGAACCCAGACCATGCCAAGCACAGCCTGAAGGCCGTCCAGGCCGGCGAAGGCCCGTGGAACATAGACGCGCCTGGCTTCGACGGCTTTGAGCATGCGCCACTGCGGATCGGTCATGATTTTGTTTTTGGCCTCGGCTCCGGAGGCGATGATTATGTCCGGGTTCCACTGGGCGACCTGCTCCATGCTGACTGTGTTGCTCTCCCTCGCGGCAAACGCTTGCGGTAGTTGGTCACCGACGTTTTGTCCGCCGGCGGTGTCCAGCGTCGAGCCGAAGACGGTGTTCTTGCCGGGTGTGCCGGTCATATTGCCGTTCTTCCCGGTGTACAGGACCGTCGGATGGTGGCTGGCTTTTGCGGCCTTGTCCTGCACCGACTGGGTGGTCTTGGCCCAGAAGTCGGCCATCTCGTCCCCTCGCTTCTGCTGGCCGACGATCTGCCCGACCAGACGAATCGTGGTCGCGTAGCTGGATGTGGGCGCTTTGGAAACCGCGAAGAACGGGATACCGGTCTGCTGTTGTTCCTTCTCGATGTTGGTGTCACCGCGCATCGTGATGACCACGTCCGGGTGCAGCACCAAAATCTGTTCGGTGCTCAGGCCGTTGAAGTAGACGCCAGTCACGGGCAAACTGCTGAGCCGTTTGTACTCGGCGGCAGTGTACTCAAATTCGTGGGTTTCGAGCGACCGATGGAAGTACGAGTCGACGCTCACCTGTTCCTGCGGCGCCATGATTGCCAGCAGCCCGGTGGGAATCGGGTGTAGCGCGAGAACCCGGTGAATCGTCTTCGGCATTGTCACCTTGCGGCCCAGCATGTCGGTGATCGTGACCGTTCCACCGGCTTCGTGCTCATTGGAGCCAGCGCCGAAAGCGCAGAAGATAACTACCGGAAGCGCGAGAACCGCGAGTACGGCGCTAAGATATCTCTTCATATACTCATGTCACTCCATCTCCTGGGAAGATCAGGAGACCCCTCCCAGCCAATCTGGGGTCGTAATCTACTTGCCGCCGGAACACAAGTATGGTTGCCATTACCGATGTCAATGACCTGCAGCGGAACTCCGTAGGCCTCTTCCAGACAACTGCTAGTCAGGACCGATTCGGGTGCGCCACAGGCCAGCAGCCGGCCGGCTTTCATTACTGCTACCCGCGAGGCACAAAGAAATGCGTGATTTGGCGAATGAGTGGTAATCAACACCGAGACACCGCGCTCAGAAAGCCGCCTGACCTCCGTCAGCATGCGGATCTGGTTGCCGAAGTCGAGACCCGAAGCGGGCTCGTCCATCACCAGAAGCTTTGCTTCCTGAGCCAGTGCGCGGGCCACAAGCACCATCTGCCGCTCGCCGCCGCTGAGCTGGGTGTATTCTGTCTCCGCCAACTCCGTAATCCCCATCGATTCGAGCGCTCGCTCTACAATTTCGTAATCGTGGCGCTTGGCAGCGCCCACGCTATTCATGTGCGCTGTTCGTGCCATCAGCACCACGTCGCGCACCTTGAACGCAAAAGGAGGAGTATGCGCCTGTGGCACGTAGGCGATCGTGCGCGCTAACTTGCGCCGCGGCCATTGTGCGATCGACTCTCCATCTACAAAAACCTCGCCCCGTGTCAGAGGCAGAAAGCGCAGAATCGCCCGAAACAGAGTCGTCTTGCCAGAGCCGTTTGCTCCGAGCAGACACATTACATCCCTGACCCCAAGCGTAAATGAAACTCCCTTCACTACCTCCTTAGCGCCATAACTACAGGCGACCGACTCTAATCGGAGCATCAGGCCCATCCTTGCTTCGTGCGTACCAGCAGATAAAGGAAGAAAGGAGCGCCGATCAGGTGAGTTAAAATGCCCAGCGGAATCTCGCCCGCCGTGGCGCTGCGGGAGATATCGTCCACCAGTAACATATAGGCGCTTCCCAGTATGACCGAGGCCGGCAAGAGTCCCTTGTAGTTGGGGCCGATAATCATGCGCGTCAGATGAGGTATCACCAGGCCTACCCAGCCGATCATTCCCGATAGAGACACAGCGGCCGTCGTCAACACCGTCGCGCTGAGAACGACAATCCAGCGCGCCCGGCGCGTGTCCACTCCGAGCGATGCCGCCTCTTCCTCGCCCATTGAGAGAACATTCAGCTTCCAGCGCATGAACATCAGCACGAGGATGCCCACCGGAATCAGGGCCAACAGCCAGACTATGTTGGTATTGTCGATCGAAGCCAGGCTGCCCATCAACCAGAATGTGATTGCGGGCAGCTTCACCTCGGGGTCGGCCACCGTCTTAGTCAACGAAACCAGCGCCGAGCAGATGGATGCGACCATTACTCCGGAGAGCACCATGGCCAGCACCGGATCGTTGCCGCGCCGGACCCGGCCGGCCACAAAACAGGTTAAGCCCACAGCCCCTAAGCCAGCAAGAAAAGAGATGCCCTGGATAGCCGCCGCGCCGCAATTCAACAGGATGGCGACCGACGCGCCCAGCCCCGCACCAGCCGAAGCCCCAAGAAGATCCGGCGAAACCATCGGATTACGGAAGAGACCTTGGTAGGCAGCTCCCGAAGCCGATAAACCTGCTCCGATCAAGATCCCGCCGAGAATGCGCGGAAGACGCACTCTGAGCAGCACAGCCGTTGCGACGTCACCATTTCTCGGATCCAAAAGAAATCTGCGCCACGCGGCAATCGAGATATGATAACGTCCCAGCACAACGGAAGCCACTGTCACCACAACCAGAAGAAGAGAGAGAAGCACAAACTTCATAGCCATCGCCCTATCGAGGGACTGCGATACGCGTTGGCTCGCGGCCGGAGATTCAGAGTAGAGTTGGTTTACTTGCGTCACCGGTTTATCTGAAGCTATTTTTTCGGTTCGAGAATCTTCGCTGCCAGTTGAAACGTGTAATTGCGGCCGGGGTTCGGAAATGCCCCGAAATCATTGGAGAAGCCACCGCCTGCACTGGTGTTTGTCATATAGTGGCTGTTGCCCATGTTATTGCAGGCGGCAGTAAAGGTCATCGCCTTACCCAATAGCTTGAAGTTGACTCCGGCACTGGCGTTGATATTGGCGTAGTTGCCGAATTCGTACCAGGGGAAGTATCCGGGAAGTATGGGCATGTTGCCAGTCAACGGCGTGGTGTACCACTTGGGCCCTACGTAGATCATGTTGAAGTTGGCAAAATAGACTGTCTTGCGGAAATCCAACTGGGCGTGTGGGAAGTGGTGGCTCATGCCAATGTTATTGACGTCAAGAGTTTCCTCAACATAGCCGTAACCGATATTGTACTTGAGCGGTCCGTAGATAAGACCGGTTAGGTAGGTGTCGATGCCGTAAGTCCAGTTCTTACCTGCTGGCGAGACGCAATACTCTACGGGATTGCCAAGGGAATCGTTTAAGACATAAGTGCCTGGAAGAAAACCCTGGCAACCCGTAGCCTGCGTGAAGGCATTGGAGGTCTTGTACCCATAGGGCGTCAAATTGACTCCGAGATGCTCGTTGATCTTATAGTCGAGGCCCAATTCGAACCGCTGCTGCGCCTGAGTGAGCAACGGCGCGCCCGAAACACTCACATAGCCGATTGGAGGCGAGGATTGCACGAAGCCGTAGCGCGGGGCCAGGCTGAACCTGTCAGTCACATGATAAGTAAGGCCCATGGTGATAGTGTAAAAGGTTGGAACCCAGACATTGATCGGCTCGGTCCCGCCTAGTGGCCAGTTGTGATGCAACTTGTCGCCACGAATGCCGGCATCGAAGACCAGCCGCTTGCTCGGCACTTTGAATTCATCCTGCGCGTACCAACTCCACAGCGCATCATCGACACGATCCTCGGCAATGCCGGTTGCAGACTTGGCGTTGGCTCTGGGTGCTATTCCATTCGGAGCAATGAATTTGATTTCCTGTCCGCCGCCGGTAATGCAGTTTCCCGCGAAGCAGTAAGTGTGCTGCAGATTGATATTCTCCTCGGTGCTATCTTGCCTGCCGTAAGACAAGGTTGGCGAAAGAATATGGGAATTATCAAACCCATACTGCAGCACGGTGCGGTTGTTTGCACTCCACTGATACGATAGGTTCAGGTTATACAGATCAAAATCATCGGGGTCAAAGTAGCCTGACGCTGGGGCAGGCGTGTTTACGATCGACCAGTCGTATGCCGTCCCGGTCCAATGCGGAGCCTTGTAAACCGGCGTTTCGTCATCGCGAAAACCACGGTTACCGATGTATAGGAACTCGAAGTTCAGTTTGTCGCTGGTGTAGCCGCCGTGGAAGGTCAGCGTGGCATCGCGCTCCCCCATGGTCCACGATGCGCTCGGGGCGCCCTGGGTGGTGTAATACGAGTAGGCGGCGCGATAGTCCCAATGTCCGCTCCTCGAACCGATATAGGTTTCTCCCATAGCGGTCTGCCAATCGCCACCGCCGGTAACAAATCCAGCCTCCGGCCCCGAGGAACGCTTGGTCTTGATAATGATGAAACCCTGGACACCGACATTCGAAGTGCCGGTGGAACTGACACTCGATTGAAAAGACATCAGGGGTCCAATCGAGAGCGCCGTGGCGTTGCGCACGATGGTCATCGACTCGATGAACTGCACTGGGAACAGGGCCAACTGACGGGCCACCTGGGTGAGATAAACGCCGTCCACGACCACCATAACCGCGCCGCCACGCAACGTGACACTGTTGGGATACTGCCGCCCCTGATAATCCACTTCCAGGCCTGGCACGGTCTGCAAAACATCGAGGACCGTATTGGGATGCAAGGCTTCGATGTCTTGCGCGGTGAAGACAATGTCCTCGCTCTTCACCCCTTCGACCAAACCCGTTAGCGCGGCGGCCTGGCTCTTCAGGTCTACTAGCGGTAACGCCCTCACGTTGACCGACTGGCTGGCATTTTCCACCTCCAGCGTGACGTCTTCGGTGACCGCCCCGGAATCACCAACTTTGATACCGCGGAGTTGAACGGTTTTGAAGCCGCTCACCTTGATGTCGATACGGTATTCGCCAGCAGGCAAGCCGTTAACCTCGTAGCTGCCCTGCGCATCGGTGCGGACGTTATAGGCCTCCTTAGTTACCAGGTTGGTGATCGTGACCGGCGCATCGGCAACTGCCGCGTGTTGCGAATCCGTCACGATCCCGCTCACGGAGGCCGCGCTCTGCGCTCGCGCCGGGTGACAGCAAAGCCCCAATACCACGAGCAGGGCGGCACCACAAAATTTTGTTCGCTCCCTGCATTGGTTCTCTCGAAAGTTCGTGGCGCCGAAATCCATAAAATGTTTTCCTTGTTGCTCCAATGGCCAACGGCTCTCCAGCAAGTTCTTGTGAGGACCTTGAGCGCAGACCGTTTGTCCTGTATGCAATATGTAGTCTTGTATAGAGGACAACAACACATATTACTTGGTGAACCAGTGCGCGTCAACTACCGAATCGATTTGCTCGATTCCGCCCAGTAAAGCCGGCTTTCCAGCGTAGGGGAACACGAGCCTGGCCGTACGCTACCCTTTAATTAAGACCTTGCGACCTGTCAAGAAACCCGAAGTGATGAGTCCGGCCGGGTATTGGCCGCAGTTGCACGCAGCCATCGAAGCCGGCGCGGACGCTTGCTATTTCGGCCTGAAGCACTTCACCGCTCGCGCCAAAGTCGGCTTCGACCTCGCCGAACTGCCCGAAGTCATGCGAACGCTCCATCGCCGGGGCGTGCGGGGATATTTGACATTCAACACGCTGGTGTTCGAACACGAACTTGCGGAGGCCGCGCGCCTACTCGGATTGATTGCCGAAGCTGGAGTGGACGCAATTCTGGTGCAGGATTGGGGCGTGTTTCGGCTGGCCCGCGAAATCGCTCCCGATCTCGAACTTTATGCCTCGACGCAAACCAGTATCGCCAGTGCGGACGGAGTCGCGTTCGCGCTCGAACAAGGGGCGCATCGTATCACGCTGGCTCGCGAGCTACCTCTCGAAGACGTCGCTGTGATTTACGAGAAGACCGGAGCCGAGTTGGAGATCTTCGTACACGGCGCCTTGTGTGTGGCCTACTCCGGTCAATGTTTCTCATCGGAAGCCTGGGGCGGGCGGAGCGCCAATCGTGGACAGTGCGCGCAGGCCTGCCGGCTGCCGTATGAACTGCTGGTTGACGGACAGCCGAAACCACTCGGCGATGCGCGCTATCTCCTCTCGCCCGGGGATCTTTCCGCGCTGCACCACATCCCGCAAATCATTAATGCGGGAGTTGGCGCTCTGAAAATCGAAGGCCGCTATAAAGATGCGGATTATGTCGCCTTGACGACTCGAAGCTATCGGCAGGCAGTCGATGATGCGTGGGCGGGGCATTCGCTCTCCATCACGCCGCGGCAGGAATTGGCGCTTGAGCAGGTTTATTCGCGCGGCCTCGGACCCTACTTCATTTCCGGCGTGAATCACCAGAACGTCGTAAAGGGACGCAGCCCGCGCCATCGTGGCGTCAAGATCGGTGTGGTTGCCGAGGTTGGCGAGCGAAGTGTCCGCATTGAGCCGGCGGCCGTTCACGAAATTGCTCCTTTGAAAGCGGGCGATGGCGTCGTGTTCGACGCAGCCGATTGGCGTAGCCCGGAAGAAGAGGAAGAGGGCGGCCGCGTCTACCGGGTAGAGCCGCTCCTGGACGGCTGTTTGGAGCTAAGCTTCGCGAATAACACGGTCAACTTCCGCCGCATCCGTCCCGGCGATCTGCTCTGGCGCACCCACGACGCTGAGATCGACCGCTTGGCGCGCCCCTTTCTCGACCCTCCGGCGCCCGTAGCAAAGCAGCGGGTCACAATCCAAGTGACCGCCCGTGAGTGCCAGCCACTCCGTGCGCGATGGAGCCTGGCAGGGGGGCAGTTTGTTATCGTGGAATCGCCGGAACCGCTCACGATTGCGCAGAAACGCGGGCTGACAAAAGAGGCGCTCGAAGAACAATTTGGAAGGCTCGGCAACACGCCGTATCAACAGGGTGATCTCGAAGCCGATCTCGCCGGCTCGTTTTTCGCCCCCGCATCGCTCTTGAATCGCATGCGGCGTGAGGCGGTCGATAAACTCCAGGAAATCCAATCGCACCTCACCCCGCGGCAAATTCGCCCTGTTCCGGTCTTGCATCGCCAGATGCAAACCCGAACGCCCACGCCCGCGCAGCTACATGTTCTCGTGCGCAACAGCGAGCAACTCGAGGCCGCCATTGCTGCCCGGCCGGATAGCATCACGCTCGATTACCTGGACCTTTTCGGATTGCGCCCTTCGGTGCAGCACGTAAAAGCAGCCGGCGCGGAAGTCCGCGTGGCGAGCCCGCGCATTCTGAAGACAGGCGAAATCCGCATTCTTGATTTCCTGGCGAGCCTTGAATGCCCGATTCTGGTCCGTGCCGCCGGCAGCCTTGCCCTGCTGCGGGAGAAAGTGACGCAGCCGCTCATCGGCGATTTCAGCCTCAATATCGCCAATACGCTGACTGCGGAGATTTACTTGGAACAGGGGCTTACGCGGTTTACTCCTACCCACGATCTCAACTCCGCGCAGATCGCCAGCCTAGCGGCAACGGCCGGCCACGAACGTATCGAGGTGATCGCCTATCAGCATTTGCCGGTGTTTTATACGGAGCACTGCGTCTTCTGCCGGTTCCTCTCCAACGGCACGACGCACCGCGACTGTGGCCGCCCGTGCGAACGGCACCGTGTAGCGTTGCGCGATTCGCAAGGCCGCGCCCATCCGGTCGTGGCCGACGTCGGTTGCCGGAACACAGTCTTCGGGGCCGAGGCGCAGCAAGCCAGCGCCCACTTGGATTTATGGCGCGCGTCTGCCATCAGACACTTTCGCTTGGAATTTGTTCACGAGTCAGCGCGGCAGGTCGAAGAGGTCACGGCCGTGTTCCGGGCATACCTCTCGAACCGGGCCAGCGCGGCAGAACTCGGCGGCGAACTACTGCGGATTGCGCCCGCGGGTGTCACTGAAGGCAGCTTGTTCGTGGCCCCGGGCTTCGATCGTTTTCCCATCCTTCAGTAGAATGGCGGATATTCACAAAGCGGGCTTGCTCCATTTGAAAGGCGGACGTGTCCTGCTTTGCCGCAAGAGTCACTCAACTTCCCTGCTGATTTTGCCGGGAGGAAAACTGGAGGAAGGCGAGACGGCCCAGGAATGCCTCCGGCGGGAGTGCCGAGAGGAACTGGGAGATGTCGAGATCGTCAATCTGCGCCACCTCGGCGATTATGAAAGTCCTGCCGCCGGAGACCCAGGCAAGACAGTGAGGGTCGAATTGTTCGCAGGTGAATTGCAAGGCGTTCCGATCGCGCAGGCTGAGATCCAAGATCTGGTGTGGTTCCGTCCGGGGGATGATGCCGCGCTTCTCGCGCCGAGCCTGCGCGACATCATCTTTCCCGATCTGCTGCGCCGCGGGATCATTGAGCCATCGCCAGCCTGAAACACTCGTGTTTCCGGTTTTCAATGCAGCGCCGTTTCTACAGTCGCGTTCGCGATGTGACTCGCTCAGCAGGGGGTCCCGAGTTCTCCGGCCATTGCCGCCCCGAAATTTTCTTGCTAAAGAACGGTCAGTGTCGAAGCTGAGTGCTGATGTTGCCTGTTTCGAACACTTGGCAATCGGCGCGTTCCGGAACAATTCCGTCGCCGCCCCCTTGCCGCAGGATTCGCGTCGGCATCACCCAGGGCGCAATGAATGAATCCGGATCTTCGATCGTCATGTCGTAGCGGATTTCATTTCCAACACGAGTGAGTCTCTCAATGATGTGCATGTCGGCGGAATGGAAGAGGCCTCCTCGTCCCAACCACGTCGAATCGGTGAATGAAGTGGAGTCAATGACGAGCGTATCGCCGTCCCACTTACCGATGCTGTACCCGTAGTACGTCGGTTCGAGCTCCTTCTCCGCGATACGCGCGCGTCCGTCCGTGGGGATGTCGCGGAATTCCGTGTTTCCGCCCCCGTAGTCGGCATACTGCCTATAGAACATGATGATGTCTTTAGCGCTTTGGATAATCCGCATGGGCGTGCCCTGCCGCGGGAGGCCCAGCGGCTGGCAGGTCATCACAGGATCATCTTTATTGGTCCATTGATCGAGCTCCTGAATCTTGTCCCAAAACTCGGGTTTGTAAATGGGACGACTCGGCCCAAACCGCGAGGGCGAGATAAACTCATAATCCACCCAGAAGTTGTCCATTGGGTCTTTGCAGCCGGTTTCGGGGTTGATTCCCCCACCCTTCACCTGCGTTGGATCACATCGGCGGGTTCCGCTACCCGTAATTGCAAGAGGTGGGGGAGCCCAGTTCCCTGTCATATCCGGATGTCCGTCGGGTAGCCGTGGGGTTGCAGCGGATGCAGCCTCCGTCGACGGCGGCGGTGCGCCGGCATTCAGAGTCCAGTTGGGAGGCTGATTGGTCGGTTTGATCGCCGCCTTGATGCTTGCCGGAACCGGCACCACGACATACATCTGTCCCGTTTCCGTCAGCGTCGTCGTAATGTCGCG
>JASIAM010000226.1 GCA_030041985.1 Bryobacteraceae bacterium | reverse complement strand
AGAATTCCCCAAATGGGGTCTTCGGTTCCCGAAGGCTTCCAGGAGGGTTTGGGAAGGATGGGCAAAGCCAGCAGGCTTACCAGCAGCAGACCCATATGCACCAGCGCCTGTACGCGGGGTTTGAAGTGGCGGATGGAGGCGTGCGCGTACAGATAGCCGAACACCAGCACGGATTGAAAAAAGAGCAGGCACGTGGTCCAGACAGCGGCCGAGCCGCCGAACCACGGCAGAATAATTTTAGCGATTACCGGCTGCACCTGAAATAACAGGAAGGCGCTTACCAGAATCGTCATCGCATAAATAATCATGACTTTTCCCTGACTTCCGGCCCTATTTGTAGGCCGCTACCCCTGTAATTTTTTCTCCGATTACCAACGCGTGGATATGATCCGTCCCTTCGTACGTCTTGACGGTTTCGAGATTACAGAGGTGACGCATGATGGGGTACTCGTCGGTGATGCCATTGGCGCCGAGCAGATCGCGGCTGAGGCGGGCGCATTCCAAGGCGATGGCGACATTGTTGCGCTTGAGCATGGAAACCTGCGCTGGTTCGAGTTTGCCCTGATCCTTCAACCGCCCCGCCTGTAGCGCGAGCAGTTGGGCCTTGGTGATTTCCGTAATCATCCAGGCGAGCTTCTCCTGCACGAGCTGATGCGAGGCGATGGGCCGGTCGTCGAACTGTTTGCGAATGGTGGCGTAGTGGCGGGCGGTTTCGTAGCAATCCATGGCCGCTCCCAGGGCGCCCCAACCGATGCCGAAACGCGCTTGCGTGAGGCAGCTCAATGGCGCCTTGAGCCCGCCCGCTTCCGGAAGGATCGCCGATTCGGGAACGCGGCAATCGGCCAAGGAGAGGCTGGAAGTTACCGAGGCGCGCATCGACCATTTGCCGTGGATGTCGGAGGCCGTAAAACCGGGCGTGCCGCGCTCCACCAGAAAACCGCGGATGGAGCCCGTATCGGCCGCGCGCGCCCACACCAGAGCGACATCGGCCATGGTTCCGTTGGTAATCCAGGTTTTTTCGCCGTTGAGCACCCAGCAACTGCCTTCCTTGCACGCGGTGGTGCGCATGCCCGCGGGATTTGAGCCGAAATCGGGTTCGGTGAGACCGAAGCACCCGATGGCTTGGCCGCTCTGTAACAAAGGCAGCCACCGCTGTTTCTGTTCCGCGGAACCGAAGGTAAAGATAGGATACATCACCAGGGCGCCCTGCACCGAGACAAAGCTGCGCAGGCCGGAATCGGCGCGTTCGAGCTCCTGCATGATGAGGCCATATTCCACGTTGCTCATGCCGGCGCAACCGTAACCTTGGAGGTTCGCGCCCAGAAAGCCCAGACTGGCCATTTCCGCAGTCAACTCGTGAGGGAAGCGGGCCTCGCGGTAGCAGTCGCGTATAAGCGGGAGCGCGCGTTCCTCGGCAAAACGGCGCGCGGTCTGGCGGACCAGCAGCTCCTGCTCGCCGAATAACGAGTCGATCGCGAAATAGTCCACTCCCTTAAAGGCCATGTGCGTAATCTCCTATTTGACCACGAGGGATGGTGTTACGTTTGCACTGCGCCATACTAATGAGGAGGCTGGCGATGATTGGTGTGGCTGGTGTGTCTGCGATGTCTTTGGCTTCGGGCGGCGATTGTAAGATAATGAACCGAATTCACAGTTATATCCAGCAAGACTGGAGCAAGTTGCGGCGCACTAACCGGAATGCGATTCAATCGGCCGCCGATACCAAAGTGCCCGGGCCGAGAGGAATCGGCAAGACGCTCCTGTACGTGCCCCGGGACATGGATCCCGCTCCGCTGCGCCGCCAGTTGAAGCAAAGCCTGAAACGGGCCGAATACGCGCGCTTGGACGTGCGGCAGCTTCCCGAAGACTCTCAGTCTATTGAGCAGGAAGGCCTGCTCTATCTGCCGCATCCGTACGTCGTGCCGGGAGGCCGCTTCAATGAAATGTACGGCTGGGATAGCTACTTCATCGTTTTGGGACTGGCCCGCGCCGGCGAGTGGTCCCTGGCGAAAGGCATGGCTGATAACCTGATATTCGAAGTGGAGCACTATGGCAAGGTTTTGAACGCCAACCGCACCTACTACCTGAAGCGCTCGCAGCCGCCTTTTCTGACGGAAACCATTCTCGAGGTTTTCCGGCACACCGGCGATGTGGCGTGGCTGCGAGCGAGTGTTCCAGCTATCGAAAAATATTATGGCTATTGGACGACGGAGCCGCGCCTGACCCCGCAGACCGGCCTTTCCCGGTATGACAGCAGCCTCGCTACGCCGGCGCCCGAGGTGGTGTATGGTGAGCGCGACGCGAAGGGCCGCAACGAATACGACCGTATCGCCGAGTATTACCGGGCGCATCTGGCCGAGGACCCTAGTCTCTCGCGATATTACGATGCGGAGCACGATCAGCTCACCCCGCTCTTCTATCGCGGAGACCGGGCCATGCGGGAATCGGGCTTCGACACCTCCGGCAGATTCGGCCCCTTCAGTGCAGATATCATCGATTACAACCCCGTGGACCTGAACTGCCTGTTGTATCGCATGGAAATGGATATTGCGGCGATAGCGACCATTCTGAACCAGCCGCGTGAGGCGCTCGCGTGGAGGGAGCGCGCAGAGCATCGCGCGGCCGCTATTAATCAGTTGATGTGGAATGAAACAGCGGGTCTTTATTTCGACTACAACTTCAAAGAGAAAAGGCAATCAGGCTACCGGTATATCACTACGTTTTATCCGTTATGGGCCGGCATCGCATCGGCGGAGCAGGCCGCGCGCGTGGAAGCCAATCTGCCGGTCTTTGAGAAAAAAGGGGGGCTCGCAACCAGCGACCAGGTGACCGGAGATCAATGGGACGCGCCTTTTGGGTGGGCGCCGATGCAAATCATCGCCATCGAAGGTCTGAGGCGCTATGGCTACGCCGGCGATGCGAACCGGATTTCAGAAGAATTCCTGTCGATGGTGCTACACGATTTCGCGGAGCACGGCACGATCGTAGAGAAATACGACGTGGTAGCGGCAAAATCAGACCTGGCCTCGCAAGAACTGAAATTCGGCTATGAGACCGACGAAGTCGGATTCGGCTGGACCAACGCTGCGTTCCTGGTGCTATACGATCAGCTCCCCGAGGCGGATCAAAAACGGCTTTGCCAGGAGTGAAGGGGGCAGAGCGCGGGGTCAGCGGGGCGGCAGATTGGCCAGTTTGTCTTCGATGCGGCCGAGGCGCCGGTCGAACTCCACTTGAGTCTTGAAGAACTCTTTGAGGTCGGTTTCGATGGCATCAAGGCGGCGGTTGGTTTCGTCGAAACGGCTGCCGAATTCGGCGCGGAGGCTGGTGGCCATAGCGGTAGTGTGATGCATCAGCAGAGTGGCAATGATGCCCAGGGCGGTGAGATTCACAACGATCGGCACGCCGATGGCGAGATAGAGCTGAGTGTCGGTCACGAGTCCGTCCATGAGCCGGAGATACTGGCTGCTCTCAGTGTACCTTGAATTTCACCGTGTAAATTTCCTGCACGCTCCCGAAAGGATTGGGATCCGCGTGACATTTCCACATATGCTCCGCACCCTTGCCTTGGCTCTCCTCAGCACCGCTCTGCCCGCCGCTTTCGCCCAAATGAACATGGCCAGCCATGTCATGGAAATGCAAGACGAGATCCCGCCAGAGAAACTGCCGCCACCGGTCCGGATGTCCGGAATCGGCAACGCACACATGGAGATCAGCGCCACTCCGGACGCCCAAATTTGGTTTAGCCAAGGCCTCAACCTTCTGCACGACTTCTGGGATTATGAATCCGCCCGTGCCTTCGAGCAGGCTGTGCGCACCGACCCACAATGTGCCATGTGCTACTGGGGCCTCTACAAAGCCGAGACGTTCTATCACAGTACAGCGCAAGGCTTGCCGGCCAGGCCCTCGATCGGGCGGTCGCTCTAAAGGAACATGTCAGCGAGCGCGAGCGGCTCTACATCGATGCCGCTACCGCTCATGAGCAGGCCAGGCACAGTTCCAACCCCGGTCCGCTCTACTCACAGGAGCTGAAGCTTTTGCGCAAGATAGTAGCCGATTACCCGCAAGACCTCCAGGCACGGATCTTCCTGGCGAATGCCGGCGGCAAAGACTCGCTCGCGGTCCTCGAATCCGTGCTCCAACAAGACCCTGAAAACTCCGCCGCCAACCATTACTACATCCACGCTCTGGAAGGCAGTGACCATCCCGAGAAAGCGCTCCCCAGCGCCGATATCCTGGGCCGCCTGGCCCCCGCATCCGGTCACATGGTGCACATGCCCGGCCACATCTATTTCCGGATCGGCGATTACGCCCGCGCCGAAAGGGCATTTTCGGATTCCCTCGCAGTGGATGAGCGCTACATGCGGGAGCAGCACGTTGATCCGGATAATGATTGGAACTATGTTCACAACCTGATGTATGCCATGGCAAACCTGCTCGAAGAGGGTAAGTTCGATGAGGCGACGCGTCTCTCCGCTAAGATTTCGGGCGGTCGCGGCAAACTCGAAAGTACGCTCTACATATACTCGGCGCGCGATTCCATTTCCCGGCTTGATCCACGATTGCCCGTCGCGCTGCGCACGGCCGATTTCCCGCAGATCCTGAAGTTAGCGGCCGAGAGTACCGTGCGCCCCGGCCTGCCGAACCTGGAATTTCTGCGCCAACGGCTGACGGAGTTCGCGGCTGGAATGCAAGCAATAACGGCGGGTAATCTGCGAAAGGCCGAGCAGTGGTCACAACGCTTTGACGCCGAGCTCTGGCGGGTATCGCAGCAGCAGAAAGACGCAGCGCGCATGGGTACGCCGCAACCGCTGGCGTCCGAACCACCGAAGCTCACGGTCATGGCAGATGCGCTTCTCGACCCCTTACTCTCCACGCTCTCGATCATGTCGCTCGAACTGCGCGGTTCCCTACTCGCTGCCGAAGGAAAAGGCGAGGACGCCAAAAGCCTCTTCGCCAGGGCAGCCAAAGAAGAGAAGGCGCTGGGCTATCGCGAACCGCCCAATTACATCCGGCCCGTCGGGGAAACGGAAGGAGCCGCCATGCTCGCTGCCCGAAGGTGGGCTGATGCCAAAGCCGCCTTTGAACGTGCTCTCGTGGAGCGTCCGCATTCCGGCTTCGGCCTGTATGGCATCGCATTGGCCAGTGAACAGTCCGGCGATCGCGACGAGGCCGTCAAAAATTATCGGGCTTTTCTCGCCGCCTGGAAGGATGCCGACCCCACGCTTCCCCAGATTCGGCATGCCCGGGCTTTTGTGGCCGCGCACCGGTCAGATACAGGGAATTAGATTAGACAGATCCAAAGCTCTACAATGTTACCGGCTCTGTTCCTGCCCGAAGAACTGGCCTTTGTATCCCTTTTCCGGGGTGCCAAAAGTTTGTTCGAAGATAAGTTGACAGACTGGCATGCCGTGCATAATACGCACCCTCAGTGTGCCATGGTTGCAAAATTCAAGCTGTATAGGGCCCTTGAAGCCAGCATGGATTGTCGGTGCCGTAACGTGGATACCGATTCCGAGCCGGGCCAAAGAGCTTTTCCCTTCTACTCTTGCTGCAAGACGGGCGGAAATTGGCAGCTCGATTGTCTCCCGTGTCCACCCCAAAACGAAGCTGCCAGGTTCTAGGACAAATCCGTCATCTCCTATTTCATGCGGATCTGAGTAAACTTGGGAGAAGTCGTTGAAGCTGTATCCCGGCGTAGCAGGAGAGACAATCTGATCGACCCCCACAACCTTTGATTTCTTCCAAATGCGAAGGAACTTAGATAATGTCAAGTCAAGGCTGGTTGAACTATAGCACTCTGGGTCCGGAAGCTGCGGCTCTATCTTAATCTGTTTGCTTTCGATAGCGCTCTGAATTTCCCGGTCAGTTAGGACCATCTATTTTCTTCACAAGACGACTGCGTTTGCGTTCACCCAAATGCGCCATCGGCCCGATGCGCTCTCGCGCGGGAGTTCGATTAGGACAGCATCTCCTCGTTTTCCGATCTCAGAAGCGACAAGTTTGTTGTCGGGAGTGATGTCATCCGCTGAAACCGCGACTTCCTCGATGCTGCCGCCAGCAACTTGGATGCGTGCTATCTTCTCGGCTGGCATCAAGCCGTCCTCAACGCTATCGGTCGCTACCTTAATCATTTTGGCCAACCTTTTCAGTTTACATGAAGGCGAATAAAAAACGAAACAACGTTGGGGTCGTCAATTGCGTAACTACCATTAGGAGCGTATATCGCCTATCACAACGGCCAGTGTACCATATAAAAACATGGTAGAAAAGAAAAAAGACCATATTTTTATGGGATGGCAATAAGTTCATGGCTATACAGCTTACTCTCGCAGAGAAGATATCTATCACGCGCAAGCGCCTGGAAGACACCCAGGAGGAGTTCGGTCGCCGGTTTAATGTGAAGCAGTTAACGGTAAGCCAGTGGGAAGCCGGTGCTTCTCCTAACCAAGACAATCTCGCTCTTTTGAACACCCTTTTTCAACAAGTCCTTGGCGAGGACGACGAGGATAAAGTAGAGACCGCAATCCACCAGCTTCTGTTGCCGTTCGACCAGCCTGTCAATATCGATTTTCGTATCTCTCCAGGTACGGCGGAAAAGGCGGTGCGCTGTTCTCTGCAGATCAAACGAAAGGTGGGGTAGAAGGCTATTGGATTTTTAAAACGCACGTTTCCTATGCGCCTGCCGCTCGCCCGCCTCTGATACCGTCTTCTGCTAACCCGTAAACTCGCAGCCCACGCCCCTCGCGACCCCGTAGCTCACCGCTTCCGTTCGTGATATACCTTCAGAACAGCATCTGGAGGACTCGTATGGCCACGGTTTCCTTGCAAGCATCCTGGCAGAACGATCTGACACCAATTGGGCCCGCGGACTGGAATGCCGAATTTGCGGCACATCTGCTCGAGCGCGCGGCATTCGGTGGAACGCCCGAAGAAATTGCTGTGTTCGCGAAGATGACACCGGCACGGGCAGTGGCTCGCCTGGTGCGCTTCGAAGGCACGGATGCCAGCAGTCTTCCGCCGTTCGATCATTCCGGGATTCACGATCCCGGGCTCGAACCGTTTCCTCCCAGCCGCCCGGCGGTAACTGATAAGGCGAAGGCCACTGGCGAAGCGCTCGGTATCAAAGCCAAACCGGCGGGCAATCGCAAGCTCCAGCCCATCGTGAACAAGTTCTTTTACTGGCTGCGAGCCAGTGTGCTCGAAACCAACCGCCTAGCCTATTGGTGGGCCAATCGCATGCTGGCGAGCCCGCAGCCGCTGCGCGAGAAGATGGCTTTGTTCTGGCATGGCCACTTCGCGGTGAATGAAGCCAAAGTGCGCGATTATCGGAAGCTCCTGGGCCAGCTCGAGCTATTCCAAAAGCAGGGAACGGGAAATTTTCGGTCTCTGATGATCGCCGTAGCGAGAGACCCGGCGATGCTCTCGTTTCTGGATGCCGGTGTGAACGTGAAGGGCGCCGCTAACGAGAATTTCGCGCGCGAAATCATGGAGCTGTTCACCATGGGCGTCGGAAACTACACGGAAAAAGATGTCCGCGAAGCCGCGCGAGCCTTCACCGGGTGGAATTACCAGGACCTCAAATTCGTCGTGAACAAGGATAAACATGATGACGGCGAAAAGACCTTCCTGGGCAAGACGGGCCGATTTGACGGTGTGGACATCGTGAACATCATCGTGGACCAACCGGTGACCGCCGAATTTATCTCCGCGAAAATTTATCGGTATTTCGTGCGGGAGGATGTTTCGCCCGAGTTGCGAAAAAAGCTTGGCGGGGTGCTGCGGCAATCGCATTACGAGATCGCTCCGCTACTCGAAACGATTTTTCTTTCGCGGGATTTCTACAGTCAGGCTTCGGTTGGTACGCAGATCAAAAGCCCGGTGCAGCTTGTGGTCTCGACGTATAAGAAGCTGGGCCTTGCGAGCGTCCCCGGCGTGCCGGATTTCAACTCTGCGACCGGCCCGTTGGGACAACAGCTCTACTCCCCTCCTACGGTGGCAGGTTGGGCGGGAGGCCGCAGTTGGATCACGCCCGGCCTGTTGCTCGAACGCGGCAATTTCGCGCGCGATTTTTTGTTCCCGGACATCAACTTTCTGCCGCCGGACCGCTACACGCGGGCCGGTGACATCCGCACCGTAGCGGATCGCATCCGCGAGGGAATGGATATCACAGCCGCGACCAAGCCGGACGAAAAGACAGGCGTGATGGCGGAATCCAATATGCTGGCCGACCGCGACGAGGATTTCAACACGCGCTATGGCAGTTTCCGCGGCTGGCAAATGGCAATCGAGCGGGTGAAACCGATCTTGCGCGACATTGCGCCGGTGGATTTGCGTCGCATGGTAAAGGATGCGAATCTAACCAACACCACCGAAGTAGTGGACTATCTCACCCGGCGGTTTCTGCGCGTGCCGCCGGGCGAGGATGCGCGTCAGAAGATGATCGCTTTTCTGAACAAAGAACTGGGCACCGCCGATATCGCGGCCGCCCAAACATACATGGAAGATTCGTTGCGGCTGGTTCTGCATTTGGTGATGAGCCAGCCGGAGTATCAACTGGCTTAGAGGAGGGTCGCAATGAGAAAGAATCGTCTCAGTGAGATGAGCCGCCGCGATGTGCTGCGCGCCGGCCTGTCCGGAATGAGCGTGGCGGCGGGCACGGCGTTGCGTGTGGGCGTATTCGGAAGGGCGGCCACGGCGCTGGCAGCCGAGGCGGAATCGAATGGCAAAATTCTGGTGGTGCTCGAACTCTCCGGCGGCAACGATGGGCTGAACACGCTGGTGCCTTACGGAGACGATGCCTACTATAAGCGACGGCCCAATCTTGGCATCCCCAAAAAATCACTGCGGCCCATCGACGACCATTTCGGTTTCAATCGTGGCATGGTGGGTTTTGAGCGCCTTTATAAAGATGGCAAGCTGGCCATCGTGCACGGGTGCGGGTACGAGAATCCTTCGTTTTCTCACTTCACCTCGATGGCCTACTGGCAGACCGCGGCGCCCAACAGCGGCGAGCAATACGGCTGGGTGGGGCGGTTAGCGGATGCGATGGCGCCGAATGCGCCGCCGAATTATCTGGTGAATATCGGCGCGCAGCAATCGCTGGCGGTACGCAGCCGGCGGCATGTGCCGGTAGTGTTTGATGACCCGAATAAGTTCAGCCGCGAGGCATTTGCAGAGGAGAAAGACGTACTGGCCGGCTCCGCTTCCGCGAGCCAACAGGGGGACAACCCATCGCGGCGATTCCTTCTGGACATCGCCCGCAGCGCCCAGACGGCATCGTCTCTCGTGCAGCAGGCGTGGTCCAAATATCACTCGCCGGTGGATTACGGCGTCACCGGTCTCGACCTGCCGAAAGTGGTGGCGCTGATTGAAGCCGGTTTCCCCACGCGCCTATATTACACTTCCTACCGCAACAACGCCTTTGACACACACGTTTTCCAAAACGATGTGCATCAGCGCCTGTTGACCTACACATCCGATGCAGTCGCGGCGTTTCTAACGGATCTCAAACGGATCGGCCGCGCCGACGATGTGGCCGTGATGGTGTTTTCCGAATTCGGCCGCCGTGTTCCCGAAAACAGCAACCTAGGCACGGATCACGGCGCCGCCAACCTGATGTTCGTCGCAGGCACGAAGGTAAAAGGCGGGCACTACGGCGAGATCCCCAGCCTTTCCAAACTCGACGAAGGCGACAACCTTGTATATACGACCGATTTCCGCCGAGTGTACGCGACCATGATTTCCGGTTGGCTGGGCTACAGGGACACCAAGACCCTGCTCAACGGAGAGTTCGAAGGGTTGGGGATGTTTGGGTAAGAAGGCCCAATCGCGAGACGTCAGTGTCTGCGCTACGAAGTGCAACCCGTTAGCCTGCGGCAGCGATACTGTGCGTATCAGCACGGTTTGGCATGACGCGGTTCCAGACGCGGGCCAAAGCATCCGTAGAATGGCTGTATGACTATCCAGCAGCCTTTCCTCACTGACGTTGAGGAGCTTCGCTCCCGGGCGCGCGCGAGTATCGAAAAAGGCGCGGTCACGTCCGATTATCAGGGCGACGTGAAGCAGGCGATCGAAATTCTCCAGACGGTTCTAGCCACCGAGATCGTATGTGTGCTGCGGTACACCATGAATGCCGTGGCGGCCGTCGGCATCGCGAGCGAAAGCGTGAAGAAGGAATTCGACGAGCACGCCAGGGAAGAGCAGGACCATATGCGTGCTGTGGCGGAGCGTATCAACCAGCTTGGAGGGACGCCAAATTTCAGTCCCGAAGGTCTGGCTACACGGTCGGCGTCGCAATATGCGGTCGGCGGAAATCTGGTGGAAATGATTAAGGAGAACCTGATCGCCGAGCGTATCGCGTGCGAACATTACCGCGAGTTGATTCGTTTTTTCAGCGATAAGGATCCAACCACTCGCGTGATGATGGAAAGCATCTTGGCAAAGGAAGAGGAACACGCTAACGATATGCACGACCTGTTGGTAGCTCGCGAAGGCCGTCCAATGCTGTAGTAGCCAGCCTGTCAATACGGGGTCAGGATGGCGCGATTCCGGCGATTTCTTTCGCAGTTTCCACCGCCCAGACACCTTCGAAATCCACAAAATAACTTTGCACTGCGATTTCCGGTATCGCGCCCTGGAGGAACGCCGCCGCTCGCTGCAGTTCTTCTTCATGGTGCTGCGCTTCGGCGCCGCTGTCGCCGCCGAATGCTTCGAGGCCACCATAGCCGCCGCAATCGGAGTGCACCATTAAAATCACGAGCTTCGTATCATGAAGGCGAATGGACGTTCGGATTTGCTGCAACAGGAACTCGCGCTCTGCTTCGCTTGCGGGGGAAGCCAGGCACTTGGCACCGCCGGCAATCTTAATGACGTCGGACTTCTCAATGCCGATCCGTTTAAGGAATTTCGCAAATCCCAGGTGAAAGCGATTATCAAAACACCAAACGATGGCGGCATCGCAATGGTATCGTTCCCGCGCTGCATCGAAATGGAACACTTTTGTCATCGCCGCAATTATGGCGCATTACGCCCGTTCGTACAAAGAGGCCATCTCGCTTAGGCGCGCGGCAAGCGCATCGGTGAGCATGCCTGGACGGAAACGCCATCGCCAGTTGCGGCTCGCCGTGGCGGGAATATTCATTCGGGCTTCACTGCCCAGGCCGAGAACATCCTGCAATGGCGCGAGCACTGTTTCCGCAACGGAACTCATCAGGGTACGAATTAAAACCCAGTTCATTTGATGGCCATCAGTTCCCAGGTAAGCCCGAGCGCGGGCCTTCTCGATTCGATTATCTTCCGATGTGCGCACGCTGTCGCCGCCTTCACTGCGCCACCAGCCGGTGACCGTATCATTATCGTGCGTGCCGGTGTATGCTGCGAGCTCTGGCGTGTAATTATGCGGCTGGAAGCCCCGCTCCTGCGGATCGTTGCCGAACGCGAATTGCAGAATGGCCATACCGGGAAAACCGAACCGGTGCCGCAGCACTTCCACTTCCAGAGTAATCACTCCGAGATTCTCGGCGATAAAGGGCAGCTCGCCCAACTCCGCTTCGAGCGCGCGAAAGAATTCTTCCCCAGGACCCTTCACCCACTGGCCGTGGATCGCAGTAGTCTCGCCCGCGGGCACTTCCCAATATGCCTCGAAGCCACGGAAGTGATCGAGACGAACCGCGTCAAAGCTTTTGAGCGCCGCCCGCCCGCGCTCGATCCACCAGCGGTAACTGTCGGCTGCGAGGCGTTCCCAATCGTATATGGGGTTACCCCACAATTGGCCCGTCGCGCTGAAGTAATCCGGTGGCACACCGGCGACGACGTCTGTGCGAAAAAAATCGGGGTGCGCCCAGACATCGGCGCTGTCGCGGGCTACATAGATTGGCAGATCGCCTAGGAGAAAAATGTTGCGCGCGGCGCAGTGTTGCTTCAGCGCATTCCACTGGCGGAAGAACTCGAACTGCAGGAACTGGTGATATTCCATTTCGCGGCCGCTGACTTCGGTGTGAGAATGCCACTCCCACCAAGGGGCGTTTCCATGGGGCCTCTTTGAGCGCCATGAAACGGGCATAGTCGTTGAGCCAGGCGCAGTTCTCGTGACGGAAGGCGATGAAAGCGGCATCATCGGCGGCGCTTCGGTGATCTTGAAAATGCTCGAACGCGCTATGCAACAGACGAGTTTTCCAGGGGACCACGCGCTCGAATGCCACCCGGTTCTGCGGGAATCGGGGAAGGGAACCAGTTACCGATGTAGGAAGCCAGCCGTGTTCGATGAGGATATCGATGCTGAGCAGCATGTGGTTTCCGGCAAATGCGGAGAAGAGATCGTAAGGGCTTTCTCCATAACCCACCGGCCCCAGCGGAAGAACCTGCCAGATCCGCTGGCCCGCAGTAGCAAGCCAATCGGCAAAACGAAACGCTTCGGGACCGAGATCGCCGATGCCGAATCGGGAAGGCAGCGAAGTGATGTGCAGCAAAATGCCGCTCGCTCGCTTCCACTTCATTTTTCAATTGTGCGAGAATTCGCGTGGCGGTGGCACTATCTCTCTCTAGAGACATGCGTGCGGCCGTACTGTTTATCGCAATATTAATGGGCGCCGCCTTGGCGGTTGCCCAAAGCCCGAGCCCCGCCCCCGATCCTGCGTATGCCCCGCTCACGCGCGCTTATGACGCGCTGCGGGCGCGCGATTACGATATGGCGGTAGCCGACTTTCTGAAAGGAATTGAGCTAGCCCCCGGGCGCGCTTCGATCCGCAAAGATCTCGGATATACGTATCTGAAGATCGGAGAAAATGAGCTGGCGCGCGACCAGTTCGGCGAAGCCATGCGCCTCGGCCCCGACGATGTGCAGGTAGCCATGGAATACGCCTTCCTATGCTACGAAACCAAGGAACAAGCCCAGGCGCGCCGCATCTTCGACCGCATCCGCAAGACGGGAAATGCCGTGGCGGAGCAGGCGTTTCACAATATTGACGATCCGCTGGCGGCAGGCATTGCGCGTTGGCAAGAAGCGATCGCCAAGGGCGCGGACGATTTCAATGCGCATTATGAACTGGCCACGTTGGCCGAACAGCGCGATGAGCTGGAACTGGCGTCGGAGCATTACGAGAAAGCCTGGCGACTACTGCCCGACCGGCGGTCAGTGCTGGTGGATTTGGGCCGCGCGTGGAAAGCGCTCAATCGGCTGGAAGATGCCAATGCAGCGCTGCTCGCAGCCTCGCGCGGAGGGGAACCCCGCGCCGCGGAAATGGCCAGGGAATTACTGCCGGACCGGTATCCGTACGTTTCTGAATTCCAGAAGGCGCTGGAGTTGGATCCCAACAACGTGGAACTGCGGCGCGAACTGGCATACCTGCTTTTGCGGATGAACAAGCAGCCGGAAGCAGAGCAGGAGTTCGGCATGTTGACCGAGCAAGCGCCGGATGATTTGCTCTCCGCGACGCAGCTCGGGTTTCTGCGTTTCGGGCGTGGGGATGTAGCCGGGGCAATGCCGCTGTTTGAGCGGGTGCTGGCGGGGTCTGATGACGACCTCGCCAATCGGGTGCGCGCCGTGTTGCGGATGCCGCAGGTGTTGAAGCAGCGTTCGGAGGACACAAAACCGGTATCGATCGATGCGAAAGTAATGGCCGAGCGCAGCATGAAGGCCGGCTACATGAAGGATGCCCTCAAGTATTTGCAGATTGCCCACGAAGCCGAGCCGGGCGATTTCAACGTGATGCTGCAAATGGGGTGGGCTTATAACATGCTGCACCAGGATGGCGATGCAGTGCGGTGGTTCGACCTCGCGCGGCACAGCACCGACCCCAAGATTTCCGCGGAAGCCTTGAAAGCGTGGAAGAACCTTCGCAGCTCGAATGAGCAGGTGCGGATCACAGTGTGGATGTTCCCGATTTTTTCAACGCGCTGGCACGATCTATTTTCCTACGGGCAGTTCAAGGCGGAGTGGCGTCCGCGGTCTCGCATTCACCCCTACTTCACCACGCGATTTATCGGAGACACACGGGTGACGATTGGAGCCGTATCGCCGCAGTATTTGTCGCAGAGCTCGTTTATTGTGGGGGTCGGCGTGGCTACGGTTCCATGGCATGGGATTATGGGCTGGGCCGAAGCCGGCTCCGCGGTGAGTTACATAACGGGTCACATGGTGCCGGATTATCGGGGTGGACTGAACGTGGCCCGGAATTTCGGCACGTCCCTGACGGCTGAATCCACCGGGCTGTTCGCCGCTTCCAATACGGACGCCCTGTTCATCAGCCAGTTCGGCAACGATTTCCTTCTTTATCAGCAGACGCGTTTCGGATACAGTTTTGGGCCGAAGTCGTTACGAGCGCAGGTGTACTGGAATGTCAACGCCACGCTGGATTCGCAGCGGGAGGGCTGGGCCAATTTCATAGAATTAGGTCCTGGTATCCGGTTTCACTCGCCTCTGATGCCGCCGCCGATGTACGTCATGGTGGACACGATGGAGGGGGCGTACCTCATTCACGGGTCGTACCCGGTGCCTCACTATTTTGATGTGCGTGCAGGAGTTTGGTATGCGTTTACTCGTTAGCATGGCCTTGGTGGCCCTCGCTTCCACCGCATCGGCCGCGGAAATGCCCTATTTCAGCGTGCTCTCCGATGATGCGGGGGCTTGGCCTGCCATTCTTTCATCGATTGGCCTTGAGCAAAAGCCGGCCAACATGGCGCACATTTTTGTTGCACGGACCGGCGCTCCGGCCTCGAATGACTGGACGGCTCGCGTCGAAAAGGGTGCGGTGCTGATTTTGGAGGGCGAGTCGTCACTGGCAGAGTTATTTGGATTCCGGCGCGGTAAGGAGAATGTTCGCGTTACCAGCCTGACCGATGTGCATAATCCCAAGCTTCCGATCGTTTGGGAGAAGGGTTTGGAACTGCCGGTATTCGAGTTGCCAGAGGGCGCGCATGTCTTTGCGCGGGAACGCTGGACCGGTGCTCCTATGACCGCAGGCCTGCGGCGAGGCGCAGGCGGCGTGTTGTGGGTGGCCGTTCCTCCCGGAGAGCGAGGCTATGAACGCTTTCCGTATTTGCTGGCCGCGCTGTGCGATTTGGGAGTGGAAGCGCCGTTCCGAACCCCGGGCCTCTGGGCGTTCTTCGATTCGGCGTATCGTTCGCGGGTCGATCTGGACTACTTCGCTGCGCGCTGGCGCAAAGCAGGAATTTCAGCCCTGCAGGTTTCCGCCTGGCACTTCTATGATGGGACCCCGGATGGTGACGCCTATCTTCAGAAACTGATCGACGCATGCCACCGTGCGGGAATCCTGGTATACGCCTGGTTTGAACTGCCGCACGTCAGTGATCAATTTTGGAAGGATCATCCGGAATGGCGGGAAAAAACGGCGCTGTTGCAGGATGCGGAGCTGGATTGGCGCAAGCTGATGAATCTCACGAACCGGAATTGCTTCGAGGCCGTTTCCAAGGGCGTGCGCCGCCTGCTCGAGCAATACGATTGGGACGGTGCGAATTTGGCGGAACTGTATTTCGAGTCGCTGGAAGGAATTAGCAACCCCTCCCGCTTCACGCCGATGAACGATGATGTGCGGAAACTGTTCCAGTCGGAGAAGGGCTTCGATCCGATCTTGTTGTTCAGCTCTCGAAAAGATTCGACTTCGCAAAGGACGTTTCTCGATTTTCGCAGCGAACTGGCGGGCAAGATTCAGGAGGAGTGGCTCGGCGTTCTGGAGTCGATACGGCATACGAAACCGGATCTGGATCTAGTGGTCACTCAGGTAGACGATCGATTCGACAAGAACATGCGGGACGCTATCGGTGCCGACGCCGCGCGTGTTTTACCGCTCTTGGATCACCACGCGTTTACGTTTTTGATTGAGGACCCGGCCACCATCTGGAATTTGGGCCCG